>NZ_VHSI01000030.1:0-10358 GCF_013048705.1 Vibrio sp. A11 | reverse complement strand
AAGGTTTCAATTAATTTGTCCATGCTCTTTCCTTGGAGGTATCTGTTCCTTTTGGTCGAATGATCAGATCGGGGAACGAGCAATTAGTTCCTCTGCCAGCTCAGTTTCTTATCCAGAGTTCAGGTTAGATAATATTTTTAATCAGTATTTGCGCTTTTTGATTATCTTCCAGACGATCAATATAAGATTTGTCCAATTTAACAATGTCTAATGGGAAATTACACAACGAACTAAAAGAAGAATAACCGGTACCAAAATCATCGAGGGCAAGTTGCACTCCTAGAGCTTTAATGGTTTGCATCCGTTGAATGATATCTTCTTCTGCACCCAATAAAATACTTTCTGTTAATTCAAGCACCAGTTGCCTAGGATGCAGTTGGTAATGATGAATCAGACGTTTTAATGTATCAACTAAGCTATTATGATGAAAATGTGGACTGGAAATATTGACATGAATACTCAAATGATGACTTTCATGGTGAGGTAAACTCTGAATAAATTGGCAAGCTTTATCAAGGATTTGCTCTCCGAGCTCAACAATTAATTTTCTCTGCTCAGCCACAGGAATAAAAACTTCAGGGAAAAGCAAACCAAGCTGTGGATGCTGCCAACGAGCAAGCGCTTCAAAACCTACTAATTCACCCGATGAGGCTTTTACAATCGGCTGATAATAGGCCATAAATTGGCCTTCTTTTAGCGCAGAGATAATATCTCGATGTATCACTAATAATGTCTCTGCGCGTTGAGTATCTTCTGCACTGACCATAGTGACAAATACACTGGAGCGATGGTGAGTCGCCGCATAATCAGCACCACGAGATAAACGCTCAAAATCCTTCACTCCAATAGACGAAGAGACTAAAGTCGCTTTTAAGCCAAGATCGCACTCAATATCTTCTAGCACAATTTTCTGGCGATAAATCGTTAAAATGCGATTGCCCTTTTGTATTAACTCATCTTGGGAATCCGTACTCAATACCATAAAGGCATGCTCACTCACCCGTCCTATCGAGAGATCAGGAAATGTATGTTTTAAAGTCGTCGCAAGATGCTGCACAGCCCTATCATAATAATCATGACCATATACCGCCTCTATCTCTTTTAATCGTGCTGCGTATAAGTAAAGAATACTAACCGGAGGGTGATTAAGTAATAATTGATTCGCATTGTCCACCAACGTAGGACGATTTAATAAACCTGAAACGGGATCATAATGGGTTAAGGTTTGGATTAATGCCGCTTGCTGCTTTTGCTCACTGATATCCTTCACCGATAACATAATAGACGTTTGATCACGATCATTGAGTAACGCCGCTTCCACCGAACAGATGATCTCAGTACCATTACTGCGCTTCATGGCTGTTTCAAAGTGATGCTGCCCTTGACTGAGTAAACGATAAAATTGATCGGAGCCACATTGAGTATTGTGGCATCCACAGATACTGCCTATCGGTTGCCCAATCAGTTGCTCACGTTGAAACCCTAACAACATTAACAAGGTAGGGCTGACATCCACGATGATCTTATCAGTTAATAGGATCATCCCAACCGTATGTCCATGGTATAATGCGTCAAATTTTTGTAGTGTTTCTTGCAGTTTTTCTTGAGTTTGTGTTGAAGACTCTGCAAGTGCACTCACCCATTGAGTAATACGATCAAACTCATCAGTGTGTTTGTTCTTTATCGGAGCATCGACCGAGCTTAATAAGCTTTGCATCCCCTTCTCAAAATAACTAAATCGTTTACTGACGGTTATCCAAAAAATACCGTACATTCCTAGAGCAATAGCACTTGTAACCACCGTCATCACTACGATCAAACGAAAGAAAACTATTTTCGCTTGTTGAAAATACATTCTGGGTTCTATGGTTTTTAAGACACCAATCGGCTCATTTACAGCGCTTTTAAGTAGAGAATAATGCGTTAAAAACTGTTCTGTTCGCTCAATGACCAATGAAGGTTCCGAAACACTCACCTCTGTCCACCATGTTAGTGCTTCAGAATCGGTAATCAGTTGATTGTCAGCCATTAAAATCGCTTGATAACGTTCAGGAAAACGTGCGGTCAAATCTTGAGCCCAAAGCATCCAACCGACCATGTCACTTTGACCACTATTATCTCTTACTGATGTGAGGCTTATAACCCATAGTTGCTGATCAACACGAATAAGACCGGAAAAACTTTGTTTATCACTATCTCTTCGTCTTTCCATCAAATGTAAATATTCTGTCACACTGTCCGAATTCAGCATTTGATCGGTAATGTGGCTAACCTCTGAGTCTGAAAAGCGTCCATAGGCTAACGAAAGCGTTCCCATCGGCTTAAGAAACACCATAATATCAACACCTAAAATATCTAGGCTTTCCTGTGTTAAATTACGTTCGACGTAAACCGTATCCTTATCAATCAAAAACAAATAAGTTTCATCCCAATGAGCCCAATCATAAGAGGCCTCTTCTTGACTCTTAATAATTGATTCAATTACCGATGAGGCCTGAGTGCTCGCTCGTCTAACCTCCATATTTTCTAACTCATATAAGCTATATAAGAAAAAATACCGAGTCAGCAATAAACTACTGAGTACTACGCCAACTAAACCTAGAGCAAAAAGTAAAGCTGTCTTTATTTCTAAATTAACCTTACGGATCATCGTCGTCTCTTCATTAACATCGCTCTTAGATATCCGATTTTAGTTGCTAAAACCGACACGTAACGTGATATTGCTCCACGATAAGTTAAGTATCCGACTAAAACCATCCATTTCACTTATTTCAATACCAACAGTATGGACTATCTCTGAACATTTTTCCGTTATGAGGCCTATGCCGTTGAGGTTTTAACGATCGATAATCGAGTGTTACCTTATGCCGCAAACGTTTTCTTTTTCATGCTGTTCCAGTATCATTGCCGCTGTTTTTATCTCTCAAGCGAAAGTCAATGTCATCTGGGCATTGAGTATGAATAAGGATTCTTTATGTTGGGAACGGCTACTCTCAATAGTGCAACACGGGTGCTATTACTTGGTTCAGGCGAACTCGGTAAGGAAGTCGCTATTGAATGTCAACGTCTTGGTTTAGAAGTCATTGCTTGTGATCGCTATGCGAATGCCCCTGCAATGCAAGTCGCACATCGCTACCATGTATTCGATATGCTTGATCCTCAAGCGCTGCAGCAAGTCATCGAGCAAGAGCAACCTCACTATATCGTGCCTGAAGTGGAAGCCATCGCCACGGATAAGCTGCTCGAATTAGAAACACAAGGTTTCACGGTTATCCCAACCGCTAAAGCGACTCAATTGACGATGAATCGAGAAGGCATTCGCCGTCTCGCGGCTGAGCAGCTATCGCTACCAACCTCCAATTATCAATTTGCTGATAGCTATGAGCAATTCGTGCTCGCTGTCGAGCAAATTGGCTTACCTTGTGTCTGTAAACCGATCATGAGCTCTTCTGGTAAAGGTCAAAGTGTTTTAAAAAGCCCAGAAGATATTGAACAAGCATGGCACTATGCTCAACAAGGCGGACGTTCAGGTGCAGGTCGAGTAATCGTCGAAGGTTTTGTTGATTTTGATTATGAAATCACCTTATTAACGATTCGCGCTATCGATGGTGTCCATTTTTGCGCCCCTATCGGTCACCGACAAGAAGAGGGTGATTATCGTGAGTCTTGGCAGCCACAAGCAATGTCCGAAAATGCCTTAAAAGCCGCTGAATATGTTGCCGAGGAAATTGTTAATGCGCTTGGTGGCTATGGATTATTTGGTGTTGAATTGTTCGTCAAAGGCGACCAAGTCATTTTCAATGAGGTCTCCCCTCGACCACACGATACTGGTATGGTGACGATGATTTCGCAAGATTTATCGGAATTTGCACTGCACGTGCGGGCTTTTATCGGTTTACCCGTCGGAGCGATAACTCAATATGGGCCTTCAGCTTCAGCCGCTATTCTTGGTCAAGGTATCTCAAACAACATCCAATTTTCAGGATTGGATGATGCGCTGAGTGTACCAACCGCTCAGGTTCGTCTATTTGCGAAACCTGAGATTAATGGGCGTCGTCGTTTAGGTGTCGCTTTAACACGTGGTAAAACGACGACCGAAGCCACAGATCGAGCCATAGAATGCGCTAAAGCGATTAGTATTGAGTACTAATCGTATTACTGTCACTCAACAATAAATCGTGTCGATAACAAAAACAGCGTTCTCATTATGATCAGTAATGAGAACGGCAACACTATTTGATTTTTTCTATCGTCTCCGCAACGTACACCGCACCCTTACGTATTTCTTCAATCAATGTTTTGGTAATACTTAACTGGTTATTACACTCTGTCACCTTGGAACGCACACTGTCTAAACTCGCTTCTGAGGTTGTCGTTAATTCGGTATTTCTTTTTACAATGGCACTGATTTCATCGGTCGCTTTAGAGGTGTTGGCTGCAAGTGAGCGGACTTCATCGGCAACGACCGCAAATCCACGGCCATACTCGCCAGCCCTCGCCGCTTCAATCGCCGCATTCAACGCCAATAAGTTGGTTTGATCAGCGATACTAGAAATGGTGGTCACAATTTGCACAATCTGTTTAGATTGCCCAGCTAACTGCCCCATTAGCTCATTGGCTTTATTGACCGTAGCTTCAATATCTTGTGCACTAGCAGCCGCATCGGCCACCATTTTTGAACCATCATGAGTTAGAGAAACCGTTTCTTGAGAACGCTGCTCGGCAATCAGAGTCGCCTCTTCTATCCGTTTTGACCTTTGTATTCTATCGGTTATATCACTAGCAAATTTAGTAACTCGAACGATCTTACCTTGATCATCAAAAATCGGATTGTAGGTCGCTTCTATCCAAATTTCCTCACCATACTTAGTCAAGCGTTTAAATAATCCTGATTGAAACTTGCCTTTCGCTAATTCGCTCCAGAATTTAGGGTGTTCTTGATGAAATGATTCATCGCAAAAAATACGATGATGTTTACCGACAATCTCATTCAATTGATAACCAAGTGCCGTTAAGAAATTTTTATTGGCTTCAATAATTGTCCCATCCGGTGTGAAAGAGATCACCGCCATCGATTTATCCACAGCATTAAAAACGGCCGCCTGCGAATCTAATTTTTGTTTCGCTTTAGTCACATCACTGGCAATTTTAATCACCTTATAGACTTTACCTTGCTGATTTTTAATCGGTATATAGGTCGCTTCGATCCAAATTTCTTGCCCGCTTTTGGTTAAACGACTGAACGTTCCCGATTGAGATTGCCCTTGAGCAAGCTGCTGCCAAAAAGTTGAGTAAGCAGGTGAATCACTCAGTTTTTTAGCACAGAACATTCGATGATGATGCCCTTTAATCTCTTCTAAACCATACCCTGTGACTTGTAAGAAAAGCTTATTCGCAGATAACACTTCACCTCGGGGGGTAAACTCGATGTAAGCGGTATGATTACCGATTGCCCCAAGAATATCGCCCGCAGCGATTAACTGGTCACGCTCTTGAGTAACTTGTTTTAATTGTTTGGACTGCTGATTAAAAAACATAAAACGATCCTTATTATCTACGGCTAAGGCTGAGGCTGAGGCTGAGGCTGAGGCTCAAAATAGAGCCTAATTAACAAATCCTTGATTACAGTTTATATCATTATGCCGAAAAGCCTTGGCTCTTTATGTTTTTATTAACCAGACCTCTTCAGCAAAATAACTGACTCCTTTTTTGACGCTTTCCGGATTCTGTGCATCCACTTCATCACGAGCTAAACGTTGGATATCAAAGCCATTAAATAACTGACGAATTTCTTGTTCATTAACACTAAATGGTGGGCCACTGCGCTCTTCTTGAGGGTAATCCAAACTGATCAGCAATATTCTACCTCCCGGCTTCAGTAAGCTTTTTAAGCGCTCAGCATAGTGTACTCGCATCTCTTCTGGGAGAGCGATTAAGGCCGCGCGATCATAAATAATATCAACCGGAGTCAATGGCGCGGTAAAAATATCCCCAGTATAAAGAGTCAGTTCATCAAATTGATAACTCTCATGCTGTGCAGACAGTTGAGTCACTAATGGCGTATAAAAATGTTCAGCAAAAAAGGCTCTTACTGCTATTGGGCTAAGCTCAACACCTTGAACCTCATCATGTCTAGCGGCTAGCCAGACTAAGTCTTCACTTTTTCCACACAAAGGAACAAAAACGTTATCACTACGTTGGGGTAACGTCGCTGACCAATATTCCATGAGTAATGGATTAACGTCATCAAGATGGAAACCAAGCTGATTCGCCGCCCATTTGTTATGCCAAAATTCTGGATCTCTCATTTTTCTCAACCATTGTATTATTCAAAGACGACTAGCTTACTGATACGCTAAAGTACGCAAAAGGCTGTATTATGCTGTTGTCATCAATAGGGCTCAACATCAAATGTGAAGGATATACATTTCTTTACATTCGAATGCGGAACTGTGGACCCAATCAAGAGTCTCAACACTGTGACCAAAGCCATATTATTGAAATAGAGAAGATACTTTAGGTTGAATTCGTTTCAGTCACCCCAACTTAAACCTTAGTGGCTTCTGTTTGTTGTTGGATTAGCGTTCTTTTAAGTCCTTCTTTTGACCTAAACAACGCAAGCTAAGGAGAATGAATGAGTCTATTGCTAAGAACGACGGCCCTCATGCTATTCATGTTAAGCCGAGCCCCTGCCTTCGCCGCAACCATTCCGGTCAATGTATCGTCTCAAACGCCCCAAGGAGAATATCAAAATGAAATCAATGCCCAACGCTTTAAGCATAGTTTAAGTGGTTTATACGGTATCCAAAGCACGCATCACTCGGTCATCCAACCATACAGTAACTTTGATGAACTTTATCAAAAAGCGAGTGACGCTCAACTAGAGCTAGAAGCCTTATGTACTGGTACTGCAATGCTCACATCGGCTCAAGCCCTATTTTCTGGAACTAAATCTCGTTCAAGAGCGCTCGAAAAAATCGCATTAGAACTCAATGGCCAACCAGAACGAATTACTGATTTAGCACGCGCGACCATCATTGCTGACGATGTACCAAGTTTAGTCGAAGCTTATGAGGTGTTAGGACGCGAAGCGAGGATCGTGAAAGTAAAAAATCGCTTTAAAACACCAGCAGCCTCTGGCTACCGTGATTTAAATCTCTTAGTCGAATTACCAAAAAGTAAAATTATTGCCGAAGTTCAATTGCACTTAAAAGCCATCGCGGAAGTCAAAAGTGGCCCAGAGCATGCTTTATACGAACAAATACAGCATATCGAACGTAACGCCAGCCAAGAGCAAAGACAACTGACCGATTGGGAAGTAGCCAAAATCCATCAAATTCGCCATCAATCTCTCAACTTATATCAACAGGCTTGGCAGCCGTACATTACGACAAATATCCAAGCGGCTTAATTATCTCGATCACAATAAAGAACGCAGAGTCTAGATGGCTCTGCGTTCTTTTGTTGATGTTTTGTCTATGAACTCGTTAGTTTTTGAGCAAACTAAACTGAGTTCAATGATTTTTATCGTGATTAATCGAAATAAGCCACTAAGTCAACATTCTCACCTCGTGCTTGCGCATCCAAAGTGAAGTAGATATAACCGGCTTTTTCTATTGGCATCGATAGATATTCATGACTGTCTGATCGCACAGAGTTCCATTGATAGTCATCTCTACTTGGCCATGTGACTTGGCTTGCAAAGAGATCAACATTATTCGTGGTGGATTGTGTTGGCGTCATCCATATTTGGACACGTTGAACACCTTCAGGGACGTAAATCGCTGCATAACGACGCTGATTCACCATTAAGTTCTGTTTGACCTCAGCCTCAAGGCGTATCGGGTTCAAATCGTCAACTTCATGGCTTGGGGTGCTAGTTTGGTCATATTGGATCTGTGCCAATAGCTTGACATCAGAAAATGCCGCTCTCCCAGTGACACTAATATAATAACGACCAGCTTGTACATAACCATCCGCTTGAGGCTTAAAACTTAATCTCTCATTACTACCAAGGGCAACATTACTGAATTGATAATCATAATAATGAGCGACTTTTTCATAACTCATGTATAAGTCCGCATCACCTTGCCCATCAATCGTAACCTCAAAGCTTAACGTGCGCTCAGGAACATCAATATAATAGAGTTGCTCAGAAAGATAATTACCGTGCAATATTATCGCTTGATTAGCCTCTAACTCTATCGGTTGTGCCTCTTGTGGCTGCTCAGGTGTTGGATCAATCGAGGGTTGCTCATCAATATTTAAGGTATCCAACCAGCGCGAAAAGTCCTCATCATATTGAGTACCTAATTGTTTCACCACTTCTGCCCACTGTGCATATTGACCTTGTCTTGCCAACGCCAGCAAGCGATCCACCTCTTGAGGATGCACTTCTAACATATAGCGCACTGCGAGATAACCCCAACGATAAATACGATTAGTATCGTGAGAATAGGTGGTCGCCATAACATCAGAAAGGCTCATTTTCCCCTGTTGAATCGTGCGAATAGCAGCATCGTAACCTTGTTTATAATGCATGTATTCCGCAAAACCTTCTAACCACCAGACAATATGTCCATGAGCAAGGTTTTCGCCAAAACCGCCATATAAGTTAAATCGTCCATCCAAATAGTGGACATATTCATGTTCAAGGTTAAGAATTGATAGCGCATCTTCACCGTTAGCATAGCGATAAGCGATAAATCGTGCTCGATTATTCGGCTCGGCTGGATTGCCCTCTAGATACTGACCACCATTATCCGTCGTGTTATTAAACAAAAATGCGGAATAATCGACGTAACTTTGGTTATTCGCAAACACCACAACTTCTACTTTGTCATTCAAATCGTCGGCTACCGGTAGACCACCGCTGTTGATAACCTGATGGAAATCTTGCTCTTTCGCGTTGAGAACCGAACAGACTTCACGCTCTTGTTGTATGGTCAAATCTTGCGAACGAACAATCGCTGGGCCATCACATTGGTGCCAATTAGGTAATATACGCGCTGCTAGGTTATCTTTTTGCGCTTCTATATTTATATCGGCAATCGCTTCTGGGGCGAAGTGCTGGAGCATCTCTACCGCTGCCAACCATAGCGTTTCATGTTCACTACCTAACGGGTAACGTTGTAACGTATCCAGCATCACTTGTTTCGCTTGTTGGCGAGTAACTAACTGAGAGGAAGCCAGTAACCGTCCTGTTTCTCGAATCGCATTAAAAACTAAAAATTTTGCGTCGGTGGTTAATGCCCACTGATTGTTTTGCGCAAACCGCTCCAAAGTATCAATATGTTGTGGATTGTGAGCTAAATATTGATAAAACTCATCTCGTCCGATATGACCGGCCATAGCTCTAAATAAATTATTTAAGCCATCAACCCATTGAGTATTTTGCGCAGTATCGGGGGTAAAGTGCTCTAATAACGCCATCATACTGTCCATCGTCAATGGCAGTTGTTTAATGCTATCCGCCATCAAACTCATGTTTTTAAAGGCACTAACTTGTTCTCGGCCTTGATTAACCACATGAGGAGAGCGCAGAAACTGATTGATTGTTTGTGCAATTCGCTCGTTTAATGCTTGAGAAAATGGCTGATGTTCACCTTGGGCATAAAAACGCACATAATAAGCAGCACGAATAAATTCACTTAAATTATTAATGATCTTCGCTTGATCCGCCTGCCCTTGATACTGACCAACGTGAGTCATTAAGTCACGCTGAATGGCTGCAATACTCTGCTCGCTGTATAAATCGTTGAGGCTATCTACTCCAGCGCTATACCATGAACTATAGCAAGTGTGGTCTGCATGTTTAATACTGGCTAACCGATCATCGGCCTGAGCTAATTCAGAAAAATAACAATGGTTATCAGCTAAACTGGCCGAAGAAAAAGCCAATAAACAGGCTAGCATTAATGGATGTTGACGACGTAAAGAAAAAGGAACCATATAACTCACTCCAAAGCGTAAGTGAGCTTTCCTAACGACTTGGATAAAAACCTAATTAGGTACGCCATTCATAGAAGGCCATTCTATAGCCTATTAAGACGGTACAGACATTAGTAGCATCCAGTTGCTTAGGTAAGCTTAAACTTAGGCGCTTTATTATTGATTGAACAGAGGCGTGGTTATACGGATAACGGCGGGGATATGAAACTGGGTTTATTTGAAAACAAGAGACTGCTTCCAAAACAGAAGTTAAGAAAGGCTTTTCTATCAACAGGTTAAGTAATCGAGTAGGAGGCGGGATCACTCCCGCCGTCCTCTCACACCACCGTACAAGCGTGGATCGCATACGGCGGTTCCGAATAGATTTTCAATGTTTCATACCCTTCCAACAATGAGTATAACCCCAA
>NZ_VHSI01000002.1:0-412665 GCF_013048705.1 Vibrio sp. A11 | reverse complement strand
GTTGGGGTTATACTCATTGTTGGAAGGGTATGAAACATTGAAAATCTATTCGGAACCGCCGTATGCGATCCACGCTTGTACGGTGGTGTGAGAGGACGGCGGGAGTGATCCCGCCTCCTACTCGATTATGGCTATCAGCACACATTTCCACCGATGATTTGCCTGTCTTGTTTGCTGTGATAACAAGTTTGAATCATGACTCGTACGGCTGCTATGAGCGGTTCTAATCCTAAGCTGGGTAATGATGGATTAGTCGCTGGAACTTGTTCTGGCAACGGCGGAACATGGATAAAACCGCTGCGAATATCCTTTTGAGCTAAATAATGCTGAACAGCATAAAATAGATGATTACAGACAAAGGTTCCTGCCGAGTGGGATACTTCGGCGGCGATCCCTGCTTGCTGTAAATCCTCCACCATGGCTTTGACCGGCAGGGTAGTAAAGTATGCCGCTGGTCCATCGGCAATAATGGCTTCATCGATCGGTTGATGACCAGCATTATCGGCTATCCGGTAGTCATCAAGATTAATGGCTACTCGCTCAGGTGTAATGACGCCACGTCCACTGGCTTGCCCGAACATCAAGACTAAATCGGGTTGATGGGTCTTAATTGCATTGATGGCAACTTCAGCGGCTTGATAACGGACCACGGGCAGAACACAACCTATCACCTCGACCCCTGTTACGTGTAGCTGTTTTTTTGCGTTGAGTAATGCCTGCGATGGGTTAAGGCTATCCTCTCCAAAAGGCTCAAAGCCGGTGAGCAGTACTTTAAACATCCATGTAAATCCTTATAAATCGGGGGGACGGAACAGTTTATCTTGCGCTCGGTTTTTATCACAAGCGACCTTTCTTTGTTATTTTTAACCGATAGCTATGCTCATCAATATTGATGAGCATAGGATTATTTTCCTTGCAATCTCAGGTTCTAGATTTCGGCTTGAGTTATCACAATGGTTACTGTGCTAATCTCTCCAGTAGGTTGATCAAGAGTTTTATCCGAGGTTCAATGGAGTCCAGTAAGAGATATTCATCTTCGCTGTGGAATCCAGCACCAATTGGACCAAATCCATCTAACGTTGGAATGCCTAAAATTGCTGTGGCATTGGCATCGGAACCGCCACCCACTGCTTGCCAATTAATAACTAGACCGATTTCACTTCCTACTTGCTCGACGATATTCATGAATGATTGGGTTTCATCGCTCGGAATCATCGCGGGTTTATAGGCCTCACGATGTAAAGAAATTTTAATCCCATCAAGGTATGGTTGCTCTATCATGCTGATTAACTGATGATTAATATCATCGTATTCTTGATTGTTCCAAAAGCGGATATCAACAATAGCTTGTGCGTGATCTGGCACGATATTCGCGACTGTCCCTCCAGACACAACGCCGACATTCAAAGTGGTTCCTGAAGATAAGTTGGTCATTTGATTGATTGCTAAAATCCAATGAGCCATTTCCGTGATAGCACTGCGACCTTTTTCTGGCTCATTACCAGCATGAGCGGCAATGCCTGAAAACTCGATTTTATACCGTGCCATCCCTTTGCGTGCTTTCACTAGGCTACCATCAGCACGAGCAGCTTCAGCAACCAAAACATAGCGAGCTTTTTTGGCACTATTTTGTATCCATTGATGAGAATATAAAGATCCGGTTTCTTCATCTGGGTTCATGCAAATACAAATAGACAATTTATCTAAGGCGCTCTGGCTAAGGTTGCGCATTGCATAAACGATATTGAGTAGTCCAGACTTCATGTCTGATACGCCGGGACCATAGGCTTTTTGACTATCGAGTGTCATGGGGCGTTGAGCTGCGGTACCTGGAGGGAATACGGTATCCATATGGCCAATTAGCATTACATCGATAAGCTCTGATTCAGGTTTGTTACGAATTTCTAAACCGACCCCAGCTCTGTCACAATCAATCCGTTTCACTTGCCAACCGGCTAACTGTAGAAACTTGTTCTCGAATTGTTCAGCTATAAATTCAATACCATCTAGAGTGTAAGTTCCGCAGTCAACGTTTATCAGTGGGCGAAGTTCATTGAGATATTCTTCTAAAGAAAATGACATTTTTGTCTCCTAAACAAATAAATTCATGACTAACATGGCACCAAATGCATTAAGAATGGAGATGATAATCATCACTGGAATGTAACGACCTTCAGTGCCAATAGGGCCCATAATTCGACCAATATACTGGACTTGTGAACCCATCAAATAAATAGCTGGGGCTAAAATAGCGATGTGGGCACCATTTAAAATGCCTTGATCAAAGAGAGTGATAACAACGCCAACGGCTCCTCCCATAGACATCCAAGCGCCAATTAATACTGCTGCCGCTTCACCTGGTAAGCCGAAAATAGCCATGATGGGTGAAAATAAAATACCAATCAGATCTAGTGCTCCTGTTATTTGTAATGCTTTGATGATCACAAAAGCCATTAATACATTAGGGACGGTTGATGTGGTCGCAATTACCCAGCCTTTTTTAGCACCTTCAACGAAAACATCAGTGATCATCGGTTTTTTTGTGGTTGATGATTGAACTTCAGATGGATTATTCATTATTTGCTCTCCGCTTGTGCCTGATGAGGGGTAGTCGGTGGTGATTCTTTGCCTTCGGTAATATTGAGATAAACTCGGAAAACATTGGCTCCGATAATTTTAAAGATAAACATGACTGCAACGGCTAAGCCAATTGAAGAGGTCACCGCCAAAGAACCGTCAGCGAGGGTTAAAGTGAAGAGTACCGCCCCCGAGGAAAAGAAGTTAACAATCGTTGCACCGGCTGTGAATTGGAACATCGTGAAGATATCGGTTTCCCGCTTAGTTATTCGCCCCTCGTCTTTTAACTTACGAGTCATTGCCGCGCCAGCATCAGTACTTTGCAAGGAGGCTATGAGTGCTAATCCAGTATTACCTGGAATACTCATCAAGGGGCGTAATAGGGGAGTTAATAGTTTTCGAGCGGCATCGAGAGCGCCGTATTGTTCAAGGACATTAATCATACCCAAGGCAAACATCACGGTAGGAATGAGTGAAAGTGCAAAGATGAATCCATCTCGAGCGCCACTTCCTCCATTGCCACGAAAAGAAGTTGATACAGTTTGCATCCCTTCTGCTGTTTCCGTAACACTATAGGCGACTTTACCAAATGAGCCATTGAGGGTAGTAAAGTCAAATACGCCGTACCATTCGTTAGACTGAAGCAGTCCAGAGAAAAAAACGACTGCAAACGTTAGGGCTAGATAACTTCCCCAAGTTACTTTTCTTTCATGTTCGATAGGATTTGTCATAGTCAAGCTCTGTATTATCAAAAGATGAGCTTATCTTCTCCTGACTTGATATGAAGAATGATGATCCCTATCAACAGAACGATTGGATAGTATGTTGTTTTGTTTTTGGTTTTAAATTTTGTGATTATCCTCAAAATTAAATTATTAATCTAGTTAGCTGGAGGGCACCGTGTCGATGCTATTGATAATAGATTTTTCTTTTATTCAGTAAACTGTAGTCATAGATCAAAAAAGGGTTAGCAATCGCTAACCCTTGGTACTGTTTTTTGTTTTTATATACAGCAGGTTGTGTTTACAAAGCGGCCTTATTATTTAGGTACTTGGCAGCTCGGTTGTTTTACCTTCAGGCTCAGCGGTGGGAGCTTGGCCGGTTTTACGTAGGTATTTCTCTTCCCAATAAGTGGCATTTTTAATGCCAAGCTTGACGGGGTTGAAAGTAAATTCTTCAACGCCTTGCTTTTGTTGTTCTTCATAATCTTTTAGCGCCACGATGGTCGGTTTAGCCAAAAAGAAGATAATTAAAATACCAACAATATTGAGCCATGCCATTAGCCCTACACCAACGTCGCCGAGCGCCCATGCAAGGTTAGCCGTGTTGATACTACCGTAGAACACCACAGCAACCATGGCCACTTTAAGCAAAAACATCGCACTACTGATTTTGAAGGTACGGCGAATGTAGGCAATGTTAGTCTCTGCGATATAGTAATAAGCTAAAATCGTGGTAAACGAGAAGAAGAACAGCGCCATAGCAACGAATGGCTTACCAATCCCTGGTAGGGTGGTTTCAATCGCCATTTGAGTAAAGGCTGGGCTGTTAGCTGCAATGTCGGCTGGTAAATTTTGCAGTATCATCCCCTCAGCACCGTGAACATTATAAGCACCGGTGATGAGAATCATGAAAGCAGTGGCTGAACAAACCAGTAAAGTGTCAATATAGACAGAAAATGACTGAACTAATCCTTGTTGCACTGGGTGTTGGACACTCGCTGCAGCTGCAGCATGAGGCCCTGTGCCTTGACCTGCTTCATTAGAATACACGCCACGCATCACCCCCCAACCGATAGCAGCACCAAAGCCAGCCATAGGAGTGAATGCATCACCAATGATCATAATGAAGATTGCGGGAACTTGAGTGATATTTAAAAGAATGATGATAAAGGCGAGGATAACGTAAGCCAGTGCCATAAAAGGAACGACAAACTGAGTAAATTGAGCAATACGCTTAACGCCACCGAAAATAATGAAAGCCAGCACAATACAGATTAATGCACCAGTAAAGATCTTCGCAAAACTAAAGGTGCCCATGGCTGTTTCGACCATGTCTCCAGAGCCAAACGCCATTTCAACCGCATTACCGATACTGTTCGATTGAATACCTGGCAGTAAAACCCCACAGGCTAAAATAGTCGCAATGGCAAAGATCCACGCATACCATTTTTGACCCATGGCTTTTTCAATGTAATAAGCCGGTCCACCACGGAACTGACCAGTATCTTTGTCTTCTTCTTTATAAATTTGCGCTAAAGTCGACTCTGCATACGCGGTGGCAGCACCAAAAAAGGCCACCATCCACATCCAAAATACTGCGCCTGGCCCACCAAAACCAATCGCAGCAGCGACACCAGCTATATTACCTGTCCCGACTCGACCGGATAAAGATACCGCCAATGCCTGAAAAGAAGATATTCCTTTTGATGAGCTTTTACCTGACAGTAACAAGCGCCACATTTCGGTGAAATGACGAACTTGTACAAAGCGAGTATTGATTGAGTAGAACAAACCAGCGCCAAGACATAAATACACTAGGGCTGGGCTCCAAATTATTCCATTAATAAAATCAACAAATGACTGCATGAAAGTTTCCCTGTTAACGAATTGTTGTGTTTGTTTTGCATCCACATCTTAAATCTCTTGTAACTATTTTGTTAACTGGTTTTTTCTTTCTTGTGTGTTTGCGTGGCTTTGATCACATAAATATTCTTAACATGTTAATTTTTAGTGATGTTTCGAGCGGAGATGAGAGACGCTAAACAAAAATGGCTCATACACCATAAGGGTGTTGAGCCAGAGAGGAGCTAAAATACGGATTGATTAGACGCTCATGGTCTTATGATACTGCCTGACCGTAGCGAGACACGTTGAGTTCACTGGTTTTTATTTTACTTGGACGTTGGCTGATAATATCAGCCAGCAAACTTGCTGAGCCACAAGCCATCGTCCAGCCTAATGTGCCATGGCCAGTGTTAGTATAAAGATTGTCGAGCTTAGTTGCGCCGATGATCGGTGTGCCATCAGGAGTCATCGGGCGAAAACCGGTCCAAAATTCCGCTTGTTCGAAATAACCGCCTTGAGGGAAGAGATCTTTCACCACCATTTCAATCGTGGCTTTACGCGCTTCGGGAATTGAAGGGTCAAAACCCGCTAATTCAGCCGTTCCAGCGACGCGAATACGCTCATCAAAGCGGGTTAGGGCAACCTTATAGGTTTCATCCATCACAGTAGATTGCGGAGCAAAATCGGCGTCACGGATCGGTACGGTTAATGAATATCCTTTTACTGGATAAACGGGGAGATCAATGCCAAATGGTTTGAGTAGCGCCGGAGAGTAGCTGCCCATCGCAACCACATAAGCATCGGCTTTAAGTAATCCCTTATCGGTTTTGACACCAGTGATCTTATTGCCTTCGCTTAGTAAGCCTTGCACTTGAGTATTAAACTCAAAGCGTACCCCTTTCGATTTTGCTAACTCGGTTAATTGTTGGCAAAACAGATAACAGTCACCAGTTTCGTCATCGGGTAAATACAGGCCACCAACCAGTTTATCTTGAACGGGCGTTAATCCTGGCTCTTGTTTTAAACAGCCAGCGACATCCAGCAGTTCGAAACGAGTACCACTTTCTTCCAGCAACTGCATGTCCTTTTCAACCGCTTGCAATTGTTTTTGTTTCCGAAACACTTGCAAGGTGCCTTTTTGGCGGCCTTGATATTGAATATCGTAATTTTTATTCAACTCAATCAAACACTCTCGGCTATGATTAGCAATCGATAACATGCGAGCTTTATTGGTTTGATAACGAGATAACTGGCAGTTCGCCAGCATTTGGGTTGTCCAATTGAGTAATTTTGGATCAAGTGATGGTTTAATTTTCAGAGGGGCGTGTTTCTCCAGTAGCCATTTAATGGCTTTTTGCGGTACACCAGGAGCGGCCCAAGGCGAAGAATAACCGTAGGAAACTTGCCCTGCGTTAGCAAAACTGGTTTCTTCTGCACTTCTGGCTTGACGGTCGATAACCGTCACATTGTGTCCTGCTTGTGATAAATACCAAGCACTGGTTAAACCAATCACACCACTACCTAAAACAATAATTTCCATGACAACCTCCAAATTAACAACGTAAGTAGTTTCTTTGCTTTACCTTTTGTTAACAATCGATAAAAATTATCATCAGTGTTTAGTTTTTCTAAAAGCCATAGCCATGTTAAAGAATACTTACCTTGCTGGATTACATACCTTTGTACAGGTTGCTCATCATACCAGTTTCAGTAGTGCGGCCAAAAGTTTGCACATTACGACGGGCGCGATTAGCCAACAATTATTGCAGCTTGAAGCGCAATTAGGTTTTAGTCTTTTTGAACGGCACTCGCGAGGGGTGCGATTGACCGAAGCGGGGCAGACCTTGTTAGTGGTTGTTCAACGTAGCTTGCAAGATATTGATAGTACAATTGAGCATCTTAACCAACGAGCCAATCGACGTGAGATACGTTTAAAACTCACCCCATCATTTGCTTTTAAATGGTTGGTGCCGCGGCTGGAAGACTTTTATCGTCATCATCCTGATATTCAAATTCAAACCTTCGCGGAAGGAGCATTGGTAGATAGCGATCGGCGCGATTTTGATCTGGCGATTGACTACGGGCCGTTTCCTTATTCTAAAGCCAACGCAGAATTATTATTGGAAGAGTATTTATTACCAGTGATGAGCCCGGCTTATCTGGCGGCTCATCCTGATTTAATCACACATGAACGTCGCCCATCGGCGTGGCGCGAGGTCGTTTTGTTGCATGATGCGATGCCATGGGCAAAAGCGGCGCGAGATTATGAGTGGTTGTACTGGGCTTCGGAAATGGGCATTGAATTGGCGACGCATCAAGGCCATTTTTTTAATCGAACCGACATGGCCATGTCGGCGGCAGAGGCGGGCGTTGGTATCGCGATGGCAAGGCTGGCTCTACTGAGTAATGAATTAGAACAGGGCAAATTAGTCACGCCATTTGAGCCAATAGCCGCGAACGCTGGTTATTACTTTATTGTTCATAATCAAACGGAAACCACGGCGATTTTCATTGAATGGTTAAAAGGGCAAGTTTATCGAGCTAATTAATCGATACGATTAGCGATGGCTGCTTACGCTGTAGTGATATGCACTGGCGAGTAACGATGAATCAATCTGATCGTTCAAAAATCTTAACCAAGTTGCTGAAAAACTCAGGCTAGGTTTCATCGCTACGCCCCGTATAATAGTGAGAACTTGTCCTACTTGCCCAAGGAGTAAATGATGTATCACGCTCATGTTTATTTTGATTTATCTCAACAGCCATTCGCTTATGCTTTGCAGCAAACCATCATTGCTGAATGCCGCGAGCAGATTAGTGCCATCTTTCCCTTGGTCCCGCGTTTGGTTGGCCCCCATCGCAAACCAATGTTTGAAATTCATTTTTCTGAACAGCAAAAATCCTTTATTGATTGGCTGGATAATGCGCGTGGCCCTTTGAGTGTCTTGATTCATCCTGTTTCTGGGGATGATTGGCATGATCATAGTGAACATCAAGTGATGTGGCTAGGTGAGAACCTCGGTGTCAATCAAGAGACGTTGCGTTAGTCGGCCTTCCTCACAAGAGAATCGTTGTTGCTGGTTTGAGATAAATGGTAAAAAATCCGTTCGCGCTTAATTTTAAATTGACTTTCAATTGGTTGATCAATAATATTTAGCGCGAAAAATAACCCGGTTGATGCAATTTAACGCTATACTTTAAGCGTTAAGCCGAGTAACAACCGATCCCTTTTAATTTATCGAGGTACAATAGAAACCTATGGACTCGTCGAGTAGTCGAATATCACAGTATGGTCTTTTCGATGGTTCGAAAACACCAACGGTTTCTTGCTAGCCTGTCGCTAAATTCTCTTTAGCTGTTGTCAGGCGGTAACTACCCTTGGCAAAGCGAACTCTTTCCTTCCATCGTTAATTCCATACGTTAATACTTTGCGCAGTAAGGCAACGTTTGCCCGTGCGTAACCTATGACTGATGCTCACATGTTGTGAGCCGACACGTCGTGCTTCGCAAACCCATTGTTGCGCTAAGCGTTTTTCGTTTAGGCAAAATTTGTGGTTGCGATCACCAGGTTTCTTTGTCCTGAGCCCAACTCAGGAGAGACAAAGATGACAGTTTTTCGTACGCATTACATCGCTGATGTAAAAAAAGCCCGTACCCCAGTGCAACGCGCAGTATTAAGCCACGCTAAGCGTGATTTTTTCTGTGTTAGTGACCAATTACAGGTGCAAGAAGTGATCACCATGCTCAAAGCGAGCCCGCTGTTTTCTTCTTCCGTTCATGTTATTGCGTTGATTAATGATCGCGCTGAGTACCAAGGTTTGGTGTCTATTAGCCGTTTATTATGTGCTGATAAAACTCAGCCTGTCACAGCGCTGGTACAAGGGGCTAATCATTATACTTTTGCCTTAAGCGAAGCTTATCCAGCCGCATTACAACTGAGAAAAAGCCAATGGCCCGTGCTGCCAATTTTGGATAGCCGCCACCGTGTTGTGGGAGTATTGGAATTAAACGCTGCCCGCGCGATCATTCGTCACCAACTTGAACTTAATGATCAAGGTGTGGCTAAAACGTCATCTGGCTGGAAGCGCTTTGTGCGTTTTTGGAAGCACTAAGGGAAGAGCACGATGTCTGTTTCTATCATGACTCAAGAGCTGTTGGCACTGCACATCAGTCATAATCAAGCCGCGATGCTACGTTTTATCGACCAACATCCTTTGGCGGACTGTGCTGAAGCTTTTGCGCAGTTATTAACTGAGCAACAATTAACGGAACAAGAGGTATGCCAACTGCTCGCCTTACTGCCATTAGAAAAGCAAGTGGCTCTGTTTGGTTATTTTAGTTTAACGTGGCAAGAAAAGTTGGCTGAGCAAATGGATGCTCAGCTTCTTACTCAATTAGCTGAGCTGATGCCACACGATGAACGAGCCGATTTATTGACTCAGTTGGAGCCCGAGCTTCAGCAGCAAGTATTAGAGCAAATGGATAGCGAAGAGCGTTCCGACATTCAAAGGCTGGTTGCTTATCCAGAGGAGAGTGTCGGTGCGGTGATGACCTCTGATTTTGCTGTACTCGCTGCCGATTATACGGTCGAGCAAGCGATGCAAAAATTGCGCAGCATTGCTAAGCAAACCGAAACTATCTATCAGGCTTATGTGGTCGATGATCAGCAGCGTTTACAAGGTACGGTGTCACTACGCGATTTGGTGATTTCAGAGCCCAGCTCAACTGTGGGTAAGATCATGACCCGAGTGTTGATTTTTGTCCGAGTCGATGAAGATCAAAACGTCGCAGCACAAGCGATCAGTAAATATGATTTGCTCGCGTTACCCGTAGTCGATGGACAAAATTGCTTAGTGGGCATTGTGACTTATGATGATGCGATGGATGTGGCAGAAGAAGAAGCTGATCGCCACATGCACAAATCGGCAGCGGTCGATTTCACGGGTAACTTAAAAGAAGCCTCAGTGGGATTAATGTACCGTAAACGGGTCTTTTGGTTGGTCTTGCTGGTGTTCGGTAACCTTTTTTCTGGCGCAGGGATCGCCCATTTTGAAGATACCATTCAAGCCTACGTCGCCTTGGTCTTCTTTTTACCGCTGTTGATCGACAGTGGCGGTAACGCGGGGTCTCAGTCTGCCACCTTGATGGTTCGGGCACTGGCTACCGGAGAAGTGATCGGTAAAGATTGGGCAAAAATGCTCGGTAGAGAAGTGATGATAGCAGGGCTACTCGGCGTAACTATGGCTGTCGCGGTATCGATGCTTGGTTTATGGCGCGGTGGACCAGAGATTGCTTTAGTCGTGGCAATTACCATGCAAATTGTGGTGATTGTTGGCTCCGTCGTTGGTATGTCACTGCCGTTTGTTCTTAGCAAACTGAAGTTTGATCCTGCTTCCGCTAGTGCGCCATTGATCACTACGATTGCCGATGCGGTGGGAGTCATCATTTATTTCTCGGTGGCGACGATGATTCTGGATTTTCCGCCCACGGTATAAATGGGCATAGGAGCTCGCCATGTGGGACATTTTTGATTTTATCCTGCCGCTCATGTTAGCCGCAGGCTTGGGAGCCATGGTGGGGCTTGAGCGTCAATGGCATCAACGCATGGCAGGTTTGAGGACCAACGCTTTAGTGTCCCTTGGTGCGGCGAGCTTTACTCTGATGTCGATGATGGTCGATGGCGATGCCAGTCCAACACGCGTGGCAGCGCAGGTAGTCTCAGGCATCGGCTTTCTCGGTGCTGGGGTAATAATGAAAGAAGGGGCCAATATTCGCGGCTTAAATACCGCGGCTACTTTGTGGTGCTCTGCCGCGATAGGAGTGATGATTGGCGCCAATCAGTGGTCAGGTGCGGTTGCGGTGACGATCGTTATTTTGGCCACCAATACCCTATTACGCCCGTTAGTGAGGATCATCAACCATCGCCCTGTCGAGTCCGTCCAACAAGCGGAATGCTGGTGGCAATACCGTTTAGAGGTGGTTTGTTTAGAGAGTGATGAAGCGCATGTTCGAGCTTTATTATTGCAAGGTGTCTCTTCGGGGGCTTTGCAATTACAAAAGCTAGAAAGTGAAACCTTAATCCAAGATAAACAGACTCAGGTACGTGTCATCTCTTCGGTGATGGCAACACAACGGACCGATTCACACATCGAACGGGTGATTGGTCGATTAAGTTTAGAGCCGACCGTTTCACTGGCTAGCTGGCAAGTTGTGGAAGCTTAACTCGCTATCGTCTGGATAAGTGAAGCGACCTTATCATTTACAACCTTCATCAGGCTATTTTGTCGACGTCTATTTTCTTAGCACGTAGTCAGAATAGCCTGATTTTCTTTTTCTTCGCTCTGGTTGTCTTATAACTGTGCTAAAATCAGCCATTTGCATGCTATTCATCTTATTATTATTTTATCTCTCAGTATCTTTAGTCGCTAAGAGCAAAGAGCATGTCATAAGATAAAACAATAATGACGTTGATTCATGCTCACATGACAATGAAAAGAGTATTTAGATGTCAATCAATATCATGACTCAAGACCTCATGGCGCTGCACATCAGTCAAAATGCCGAAGCTATGGAACGCTTTGTTGAAGAGCACCCACTGGCTGACTGCGCAGAAGCCCTCACCGAATTGTTGGATAATCAACGTTTAACCGCTAAAGAAGCGGGGCAATTGTTACTGCTGATTTCTCTAGAAAAACAAGCCGCTCTATTTGGGTATTTTTCCTTGCGCTGGCAAGAAAAGCTCGCCGAAGAGCTTAATGCGCAAGAGCTCGCACAAATGACGGAGCTCATGCCCCATGATGAACGCGCTGATTTACTTACTCAATTAGAACCAGAGTTTCAGCATCAAGTTTTACAACAAATGGATGCGGAAGACCGGCGCGATATTCAGCGCTTAGTCTCTTATCCAGAAGAGAGCGTCGGGGCATTAATGACCTCGGATTTTGCGACGCTCGATGCCCATCAAACCGTTGAAGAAGCCATCAACCAACTACGGAAAATCGCCAGTGAGCGAGAAACTATTTACCAAGCTTACGTTGTTGATGAGCAAATGCATCTGCAAGGTACCGTTTCCCTGCGTGATTTGATGATTTCTGAGCCAAGTCTAACGGTTGGCAAAATCATGACTCAAGTGCTGATCTTTGTACGGGTGGATGAAGCGCAAAATGTGGCCGCGCAAGCGATCAGTAAATATGACTTACTCGCTCTTCCGGTATTGGATCAACAAAATCGCATGGTCGGTATTGTGACTTATGATGATGCGATGGACGTTGCAGAAGAAGAAGCAGATCGTTCGATTCATAAATCTGCCGCGGTCGATTTCTCCGGTAACCTAAAAGATGCTTCCGTTGGATTGATGTACCGTAAGCGCGTGTTTTGGTTAGTTTTGCTGGTGTTCGGTAATCTCTTTTCCGGAGCGGGGATCGCCTATTTTGAAGATACGATTCAAGCCTACGTTGCGCTGGTCTTTTTCTTACCCTTATTGATTGGTAGTAGTGGTAACGCCGGGGCGCAATCGGCAACGCTGATGGTTCGAGCTATTGCAACCGGTGAAGTGATTGGTAAAGACTGGGCGAAAATGCTGGCTAAAGAACTGTTTATCGCCGGTTTACTGGGTGTCACTATGGCGATTGCGGTATCGCTGCTTGGCTTATGGCGCGGCGGTCCAGAAATTGCCTTAGTGGTAGCGTTAACCATGCAAATTGTGGTCGTAGTTGGATCGCTGGTGGGGATGTCACTGCCATTTATTCTCAGTAAACTTAAGTTTGATCCGGCATCGGCCAGTGCGCCACTGGTTACCACTATTGCCGATGCGGTCGGAGTTATTATCTATTTCTCCGTCGCCACCAGCATCTTAGATTTTCCTGCGGTTGGTTAAACTTGCTTGATTGAGGCTCTAAATATACCCTTCCGACTTGAAGCTGCAGGGGTGTTGGCTACGTTCGTTCGCCCCAATCACATAGTCTATCTATGCTCATGGGGGCTCACTCACTTGCCGCCTACCTGCAACTCCAAGTTGTTTGGGTATAGAGCCTCTTTTCTGATCCCCCAACAACTTGGGATACCCTATAACTTCACTTCAACCCATATTAGGCGATGGTCGGAAGAGACATCTTTACCGTCCCCATAACGGCCCAAACGCGAGTCATTCATTAAACGATAGCCCACCTGATCAGACGCTGGCCAATAAACACCTGAATCAATAACGGTTAAGTTAGCCGAAGGCAGAGCATAATCAACGCCTAAGCCAAAAGTGGACGTGATTCGCTGTGGATGAGGATGAGTTGATGATCGCTGCGCAGCAAATTCAGCGGCACCAAGGCTACTTGGGTAAAGCGTCCCTTGAGTCACCTTTTGATTAAGTAGCGGATCAGCATGCAGTGCTTGCATTATTTCACTTAACCCATCACCGGCGACCGGGTCGAGATTTAAATCGCCCATGATGACAAACCTTTCATTGTTGGCTAATCCGCCAGTCTTACCAGCATCATCGTAAAAATAGGGCTGATTTTGTATGTAATGGTGCCAAAACTGCACTTCTGCAGCGTTTTGTTGCTGATTTTTACCAGGGTCAAAGACTGGGGGCGTCGGGTGAGACATCAGTAAATGGATCACTTGATCCCCATCGACAGTTGGAATCACAATCGGCGCATCCACATGGTTTTTAGACGATAAACGTACCTGTTGCCATTCTGCATCGCTATACCAAGCATCACCACACACCATGCCTTGAGGAATTTTTTGTGAGCCATCACAGATGGTGATCTTGGGGTTTTCTGCTCCAGCCATATCTTTCCATTTAAAGTGCTGGAAGGTGCGTGTTTGGCTCGCATCAATTGGGTACTTAGACAGTAAAGCAAACGCGTATTGGCCGTGATAAAAACCAAATCCCCAAGAATCGCCCGGTAACTGACCCTTTTGGCCATTATTATCTAAATCAAATTCACTCAATAGCCCAGTATTGGTGGCGTAGGCTTTAGCAAACGGATAATCAATCGGTTCTAGATCTGGCTCGCCTCCTGCGCCTTGTCGGCTTTGTGCGACAGATAAATAATTGTTTTGAAAGCCGATCAACGCCGAAGTATCTTCACCAGTACCATCATTATTAAATTCCGCCATCATCAATACATCAGGGCGATTATGTTGAATAACCGCCGCGACATTGCGGATCTGGATAACATTTTGCGCTAATGTTTTGTCTTTTTGTTCAATCTTGCCCGCTAAGTAAGCTTCAACCAAAGCTTGCTGCTGCGCAGGTTCTACCTGCATTTCAGTCACCAGTTCTGCAAAGGTGTTACGGTCAAAAGAGAGATTATAGGTAGCAATTTTAAGCGTTTTTTCAGGTGTTGCCATGGTATCGATATCCTGATTACAGCCCAAGAGCAGTGCGCTACTGAGCAGCAAAGCGGTCGGAGTAAGTCGCATTTTTTTCATTATTCACACCATAGAGTAACTGTCTATTCAAAATCAAAACAAAACCGATTTAAACAATACAGACAGATAAGACACATTGATTCGTTATCTGAATGGTAAGGATATGCTTACCTGTTGTAAGTGATAAAAATCACGCCCAAGATGTAAGAAGCTTCTTGTTTGTGTATTTTTGTGTGACTGATTCCGATTTTTGGGTGGTGTACTACTTAGGGCAGATCATTGTATTCAAAGGTGTAGCGAGTTGATCCACCGTTTTGTTCATTATCACGATGTTTGACTTGAAGCTCCAATCCAAAACAGGCAAAGTGCGTGAAACCTCTAGCAACGTCTTGATCAGACAAGGCCGACGATAGCGAAAACGGATCTGCTTATGCCTAATAACTCCTCTTCTTTCTTTGATTTTACTGCTCTGTTTGCCCTGTGCGAACCGAGCTCATTACAAAAAGGCATGCAGCTCGCGAAAAGTGGAGCGGTGTGTAAATTGACCGTTAATGGTCATACCGCCAATGCCGAAGTAAAAGGCTCTCAGCTTTACCGTGTGCAACTCAATGGTGGTCAAACATTATCAAGCTACTGCACTTGCCCAGCCGCTGAATACCAAGAGATGTGTAAACATGGTGCTGCCGTTTCGTATTGCTTACTGAGCGATTCGCCAATCGATCAAGATGATGAACGCGATCGGATCCGCAATCACCTAAAAACATTAGGGGAAGAGGCGATCTTAGAGAAGCTACTCGATTACCTCGAACAAGATGAATCCGCTTGGAAAACGCTAATAGCAAAAATGCAGCTCACTGAGCAGAGCGTCAGTTATAACGATTTGAAAAAAATGGTGACCCAAGCGTTACCCCGTGAACAGATTTGGAATTGGCGTGAAGTTGGCGACTACTTCTCTTACGCAGAAGAGCAACTCGAACTGATCTGTGAAGCCGCGAAAGCACTGAAAGCGGATCAGCAGTGGAAATTAATTCACTACATCGTGACCCGTTTAAATCTCGTGTTAGAGCAAATTGATGATTCGAACGGAGAGCGGTTTGGGGTTGAAGCGCTGATCAATGTTCAGATGCCGTTAATCCTCAATCAGTTGAATTGGAGTGAAGCGGAAAAAGCGCAGTGGATGTTTGAGCGCATGACCGACTATGAGTTTGATGTTTACCCAACGATTGACACTCACTTCGAGCCCGTTTGGCGCAGCAATCAGACATTTATTGAAGTGTGCAAAACCGCGATTGAGAAAACTCCACTTAATCGTGATAACGCATGGAACCTGAAAACATGGGCTAGGCCACTGCTAAGCACCGCCAGTGATTGGCATGAGCGTATCGCTATTAAGCAAAAAATCGCGTGGCGCTGCGACGATTTTCTGGAAATCGTGCAACTCTATCTTGAGCATCAGGAGCCACTTCAAGCCGAATTTTGGTTAGCCAAAGCGAAAAAACAAGCTAACCATATTGAGATGCAACAATGCGAGCAACTGCAAGTCAACCTCTATATTAGCTTGTGCGAGGTTGCTAAGGCGTGGAGTTTGGCTAATCGATTGTTTACTGACGCTCCGACTTTTCAAGGCTACCAAGAGTTGAGCGCTTTTAAAGTGACACACCAGATTGAGGATAAAGAGTTTTTAACTCGTATCGAACAGACATTGATCAATAACTACCAACCTGCCGATGCTCGCGGGTTTGTTAGCCACCACAATAGCGCCTTAGTTGAGTTTTATATTGAGCAACAAGCGTGGAAAAAAGCGTGTGATTGGGTCGCTACTCGGTCAACCGATAGCCATGTATTGCTAACACTGGCCGATGAAATCGTAACGGATAAACCCAAACATACTTTGGACTACTACCTTCGTGTTGCTCACGTGTGTATTGACCGCACCAGTAACCAAGGTTATCAAGAGGCAATTCATCATTTACAACGCGTCGAGCGCTTATTGGCTAAACACCCAGCCGCACTCGCTGATTTTTATCTCGCGATAACATCACTGGCGGAAACCTACAAACGTAAGCGCAATATGCACAGTTTATTGAAAAAGCATTATCCGAAGCAGGTTTAAGCTATAGGTTTTCTATCCCCAAACCACTTGAGGTTACTGGCAATAAAGATCACCGCTGCTCAAGTCGTCAGGGGATAGAGACTCAACGGATGCTAATCCCTTTACCATCTTCAGTAGCGATGGTTTTTTGTTTTACTTGGTAATCCTTGGTCATGATATTGGAAATAAAAGTCCAAGTAGCTTCAGCTTTCTCTTTGGTGACATCTAAGCGTAGAAAACCGCGTTGCTTCAAATCTGTCCATTGCAGCTCTCTGACCAACAGTGGCAGAACATGCTCCATTTGCATAATAGTCGAGCCATCAACGCCTAGGTACTCTTCTAAACCGGGCGAACTGACCGATGATGTCGCAAATTCGATACCTATCGCTTTGCCCTGCGCATCAAACAGTTGGCTACACCACGCATTATGACTGTCACCTGCTAAGCTAATAAACCGTTTGCCTTCTTGTTGCGCTAAATGATAAAGCCATTCTCTCTCTTGATAATAGCCATCCCAAGCATCAAGGTTGTAGGGGATAAGATGCGGATCTGAGTTAGGATTGGCAAGGTACGTTTGGATAGCTTGGTTGACATGATTTAGGGCTAGGGCTTTATTCTCGTCATCAGCCATAAACAAACCAAACAGCGCTTGCATTACTGTGCTTGGTAGCTCCATTCGACTCATCAATACTTGTTGGCCCATGATTGACCATTTACCAGAAGCGTTAGCCATTTGGTTTTTTAGCCACTGTTTTTGATGCTGACCTAATAGGTTTCGACCGGGTTGACGAGACTGAGCAACCAATCCCGCGATGCCTTCCATTGAGGGAGAGGACAACGAAAAATAATCCAATGGTTCATCACGGGCGACGACACGAGTATCGAGCATGTAGAGATCCAAAAGATCGCCAAAAGAGAAGTGACGATAGATAATTACATTCGATTCAGGGTTTTCACGGACAGGGAGCCATTCTACCCATGCAGCAGCGGCTGCGGCGCGTCGCAATTCAAAACTGCCTTGTTCTGGTTGATGATTTTCAGCGCCATTAAGCCAAGTGTCATTAGCAATTTCATGATCATCCCATACTGCAATCATCGGCATCGAAGCATGCAAGGCTTGTAGATCGCTATCTTGGCGATATTGTGCATAACGTGCTCGATAATCTTGCAGGCTGACACACTCAGTACCACGGCTCGGTTCACGTCCAAGGGACGCCGCATTTTCGGTGGCATAACCACCGGAGCCGTATTCGTAAATGTAATCGCCTAAATGCAGTACCGCATCAAACGGCTTTTTCTGATGCTGGAGAACGATTTCTCGATAAACGTTGAAGTACCCTGTCGGGTAATTAGAGCAAGAAACCACCGCCAACGATGCTTTGGCTAACTCGCCTTGTGCCAACGTTTTGGTTCGCCCCACTTGGCTGTTTATTCCCTGACATATAAAGCGATAAAAATAGTTTTTTCCTGCGGCTAATCCTATGACATCAACTTTGACTGTAAAGTCTTTTTCGCTGTCAGTTTGCTGTTTGCCAGAAGCCACTAAGTGAGCAAAATCCTCATGTTCAGACAGTTGCCAAGTCACTTCTGCGTAACGACTTTCAGTGGTTACCCGAGTCCAGATGATAACGGCATCTTGTAACGGATCTCCACTGGCTACACCATGCTCAAAGGTAACTGGTTTGAGCTGTGTATCATCAGATTGACACGCGATCAAACTGCTAGCGACCATGCTAGCGGAAACCGCCTTTATAAAGCCTCTGCGAGACATAGACATAATAACTTCCTTATTTTTATCCTCTTTATCCCTAACACCACGCTGTTTGGGGATGGGTTTTGTGCAATAAAAAATCCAAAACTGGTCAAACCAGAGCAGGAGGTTGGCATCCAAAAATGAAGTTAATATGTCATCAATATAAAATAATAATTACAGTTCAATGAGTTAATACAGAGCGCTAAAAAAAGGGGGAGATAATGAGTGGCGTGCAGTATCGAGCTATGTTTATCTCGCGATAACATCACTGGCGGAAACCTACAAACGTAAGCGCAATATGCACAGCTTATTGAAAAAGCATTATCCGAAGCAGGTTTAAGCCGTGGGTTTTCTATCCCCAAACCACTTGAGGTTGCTGGCAATAAAGATCACCGCTGCTCAAGTCGTCAGGGGATAGAGCCGTTAACAGCCGTAAGTCTGCATAATGTAATCTTCAAACTGCTGGCACATCTCGTCATCAGACACCGCATTAGAGGCGATCACTTGCTCCCCATCGACGATGGTGATTTTCGCATTCAGTGGCGCAGGGCTGCTCGGTTGACGGCTCTGCATCGCCGCGATTTTTTGCAGCTCTTGTTGCCAAGCTTGCTCGGCAGAAAGGTTACAGACATCGGCCAGATATTTAGCATTAAAGCCTTCACCAGTGAGGCTTTGAATCGATTTCGAATGTGAGACTTGATTCCCCTTATGCCAATAATGCTTGGCGAGCAATGGGCCAATCTGTGGGTTATCCGTCAGATAGCCAAACTTTTCCATAAAGTAAGCCCGCGTTTGATACACCGCCATATGAGCCAATAAATAACCTTGGTAAGCGCAGGCCGACTCATCCGATAATAGGTGCGGAATCGCCAGCAGCGGACGAGGGCTCGACTCAAGGCCAAGAATACGCTGCTCGGTTTCACGGGCTAAAGCCGTCACCTGTTCAGCCGTTAACTGCTCATCGCTCAATTGATACAGGGCGCGTTCAAAATAAGGCACCAGCAGAATGCTTCGTTCTTGATACGCTTTGAATGGCTGACGGTTATTCACCATCGCTTGAATGACACTATCAGGAACCGGGTTGCCCTTGTTATCCAAGGCATAGCGTTTTAGCCAATCGGCGTCGTTGAGTAGGCTATCACAAAACATCGATTGAGTTTCAGCGTAGGCCATGGAGGTCGGCGCAAACTCTTGTGAGAAGCAAGGGGCATTGAGTTTCACATTTGCAAAATGCGCCGCATGGCCACCTTCATGAAACAGGGTATTGATACCATCATAGCCACTGCCGATTTGGTCAGGTTTGGCATTGGAGGTAAAGTTGACTTTAGCCGCAACCCATTGTCCTTGATGGTAAAAAGCAGGGATCGGGCCATGACAAAAACCATTGGGGTATTTTCCTTTGCGATCCAGCAAATCTAAAGTCAGCTCAGCCTCTGAATAGTTGATATGTAAGCGGCCAAACGATTCTACCCAGCGGCGTAAGGATTGTGAAAACGGCACATAAGGGTCGAGATCACGCATCACATCGCCAGCAAACGAGAAAACAAAATTATGCCCTTTGAGGCATTCTTCCCCTTGCTCGGCAACGAGTGTGCTTAAGCTCTCTTGATGGCGTTGACGGGTACGCTGCTCGAAATCATCCAAAATGGTAAACAGGGCTTCGCTGCTCATTTTTTCGGTCTTTTGCACCGAATAGTCAAAGTAATTGGCATAACCCATGGCGCGAGCAAAGGCGTTACGCTTTTGTACTAATGGCAAAAAGCCTTGTTCAAGCAACCATTGCTCTAGTTCTAGCAGCGATTGATGAGCTGATTGACGCACGGACTCAAGGTTATTGGCACGAATGGTTGAACTGAGCACCGGTAAACTGGCTTCAATCGCCTCACCGTGTTCGTTTGTGTAAGTCAGCACATGTTGCTGCTTTTTGGTGAATAGATCAGCTTCGAACTCGATCAGCTCGTTTTTCAGTTGCTGAGCTTGGCGAGATTCTATCGCATGGGCTTGGAACATGGCTAACCAGCCATTCAGCCCTTGCAGGGTTTGCTCTCGTTGCTCGTTATCGCTGATGTTTTCTGCCGCGGCGATCTGTTGGCGGATTTCTTCTATTCTTGACCCTTGTGAGAGAAAGTGAGTCCACTCGGTTTGGGCTTTGGTTGCCCCCGCTTGGTCATCGCTAATGCCCATGTAGGTTTGCCAAAAGTAATCTTCTTTGCGGCGGTGAATGGCCAAGTAATCTTGGTTGAGTTGGTTAAGGTAGGTGGTAGCCGTCATTTTTATCCTTAAAAATGGTTGAGTTAATCGAAGATTATCTCACGCCCAGCACAAACGAGCGATGCAAACCCAGCTATGGTTTATGGTCACCGCGTAAAGGTAAATGTACTTGGTTTTTACAGGGGGATGGGGTGAGAGCAAACTCAACACGCACTCAGCCAGAGGTTATTTATTAGTCAACTTTCTCACTAGGACTTTATCTTTCCTAGTCCAAAAAATTGGGGCGCCAAAGAGCTACTCCTATTACGTCCACAGCATAAAAAAATGGGCAACGACGCTTGGACTTAACGCTGCGCAGTATGGTATCTACTTCATGCGAAGGACTAATAGGCGAGAACAAAAAATATCAGGGCGGTACAGCTACTTTTAGGGCATGTGAAACTTGATAACACCATTCGCTATCTTGGTGTTGAGAGCGAAGATGCACTCAAAATTTCCTAAGATACGGATATCTAGAGATGTGATTGGTATAATCCGTTTTTGAAGAAATTGATTAGCTAAAAGCTGAATAAACGATACAACGTGAAAATTGCTGGTGCCTCTTTGGGGAGCAGGCGATTTCTTTCCACTGGAGAAGATGAATTGGAACTTTCACCCAGCGAGTTGGCTATTAAGAAAAAGGCCTTGGATTTTGCAAAGAAAAATCGTACTAGAATTTGTCGCAGGCTTACCGACACCAGTCTCTACGCTCCAGAGTTGGAGCCAGTTTCTGTGTTTATGAGCGGATCTCCAGGTGCAGGGAAAACTGAGTCTTCTAAGGAGTTGGTTGCAGTTTTAACTGAGGATGGTGGGCATGTTTTGCGCCTTGACCCTGATGATTTAAGGGAGGAGTTTGAAGATTACAATGGGAACAATTCATACTTATTCCAATCTGCGGTGATTACACTTGTCGAACGTGCCATGGATATGATTTTTAAGAATAACCAGAGCTTTCTTCTGGATGGGACGTTGGCTAGCTTTCATGTCGCGGATAAAAACATAGGCCGCTCGCTAAAAAAAGGTAGGATGGTATTAGTGGTCTTTGTTTATCAACGACCGGAGCTGGCATGGAACTTTGTAAAGGCAAGAGAGAAGGTCGAAGGAAGAAGGATCTTACCAGAACATTTTGTTGAACAGTTCTTTGGTTCTCAGCAGGTTATCGAACAACTTAAAGAGAAATATGGCTGTCAAATTCAGGTTGATTTGCTTCTTAAAGATAACGATGGAACTACCCACAGCCATCACAGTGATATAATCAGTTTGCAACAGTATTTGGATCCAGCGTATACTTTGGAAGTTGTAAGAGAAATCGTAGGTGCTAGTAGGCACCAGGAGAAGCGTGATGATTGATTCTAAAGCCAATAATGCTACTTCACCACTTGCCAGATTTGTTCGTAATACATCTGCTGGTGATAAAAACAAGGTTTATAAGCGCGTCATTGTCGCAGCGACAGAGTCTCAGAACAAAACTATCCAAAAAGCTCATACTGTTCAGGGCTAATTCTATTCTGCTTGCCAGTCATGAACTATGATTGGCTTGTCTAAAACTTCATGACCCAACCATTCCCGTACATAGTCCTTCTGAATGACCATCTGACTCAAAGTTATTGGCACGAATGGTTGAACTGAGCTCGGGTAAACTGGCTTTAATCGCCTCACCGTGTTCATTAGTGTAAGTCAGCACATGTTGCTGCTTTTTGGTGAATAGGTCGGCTTCGAACTCGATCAGTTCGGTTTTCAGTTGCTGAGCTTGGCGAGATTCTATCGCATGGGCTTGGAACATGGCTAACCAGCCATTCAGCCCTTGCAGGGTTTGCTCGCGCTGCTGGCTATCGCTGATGTTTTCTGCCGCGGCGATCTGTTGGCGGAGCTCTTCTATTCTTGACCCTTGTGAGAGAAAGTGAGTCCACTCGGTTTGGGCTTTGGTTGCCCCCGCTTGGTCGTCGCTAATGCCCATGTAGGTTTGCCAAAAGTAATCTTCTTTGCGGCGGTGCATGGCCAAGTAATCTTGGTTGAGTTGGTTAAGGTAGGTGGTAGCCGTCATTTTTATCCTTAAAAATGGTTGAGTTAATCGAAGATTATCTCACGCTCAGCACAAACGAGCGATGCAAACCCAGCTATGGTTGATGGCCTCCGCGTAAAGGTAAATGTACTTGGTTTTTACAGGGGGATGGGGTGGGAAACACGCTTTTGCCCCTTTATTATTTCAAGCTCAAGCTCAAGCTCAAGCTCAAGCTCAAGCTCAAGCTCAAGCTGAACATTGTTTATTTACGTGTGTTTGCCTTACTCAAAATAATCACAAATGCGGTGTAATCCGTGTATTAGAGAGTCTGTACTCGTTTATAGGTTTGTAGTGCGGTATTTTCTTGGTGTCTGATTGAACAGCTTTTTAAAAGCCTGCACATAAGATGAATCAGATGCGTATCCCAATTCCATAGCAATTTCCTGTATGCTCATTTTTGAACTTAATAATGGCAGAGATAAAACCAATCTTATATTTTGTCGCCACATAGCAAATGATTGAGAGAACTCTTTCGCACATAATCTGGATAATGTTCGCTCAGATGCTCCGACTTTTTTTGCCCATTCTTTTAACGTAAACGCTAAGTCAGGTTGCTGTTTAAGCTGTAGAAAAATAGATAAAAGGCGTTTGTCCGTAGGGATTAGAAGTGGTATGTCATAACTTTTTGCTGCCTTGATTTGATCTCGTAATACCGTTAACAAATGTGCCAAATTGGATTCCGACTGTGAGAGCGTATCACTTTCAAATAAAAGCTGTATCAACTCTTTGAGGAAGGCGCTTACCTGACAGGATTTAGGTTCACTTCCATACGGAACATGCTTGTTAGGGTTGATGTAAATCGCTAAAAATTGCGTGTCTGTAATTGCAACAGATTTATGAATGGTATTGGCGGGGATAAAAAGCATACCATTGTGAGGGACTATTCCACTTTTATCGCTAATATCTGATTGTAACAACCCTTGACGTGGAAAAATTATTTGGTGCCATGGATGTGAATGGAAATCATCAATATAACCAGAGGTCATGGTGGTTTTTTTAGTTATAAATTGTTTATCCGGAAAATCTCTGATTAAGTCGTTAGCTTGCATAATTGGCGGCTTATCCATATTAATTGTCAGTTATTATAAATTACGCCACTTGGATTTGGTATAACATCATAGGTCAATCGTTAGAAGAAACAAAAAGGTAAAAACTAAAAGATGCGTATTCACTTTATCATCCATGAAAAGTTTGAAGCTCCGGGATCTTATGAGTCTTGGGCTAAAGCTCGCGGTTACACCAAGACTTATTCTAGGGTTTATGACGGTGACTCTCTTCCGGAAAAAGTAGATGATATCGATTTTCTGATTGTCATGGGGGGGCCACAAGATCCTGTGACTACTATCGAGCAATGTGCTCACTTCGATGCCAAAGGTGAGCAGGCTATAATTACAAAAGCGATTGATGCAGGAAAAGTCGTACTTGGTATTTGTTTGGGATCTCAACTCATTGGTGAAGCATTAGGTGCTCACTATGAGCATAGCCCTGAACGTGAAATTGGTAAGTTCCCTATCACGTTAACCAAAGACGGCGTTACCCATCCACTGTTTGACCATTTTGGCCCCGTTCTGGAAGTAGGCCATTGGCACAACGACATGCCGGGACTGACTCCAGATGCAAAAATCATTGCGTACAGTGAAGGTTGTCCTCGACAAATCGTTGCTTATAGCGATTTGGTGTTTGGTTTTCAGTGTCATATGGAATTGACTAAAGAAGTTGTAGCTTTGCTCATCGAAAATGATGTTCTCAGCGAGGCAGCAAACTATCGTTTCGTTGATGAGCCTGAAGTACTACTGAATCATGACTATGATGATATGAACCAAAAGCTACACGAATTTTTGGATAAACTAGCGAAATCTTATCAAGCATAAAGTTAAGTTTCTGGTTGTTTTTGATTTTATCACCGGCTCATTGAGTCGGTTTTCTGGTTTTTGATAGATAGTTAGTGAGGAAACACATGGACATTGATTTTCAAATATACATGCCAATATTGACAATTACTGGAGCGCTTATTCTCGGGGTTATGAGAGTCCGGGTCCCTGCTTTATTTTGTTGCCAGACGAGCAATTTCACTTTCTAGACGGCATGGGATTTTTACTGCATTAGGTGTGGGGACGGGAGCTTTAGTTCTATCGGTTGCCGCCTTACTCGGATTAAAAACGGTTTTTAGCCTGATGCCAGTAAGCTACTTAATCTTTAAAATTGCAGGCGGATGCTACCTCTTGTTTTTGGCATTTGGAATTATGAGATCAGCTCGAATTCCGTTACAGACTATAGATGCCACTCTATGCCAAGACATTGCCTTATTTCGTAGGTTTAGGAACCAAACTCAGTAATCCCAAAACAGCCATCGTATTTGCCTAAGTATTTCTATATTGCGATGCCAATCTGCACATTTTTGAGTAATGCAGGATGGTATCTTATCGTTGCTTTAGTTTTATCTGCTTAACGCCCTCGTCAAGCGTACTTAAAATTTAAAAAATTTATTGATTATTTGTCTGGCTCAGTGATGGGAGGGTTAGGGTTGACATTAATCATCAGTCGCTAACAAATGTCACTGATGAGCACTTTGCTATACTTTAAGTAATGCATAAAATACTAATTTAGCAAAGTCACTGGCAAATTTTTGTCCAAAAGTTTGTTACTAGGGTAATGCATCGCGTGTGATCACCAAGCGATTGTGTCGTGATTAAAACGAAACTGGTACAACAGTATTAATTGTGATTTGAGCCATAATTACACCGTTTGGTTGTTTAATTTTATTAAATAATTATAAAACCCTTCACCGATTAATGATGTGCTTAGCCATCACTTCAACACCGCCTTCAACCGTGCAAAGGTCTTCATTGTATCGGTTGCTGGCATATCTGGATAACTTGGGTTTTGCGCTTGTAGCTGGTATTGATTTGGTGCGGTTTTGCGTATTACCCGCAGCAAATAGTGGTTATCTCCGGTTTCATCTTGGGTTTCGATTGCCATTGTTAAGTTAGAAATGGAACCCGCGCTACTTGGTGTCACCCATTCAAGTAATAACAGCTCCCCGTCTTGAATTGGATTTTTGCCGCCATTCATAGAGTTTCCCGCCGCGGGGGCAACAAAATGGCGAGTAGGGTCTAACTTGCCATAGCCATCGGCAACACAGTGGTATTGAACCGCTTCATGAGAGCCGCGTTTAAAATGGCCGCAAGCAATTTTAAGTTCAGGGTAAAACGGCAGCATCGTCCCTTGCGGATCGCTTTGTTTGGCAAATTCGAGCACTTGAGCTGAAGGTGAGTGTTCAATGTCTGGCTGATTGGATGGCTGTTGTTGCTTAGGTCGCTGGGCATATTCAGCCAAACGTAAATCAACCAACTCTTGCATGGCATCGTGTAATAACTCGATATGCTGATCTTTTACCGCGAAGGTAGCGACAAACTTTTGATCATTAATTGCAAACCAAGGAGCCGTTTTATTATTGGGCTTGGTAAAAGCTTTGATGGGATTATCTAGCCAATATTTTAACCAGCCACGATCGCTGGCTTTAAACTGCTTGGCTCTGGCGGTGAGCTCTTGCGCCATTAACTGGGGGCGACGTGACAACACATGATGGCTTCGCTCGGCTAACGCGCTGAGTGTCGGTGGATGGCGCAGCCCATCAAGTTCCAGTAAGGCTTCGAGTAAGATCGCTTTAAAGGATTTACTCATCGCTGTGTTTTCAATGCCATGGAGAAGAAAATCACCATAATGACTGACGAGCTCGCTGATTCGTGGGTCATTTTCCTGGCTGGCAACCAGATGAAACCAGCTTATCGCTTGCTGGCGAACTTTCTTCATCGGGTAGCCATGATGGAAAAATTCACTGGCGGTCGGGCGATGAGCCAATTGATGCGCTAATTGTTGATAATCATCTTGGACATTATTGCGTAGCTGTTTGGCTAAGTTTTGCCAAAAATTGATCAGCTCAATATCAAAATTAACATGACAACCTTTGGCTAGTGGCGCGTTAGTTTGCAATCTCCCTATCACTTCTTTTAGGGTTTTAACATTAAACAAGGTTGCTGGGCGGTTTAAAAATGAATCGTGATTACCAATAAAATCCAGCACGACAAGTTTGCGTTTATTGGTGCTGGGAGAAAGGCGTAGCCCGCGACCTAATTGCTGTAGAAAGAGAATTTTTGATTCGGTTGGTCGAGCCATTAAAATCGTATCAATCGAGGGGAGATCTGTGCCTTCATTAAACAGGTCGACCGAGAAAATAATCTCAATTTTACCTTGGTCTAGCCATTGCAGCGCTTGATTACGCCTTACGACTGAATCACTGTACACCGCAACGGCATGAATGCCTTTGCTGGTAAAATACTGCGCCATAAAATCCGCGTGTTTTTTTGAGACACAAAACGCTAAGGTTCGCGTTTGTTTTTTGGCTTGCCATTCACGATAGACATGTTCAGCGCGTCGCGATGTAGCCAGTTTATTATCAAGCGTATTAGGATCAAACTTACCGTTACGCCACGGAATCTCTTGATAATTTACCGCTTGATCGTAGATACCGTGATAATCAAACGGTGCGAGAATATCATCATCAATGCCATGCACTAAATTGCGTTCGAAGACTAAGTTATCATCACATAAAGAGAGAATGTCAGCTTGATCAGAGCGCTCTGGTGTCGCTGTTAAACCGAGGAGAAATTTAGGCTGAAAATAGGCCAATAACTGACGATAGCTTTTTGCTGCGGCATGATGAAACTCATCCACTACTATGTAATCAAAGTGATCAACGGCAAAACGTTGTAGGTGATTTTGCTTACCTAAGGTGGCGACAGAGGCAAATAATAGCGTTGCTTGATCATCTTGTATCGAACCGTTGTAGAGGCCAGTTTTGGCATTGGGGATCAACTGGCTAAAGGTTCTTTCTGCTTGCAGGAGAATCTCTTCTCGATGAGCGACAAATAACACGTTTTTCGCTTGCATTTGCATCACATCAAAGGCCGATAACCAAGTTTTTCCCATGCCAGTTGCCAGTACCACTAAACCTCTTGAATAGCCTTGTTGTCGAGTGGCATCCAGTGCGGCTAAGGCTTCAATTTGGATTGAATTTGGTGTTGGAACGTCGATGGTTTCTTGTTCATCCTCTGTGACCAACTGAGCAATGGTACGTTGCTGCTGTGTTTGTTGATAACGGCAGAGGTACTCATCAATCCATGAATGGCTTAATGGCAGACTCTGATTGTGTTCAAAAATAGCATTGAACTGTTGACGTATATGAGTAAATTCAAGTGCGGCTGGGGAATCTTTGGGTAACTCAAAATCGTGGCGTAGAGCCCACTCGTGGCTACTTAACAAAGCGGTGCGGCTAATATTGTTCGAGCCTATCCATGCGCAGCCTTCGACGATTTCCCCTTGTTGCTGGCGAACAAAAATGTACGACTTCATATGAAAGCTATCATTGCCACATTGGAAGATGCGACAGGTTGCGCCTCGCTCAACCAATAGCATCAGGCGGCGCAGGGCAACGGGGTGGGTGATGGCTAAGTAATCGGAGGTGAGGAGTTTTATCCTCGCGCCGCTTTGCATAGCATCGAACAGAGGATCAAACAGCAATGCTAAACCGGAAGGTTGAATAAAGGAGACCGAGATTTCGATTTCGCTGGCATGGTTGATGGCTTGAATTAACCTCGGTAGGAGCGGATCGTTTATCCCACCCGAAGAGAGTCGATGCCCAGAATAGAGTTGACCAGATGTTGCGTTAGGCATGGTTGATTATGCCTTTAATAAAATGGCATTAAGCCATTGTTCAGTTTCTCTGCCGGCTCGCAGATCTTGAGTAATCCATAGCTTTTCGATGCTTAGAGGCACATCAGTTAATAGTTCGCAGAGTAATGACTCATCACAATTGGTAAAACTTCTGCCATCACGAATGACTTCATCTTGTCCGTATTTGAATGAGCAGTAAAAAGCGCCTCCGCTTTTGAGCATTGCAGCGAGGTGCGCAAACGTCTGGGTGAGCAATGGGCGCGGAACATGCAGTAGCGATGCGCAAGCCCAAATTCCGTCAAAGTGTAGGTCAGTTTGAAATTCAAGAAAGGTGGCAACGGTGACAGGTTGTTTAATCAGCGTTTGTGCTAACCCAGCGAGCGCTGGACTGGCATCAAAAGCCTGCACTTGATAACCAAGCTCAATCAAATGCTTACTATCACGACCTGAACCACATCCGGCATCAAGGATGTACCCACCATCTGGTAGGTAATCTAAAAATGGTTTAAGTAAGCTCGACGCATCGATGTCTACGGTCGATGAAAAGAACTGCGCGGCATGTTGGTTATAAAAGTCGATAGACATAAGCACTCCTGATTTGCCAACGGATTGTAACTGTCTACGCTTTCTCACTCAATGAGTTGCATGTTAAGTGTGACCCTATCTGCGAAATCGCACATCTCTTTGCTGCTCTTGTACGGCATCAGCAATGTTAGGCTCATGGATCACAAGCTTGTAAATAGACCAAGCTGAACTAGATTTACACTATCATTCGATAGTGTGAGTTTGGAGTTTATGATGAAATTAATACTGCAATCGATATTGGCTTCATTGGTGTTTTGGGCGAGTGTGACTTTGGCGAATACCATTACCCTTGCCAGTGGTGAGTGGGAGCCTTATCAAGGGCAAGGCTTAGCGAGTGGCGGGCCGGCGGCTCAGGTGGTGAGCGAAGCGTTTGCTCTATCCGGCTGGCAGGTGAACTACCAATACCTTCCTTGGGCTAGGGGGCTTAATGCTGCTGAGAATGCTGAACTGGATGGGACGTTTTTGTACAGTTTTAATCAAGATCGTGCTGCGCGCTTTCACTATAGCGAGCCGGTAATTACCTTGAGTACGGTGGTTTTTTATCACCCTGATAAACCGCTGCGCTGGGAGAGTGAGCAAGATTTGTTAGGTAAAACCCTCGGTGGCGTGGTGGCTTATGATTATGGTTTTGTCCGTGAAGATGCGGGTTACACCATTGAGCGCATTAGCCAACCTGAAAACAACTTTCGTAAGCTGCAAGCAGGCCGTTTGGATGGTGTAATGGAAGAGCGGTTAGTTGGCTCGGGGTTGGCGGCCAGTGTTGGTTTTAGCCAAGTGGCTTATTTTGATAAAAGTATTAAATTCGTGCCTTACCATTTAATTGTGTCTCGTAAACATCCAAAAGCGGCAGAGATTATTGCCGCATTTAATGATGGCTTAAAACAATTAGAGAGCAATGGCCGTTTGGCTGAGATCCTTGGTCAGTAGGTTTTAATTTGCTGGTAACCGATGACCATTAATAACCGTTTGTGATAGTCGTATTAGGCAGTTCTGCTTTGAATGAGAACTGCCTATTTAAATTTGTACATTGGCTATTTAGCCTTTTCAATTCAGACTTATCTCCTAATCCTTACTTCTCAATCAGTTGCATGTTAACTGTGACCCTTTCAACGAAATGCGCGTTTGCTCTCTTGTATAGTGCGGATCATGAACAAGACGAACTCGAGAGCAAAATGAAACACAATCTAAAACCTACTATGTGGTTACTCAGTTTGGGGTTATGCAGTGCCTTAGCGCAGGCACAAACCGATAACCTAGCCCAATTTCCTGATGGTAAAGCATGGTTAAACCATGCGCAGCAAGGCTTAGCGCCATATTGGATGATGGAGACCGCTCACGGTCAGCCGCTGGGTAACTTTCCTACCTTTCGTTGTGATAACGGTCAATTGCTGAATGTTAACCACGTTTGCCAAGAGCTCAATAAAGGGTGGATAACGCCACACTTTGGCCGTGACTATACGCGGATGAAGTCGCGCCAAACTTACGCTTATGCGGTGCTGTACCACTTAACCGGTGATACTCAGGCGTTAGCGCTCGCCAACGCTGGAGCGCACTATTTAATTGACCATTTGCAAGATAAGCACAACGGCGGTTTTATCAGTTTTACCGAAAACGGTCAGCCGGGGCTTGAGTGGCAACAGCGCACCTCGCAAGACCAAGCCTATGCCTTGGTGGGGCTGGCGATGCTCTATTATTTGACTCGTGATCCGCAATTGGAAGCGGTGTTGATTAAACAGCAACAGTTTATTTTTGACCATTATCGATTAGCCGATGATCAAGGATTGGCGTGGGTGTTAAAAGAGGGCGATGGCGAAAGCGCTCAGCAGCGCGAATTGGTTGCCCAGCTTGATCAAATCAATGGGTATTTATTGCTGGTGGCTCCCTTGTTACCTGAGCCATATCGTAGCCAGTGGCTTGGGGATCTCGCTTGGCTAACTGAGGTGATGTTAACTCACTATCATCATCAACCTGAGCAGCGCTTTTATGGCGCAATACATCATCCAGCAGTGATGACACAAAGCGCTAAACATAATGATTTTGGCCATACGATTAAAGCCTATTGGATGACGTATCTCACCGGTAGCGTATTGCAAAACTCGCAGTGGCAAAGCTTAGCAAAGCAGGGGATGAGAACGACCATTCGCCAAGCGCAATATCAGCCGAATTGGACGGATATCGCTCCGCGCTTACCCGATTCGTTAGCAAAACAGTGGCAAGGTAAGCCGGTGGCGAGTTGGCGTAACAGGCCGATGAGTTATGGCATTTCTTCATGGGAATGGGCAGAGCTCGATCAAGCGGCGATGACGCTATCGCTACTCGAAGGCCAGTTGGAGTCTGTCTTGGCGTACACAGCGCCCGCGTTTATGCAGGTCTGGGTGGATGAGCAGTACGGCGGAGTGGGCCTTAACCCGAAATCAACTAAGGCGTTTCATTGGGGCAATGGTTACCATCAGTTTGAGCATGCCTTGGTGGGATATTTGACCGCCCAGCAGCTCAATCAGCAACCAGCAACGTTGTACTTTGCTTTTGAACCGACAGAGCAGAGCCGACTTGCGCCTTATTATTTCCAAGGGCACGTTCAGCAACACCGCTTTACGTCCGTAGAGGGTTTACCGCGTCTAGAGGTGCAATTTGTTGATATTCATCCTTAATGTTTCGGCCAAAATAGATTTTGTTGTTCGAGCGTAAATCGCGGCGCGAAAGTGGTTAATTGTTTTCTTTTTTAGCACTCATCGTGATATCGAGTGTTAAAAAGTTACCTATGATTGATTTTTTGTATTCAAATGCTCATTTTTAATAAATATGTCACAAATAATAAACAAACTATTTGGGCTGTTTAATCCTTGTAGGATAATCACGGCGACTATTTGGATAAGCTGATTTATCCACCTTATGGATACTTCTCGGTTGCTTAATGCTGGCGTTGGTTCGCCATGTTAATCACCTTAGATAAAGTAATTGAAGGACAAATATAATGAAAAAGTTGCTCTCTGCCGCGTTGATCTCTTCTGCGCTTTTGCTAACCGGTTGTGGTGATAAAGAAGCCGCCGACCAAGCTGCTCCTAGCCCAATTAACATCAACCTCAGTTTGGTGTTTGCACCCAGTGAACTGCTCACTCAAGAGTTGATTAAAGTCACCGATTCTATTCGTGAAAAGACCGATGGCGGGGTGAACATTCAGGTGTTCCCGAGCGGTCAGTTACCGGTTTATAAAGATAACCTTGAGCAGGTGGTCAATGGTGCAAACTGGATTGCGGTTGAAGATTTAACCTATCTAGGCGATTACGTGCCTGATTTTACCGCGCTAGCTGGGCCAATGCTGTATCAAACTTATGATGAGTATTTGGCGATGATGCAAACCGATTTGGTGAGCGATCTTAAGCAGCAGATGCTTGATAAAGGCGTTAAAGTCCTGAATACCGATTATATCTTTGGTTTTAGACACATGATGACCAACCGTGAAATCGTTGAGCCAGAGGATATGCGTGGCATGCGCATTCGCGTACCGGGTAGTCAGTTATTCATCAGTACGTTATCAGCAATGGGCGGAGCGCCTGCGGCGCTGCCTTTCCCTGAAACTTATGCAGGGGTGCAACAAGGTGTGGTTGATGGTCTAGAAGGGACTATTTTGACCATGTACTCAAATAAAATGTATGAAGTGACGAAAAACCTATCTTTAACCAAGCATTTCCTTGGTACGGTAGGGGTCTACATTTCACCTAAAGTGTGGGAGCGTTTTAGCCCAGAGCAGCAAGCGATTGTGATGGAAGAGTTCGAGAAGGGCGCTTTATCTAACAATACTGGACTGGTGCGTTTGGATGCCGAATACGCTGAAAAACTGCAACAACTCGGCGTGACCATTAATGAGGTCAACAGTGAAGCCTTTAACAAACTGACTCAGCCTGTTTATAGCCAGTTCCCAGCGTGGAGCCCAGATATTTACTCACGGATTGAAGCTGAGTTAGAGAAGATCCGCGCTCAACAATAAGCAGTGATCGACGTTATAGCCCAACGTCTCAGTGATTGATGAAGAAGGGTATCGCGTAACCGGCTGAACAGGCTGAATATAAGCCTTGAATCTGTTGGTTACGCGTTTTTATTTTCAAGCCATTGGATAGGAAGTAGCACCAATGAAGGTTGTGATTTTAGTTTGGCGTTATTTAGAAGAAGTGCTTGCTTCGCTGGCCATATCGGTAACCGTTTTAATGGTTATCGCCAACGTTATTTTGCGTTACGGGTTTGGGTTTGTGGTGCCATGGAGCGAAGAGCTTGCCGTGGTCTGTTTTATTTGGGCGGTCTATTTTGGGATAAGCTCATGTTACAAACATCGTATGCATATGGGGGTGGATGTTCTGGTGATTTTATTACCCGAGCGTTTTCAATCGCCGTTTAAAATTCTCTCATTACTATTTTTGATTGTCGTTAATGGCGGTATGGCCCATTTAAGTTATCAGTACACCATGTTATCGAACAAGGTGACGCCAGTGATGGGGATGTCTTATTTTGCGATTAACAGTGTTTTGGTACTGTCATTTGGATTGATGTTATTACACAGTTTTATTTTTCTTTATCAAGAGATTGCCAAGATGCGCGGTCAATCTTGGGCTGGATGTGAGGAAAAAGCATCATGATCAGTTATCTTCCGATCGGTATTTTGTTTGTCCTGTTTTTACTTAATGTACCGATTGCTTTTTCGTTGATTGCTTCTGCCATGGTCTATTTTATTTTCATTAATGATGTCATTCCAGTCAGTTTGGTGATGCAGCGCTTTATCTCTGCCGCTTCCTCTTTTCCACTACTGGCGATCCCGTTCTTTATTATGGTGGGGTCGGTAATGAACTATTCCGGTATTAGCCGCAGCTTATTGGCGTTCGCCGATGCGCTGATTGGCCATAAAGTCGGTGGTTTAGCGCAAGTCAACGTGGCATTAAGTACCTTAATGGGCGGAGTTTCAGGTTCGGCCAATGCCGATGCGGCGATGCAATCGAAAATATTGGCACCGGAGATGACTAAGCGAGGTTATGGCTTACCGTTTACTGCGGCGTTAACCGCAGCTTCTTCGAGTATTAGCCCGGTTATCCCGCCAGGGATTAATTTGATCATCTTTGCCTTGCTGGCCAACGTTTCTGTTCACCAAATGTTTTTGGCAGGGTACGTACCGGCCTTTTTGATGGCTATCTCACTGATGATTACCGTCGCTTGGATCGCTCGTCGGCGGGGGTATCCACCTTCTCGTGATAAAGCGGCGTCTTGGGGCGAACGCGGGCGTTATTTTTTCCAAGCTTTACCAGCGCTGTTGATCCCTTTTGGGATTATTTTAGGCATGCGTTTTGGTTTGTTTACGCCCACCGAAGCTGGTGCGATTGCCGTGATGTTGTGTAGCCTGATTGGCTTGTTCATTTATCGTCAATTAAAACCGCATCACTTTGCGGCGATTTTGCGCGAAACCGTTCAAGGCACCAGTACGGTGATGTTCATCATTATTGGGGCGATGGTGTTTGGCTACTACATGACGTTGGAGCGTATTCCGCAGACGGTGGCCAGTGCTTTGATTGAGTTAACCGATAATAAACTGTTGCTGCTACTGCTGATTAACTTATTGCTGTTGGTGGTGGGGATGTTTATTGAAGGTGGTGCAGCGATGATTATCTTGACGCCATTATTGCTGCCTGCCGTCCTGAATGCGGGGGTCAATCCGGTACACTTTGGCGTGATCGTCATCGTTAATATCATGATTGGTGGCGTAACCCCGCCGTTTGGGTCGATGATGTTTACCGTTTGCTCCATTTTGAAAGTTCGGATGATTGAGTTCATGAAAGAGGTGATTCCGTTTTTGATTGCGCTATTGGCGGTATTAATGCTGCTCACCTTCTCAGAATCGTTAGTGATGTGGTTACCGAATGCAATTTAATAAAATAACGCCTCACTTTTGATGCGATAGGCCGCCAGTAAGGTTGGCGTCTCCTTAACATCGAGTTGTAATCAGCCATCATCGCCATTGGGCATGATGGCTTTTTTATGCTTCTTCTCTCTGCTTTTCTCATCTGACCACAGTGTATTATCGTTAAACGTGTCGATAAAAATCCAGATCGCGATCTTATCTTTCATTATTGTGGTTTTTTCCTTTTCTTCGCTTTGCAGTGAAAACGAGATCTATTTCAATTTTATGCAACAAGTTGATTTTTACAATTGCAATGTCATGTTGTTGCTTTATTTTAAGTAAGTTAAACAACTGTTCGAATTATTGAATAAACGTTAAAAGTGGACAGTGAGTCATCATCAAGATTAGCTCAGGTGAACCTTAGGCTTAGCAAGGGAGTGTAGGCATGAAAAAAGTAGCGTTAATAACCGGATCGAAAGGTGGCATCGGATCTGCGATCAGCTCACAACTGGTTGCCGATGGTTATCGAGTGGTTGCGACGTATTACACCGGAAATTATCAATGCGCTATCGATTGGTTCAATGAGAAGGGATTTACCGAGCAACAAGTGCGTTTATTTGAGCTCGATGTGACTGATACCGAGCAGTGCAGTGAACGTTTAACTCAGTTACTGAGTGAAGAGGGCTCCATCGATGTGGTGGTCAATAATGCTGGTATTACGCGCGATTCTCAATTGAAAAAAATGTCCGCAGAGGATTGGTTTGATGTCATTAACACCAATCTGAACAGCGTGTTTAATGTTACTCGTCCCTTATTTTCGGCGATGTGTGAAAAAGGCCAAGGGCGAATCATTAATATCTCTTCGGTGAATGGTTTAAAAGGTCAATTTGGCCAAGTTAATTACGCGGCGGCTAAAGCAGGAATGATTGGTTTTACCAAGGCGTTAGCCTTAGAAGGTGCGCGTAGTGGGGTAACGGTCAATGCGGTCGCGCCCGGTTATACCGCGACGCCGATGGTTGAGCAGATGCGAGAAGAGGTCTTGGCGTCGATAAAATCTCAGATCCCGATGCAGCGTTTAGCGACTCCAGAAGAGATTGCTAAAGCGGTCTCTTTCCTTGCGGGAGATGGCGGGGCTTATATCACTGGTGAGACGCTCTCTGTCAATGGCGGCTTATACATGAACTAATAGTGAAGTGGCATTGAGTGAACAACGAATGCCTCTTCATCATGATCATTTTTGCCCAAGCAATCGTGCTTTGGGTTAGGTATCGATAACAGCGTTAATTAATGAGGAAATACTTATGTACACGGATTTTTTTAAAACTTTCACCGATCAAGCAGAAAAAAACATGCAACCGTTTTTTAAGTTTAATCAGTTAATGACTAAAAACGTTGAGCTATTGACAGAGCTACAACTGAATGCAATGCGCACATACAGCGAAATGGGTATGGCTCAGATGAAAGCAGCGTCAGAGATTAAAGATGTTAATACACTCGCGGCGTTCAGTAGTCAGCAATTGGGCGTTCTGAGTAAACTGTCGCAGCAGATGCTAGACGATAGCAATAAATTGCAAGCGGCGGCGAAAGAGTTCAAGCAAGATATTGAAACGTTGACTTCAGAAAATATCAAAACGGCGACTCCACAATAGCCTGTGATCGTTTTATAACTGGAAGCGTTTGCGAGATAACACGCTTCCGGTGATCAAGGTATCTATTAAAGCGCCGCCCTTTTTCGGCGGCGCTGTTCCGAGTAAGGGAGTACTTTATGTTGCAACATTTCTTTTCGGACTATCTGGTTAAGCTGCAAGAAACCAATCAACAGTGGTGGCAGGATTTTGAAGCGAACAAGATGGCCGCTAACTCTCCTTTAAACCAAGCCATTCAAGCAGTGAACTTTGAAGATAGTGCGAAGTTTTTTGAACAAGCCGTTAATCAACCGACCGCGTTGCTGCAGTTGCAAACCCAGTGGTGGGAGCAACAAATGCAAATATGGCAGCAAGTGGTGCTATCCGGTAACACCCAGAGTGTGATTGAGGCTGAGAAAGGCGATAAACGATTTAACGATGAAACATGGCAGTCACAGGCCATGTACAATTTTATTAAGCAGTCGTACTTGCTGTTTTGTAAAACCTACATGGAGACCATCAATGCGATTGAAGGTGTTGATGAGAAAACCAAAGAGCGGATCAGCTTTTTTTCAAGGCAGATGATCAATGCGATGTCGCCTTCGAATTTTATTGCCACGAACCCTGAGCTGCTCAAACTCACCATTGAAAATAATGGGCAGAATTTACTCAAAGGTATGGAGCTGCTTAAAGAAGATTTGCAGTCCAGTGCTGATATTTTGAAAGTTCGCATGACCAACGAGCAAGCTTTTCGACTGGGTGAAGAGATAGCCAGTACTGCCGGTAAAGTGGTGTACCGTAATGAGTTGTTCGAGTTAATTCAATACACACCGGTCACAGAGCAGGTTAAGGCAACTCCGCTTTTGATCGTGCCGCCGTTTATTAATAAGTATTATATTCTTGATTTAACTGAGAAAAACTCCATGGTGCGCTGGCTGTTAGAGCAAGGGCACTGTGTGTTTATGATCTCTTGGCGCAATCCTGGACAGGCACAAAGTGAAATTGGTTTTGACAACTATGTTCTCGATGGTGTGGTGCAAGCGGTATCGGTAATTGAAGATATTACCGGACAAGAGCAAATCAACGCAGCAGGTTACTGTATTGGTGGTACGGCATTAGCCTCTGCTATTGCTTACTATGCTGCGAAACGAATGAAAAAACGGATTAAATCGGCGAGTTTTTTTACCACTTTACTGGATTTTTCTCAACCTGGCGAAGTGGGTGCTTACATTAACGATACCATCATTAGTGCCATTGAAGCGCAAAATAGCGCGCAAGGCTTTATGGATGGCCGTTCGCTGAGTGTGACCTTTAGTTTGTTACGTGAAAATAGCCTGTATTGGAATTATTACATTGATAACTATTTAAAAGGCACGAGCCCGGTTGATTTTGATCTTTTGTATTGGAATAGCGATAGCACCAACGTTGCGGCCAATACCCATAACTTCTTACTGCGCGAGTTGTATCTCAATAATCAGCTAGTGCAAGATAAAGGGGTAAAAATTGGTGGGGTATGGATTGATCTGAATAAAATTCGCATTCCAAGCTACTTTATCTCCGCCAAGGACGATCACATTGCTTTATGGCAAGGTACTTACCGCGGCGCGTTAGCCATGGGAGGTAATAAAACTTTTGTGCTCGGTGAATCTGGTCACATCGCTGGGATTGTTAATCCACCAGCTAAAAATAAGTACGGTTATTGGGTCAATGACAGCTTAGATGAATCGGCGGATGAGTGGTTAGCCAATGCGCAACGTGCGGAAGGTTCATGGTGGACCCATTGGGATCAATGGCTTGCTCAGTTTAGCCCTGAATCATTGGTTCCCGCTTATCCCATCGGCAGTGATAATTTCCCTGCTCTTGAAGCCGCGCCGGGCAGTTATGTGAAACAAACGCTACCGATAGTTGAATAAACCGATAGTTGAATAATAAGATGGATAGCGCCTATTTATAGCACTGATAGGGTCGTCTCAATAGGATGAAAGCCGCCGCGGAAGATGATTTCATGCGGCGGCTTTTTATTAACGATTTTTGTTAGTAAACCTGAAAAATAGATTATTGATTATCAGGATTAAACACATTGGTGTAGCTGGTAATGGTACGCACGCTGATATTCGATTGATCGCTGGCGTATAAACCGAGTTGTCCCGTTGTTGTATCATGGCCTAGGCTTTGGTGACTGTATACATTACTTAAGGTATCGCTATTAGGGATCCACTCCCAGCGCTGGCTTAAGCTTGAGTTACATTGCTGAAGGGCATTCAGATTATCACCATCTAAACAATAAGCGGTGTTCGCTGCACTCACGTAACGCCCTAGCTGATCATAAATAAACGATTGAGCTTGTTTGTTATCGGCACACTCACTGGCGGTTATCGATTGATCGCCATTCACCTCAACGCAGCGGTTATTAAAGCTGGCAAGTTGTAAGTTAACCGGTCTGCCACCGGTAAATACCGGATGTTGCCAATCAACGGTGAAGCTGGTGGTTTTACCGACTCGGCGACGTCCATCGTTTTCAAACCCATGGTAAGATTGATGGCCACCAAAAACGTAATAATGCTTATAAGCGCCGTTATAGATTGGACGGATATTGACCGAAGAATCAATCGTAAACTCGGTAGTGCCAGTTTCAGTTGGAGCAGCGCTGTAGATCACATCCATTTTCGGAACAAAGCTGGCGTAACCGATTGGGTTGATCTTGTTGGTATCAATCGGATAAGTATTTACCCATAGTGCATCTGTCCAGCGATCCAGTAAAGACTCAGCCGTTGCGTATTGATCGCGCTCCCAAGTAAAACGAACTTTTTGTGGGCTTGGCGTACTGCGTGCGACTTTATAATCGTGAGTTTTAAAGGTTAACCAACGGCTTTGGTTGTAACTAGCGTTAGCTTCTAGTTTGGCTTTCGGACCATCTTTATTGACTTCAACACCGCCATTGACGCCAACTTGGAAACCAGACACTTCCTTGATTTCATAGTCAGAATTAATATTTTCACGCGGGAAGGTTTTTAAAATTTGCGCTTTATTATTCGATGTGTTGAAGACAAACTGATAATCCTGTGCGATAGCATCCGTTGACCAATCTCTGAAATAGGCATCGAGAGTGAGGTAGTCGGCTGCATATTGACGCCAGCTTAACTTATCATTGAGATGAATACCGGCTCCAGTGGTATCGTCATCCAAACTGATACGAACAATTTTGGCGTCTGGTGTTGCTGAGCCAGTGGTACCAAATTGCAGAGAACGTTCATAGTTAACTCGATAGATCAACGAGATGTTCGGGTTATCACAAAAGACGCGAGTCCCTTTATCCCATAAATGTGAGTTTTTAAAGGTGCACTCTTCATCGCTGATTGGGCGATGAACATTCACATAAAACGCAACATGCGGCAAGCTGTTAGCTTCGCTTGTCGCATTAGTGCGGCTATCAATACTACGCCGTTGGCGAGAATGAGTAACAGGTTGAGCTTCAAGTAACTGAATACTTGGATCATTTTCATCATCTAACCCCGTGAACAATAATTCTCCTTTATGTTCGGTAATTAGCCAGAAATCACTGCTCAACGCGACACCTAATTGACCGCGTAATAGCGCTTTGGCTTGTGTTTTACCCTGTTCATCACTGATATTACTAAAATCTATCAAGTAGCGCTGATGCTGGCGAAGCACGCTATCGCGCACATCACTTAACGTTGGTACTGTTCCTTCTTCCACCAACAATTCAGCGGCATTTAAATAACTAACTTGGCTATCATCCTGAAGCGTACTCAGCATTTCAACCGCCACACCTTGTGGTTGCTGAACATCTGCATAGGCGGTATTCCATACCAAGCCTGATAATATCGCGGCTAACGCGATGGTTTTATTGTTATAGATAGGCATAGGATTACCTCTTGATGAATGGTATTACCCTGTGACTTAACGTTGCGCTATGGCTGAACATCTTTGCCCTTTGGGTTGCAGCAGATAACGTATTCATATGGTTATTAAATGATCCATTACTGCTAAATCTATTAATATGTTTTGTGGTAACAATTTGAAACAAATTAAATAAAATTCGTGGCTCAAGATCACAAAAAAAACATCAGGAGAAAATGAACTAAAGTATCTTCAAGGTTTGATAAGCCTTAGTTATCAATAGCGGTAGGCGATACTGTTACCTTGCTGCAGAATTCTTGGCTGTGATTCGTTGGTTTAATCAAAGCGAGAGTAGTGTCAAAAATATGTCGGGGTGAAATTGGTACACTAGTGATTAATTTATGATAAAGGTTGCCTTTGATTCGCCGATAGTAAAGGACGATATTATTCACAGGTAGTCAGATGAGGAGTGCAAGGATGTTCAAGTCTTTTCGAGCTAAAATCACCGCGATCAGCGTGGGATTGATCGTGATTTCATTGGTTGTGACGGCGGTTTTAATCGTGAGAGTTAGCTCTGAAACGCTCCGTTTGCAAATCAGCCGTAATTTACAACAACAGCTACAAACTCAATCGAGCTCAATTTCTAACTGGATGGATGAGCGAAAAAACATGCTGATGGCCACCGGAAAGGTTTTGGAACAGCGAGATCCTTTGTCTGCTCTAAAGCAACTGAGTGATGGCGGTGGTTTTTTAGCGGCGTATTTCGCGCGTCCTGATGGCTCTGCGGTGTTTTCCGATGAATGGCAACCACCGAGTGATTACAATCCATTGACTCGTGAATGGTATCGCTTGGCGGCTACGCAGAGCGGCGTCGCGACAACGGCACCTTATGAAGATGCGCTAGATGGCCAAACCAGCTTAGTGGTCACCTTTACTCATGGATTGGGCAATAACGCCAGTCGCGGTGTATTAGCAGGGGATATTCCTTTAACCTTTATCATCGATACCGTGCGCGCCATTGCGCCAACACAAAACAGTTTTGCATTTTTAACCGATAACAGCGGGACTATTATTGCTCATCCGAATCCAAATTTGAGTTTAAAAAGCTTACGTGATTTGAACCCCAACTTAACGCAAAACATGTTAAGTGATATTCAGCGTCAAGGTCATCGCGAACTCACGTTGCAAGGTCAAGCCATTTATCTCACCAGTCAGGCAATACCGGGCACCAACTGGTCGTTGAATATTGCTCTCGATAAACAAGATGCCTTATCGGGTATCTACAGCATGATCCGTTGGACGGTTATTGCGGTGCTATTGATTGGGTTGGTTGCCACCGGTGTGATGTGGATCTCTAGCGCTTCAGGGTTTAGACGTTTACAAGAAGTCAGCTTAGCAATGACCGATATCGGTCAAGGAGAAGGGGACTTAACCAAACGTATCGAAGCGCATGGCAGCGATGAAATTGCCACTATTGCCAAAGCGTTTAATACCTTTGTTGAAAAGATTCATCTGTTGGTGAACGAAGTTAATAATACCGCTCAATCGGTGTCGGCAGCTTCGAGCACCTTGGCACAAGTGACACGACAAAGCGCAGGTGTGGTCGCTCAGCAAAGTTCAGAAACGGATCAAGTTGCGACCGCAATGAATGAAATGACCGCCACCGTACAAGAGGTTGCGAGTCATGCCAGTGAAGCGGCAAGTCAAGCCTCTGCAGCAGATAATGAAACCAAACAAGGGCAAGTGTTACTGCGCGATACCTTACAACAATTAAAACATTTGGATGATACCTTGCAAGGCAGTAGTTCAACGATTGCGGAGTTACAAACCGGAACGCAAGATATTGTGGGTATGCTGGATGTGATCAGCGCCGTTTCTGAACAAACCAATTTACTCGCTTTAAACGCGGCGATTGAGGCTGCCCGAGCGGGAGAGCATGGCCGTGGTTTTGCGGTGGTTGCCGATGAAGTGCGTGGATTAGCAGGTCGTACGCAACAAAGTACTCAGCAGATCCAAGAAGTGGTTGATCGCCTGTTTAAGCAAACGGAAAATGTGGTCAATGTGATGGCTCAAAGTCGCTCCGCTGCGCAAACTACCGTGACGAAAGCCGAAGACATGGCCGCTCGTTTAGAGCAAGTTAATCAAGCGATTACCTTAATCGCCGATATGAACTTACAAATAGCGACAGCGGCAGAAGAGCAATCATCCGTGGCTGAGCTGATTAACCAAAATGTGGTGAATATTAATGATTTATCATCACAAACTGAACAGGCATCGCATCAGTTAACCGAAGCGACGCAAACTCTGACTGAGCAAGCGGATCAACTGCATCAACAAGTATCACAGTTTAAAATTTAGTCAGCGATTACCGTCAGTGTGTTATTTAAAAAGGGGCTTTTAGCCCCTTTGTTATTTCATCAATATACCTTGGTCTTTGGCCATTTGAGTCGCCATTTTAGGCGCTTGCCATAGTGAAGGCAGTAAAATCAGTGAAGCGGGTACGGCGGTGATGACAATGAAAGATTGTAGCGCTGAAATGCTCCCTTCTCCCATTGATATCAGAACGATCGCCATCGCTCCCATCACTACGCCCCAAAAGGTCCGAATCGCAGCATTAGGATTAGCCTCGCCACTGATCACGACGCTAATCGTGTAGGTCATTGAATCCCCAGTAGTGACAATAAAGGTGGTGGTTAACACCAGAAATAGCAAAGCCATTAAGGTCGGGAAGGGCAGTTGAGCGGTGATTGCCAATAATGCACCAGGTAAGTTAAACCCTTCAAAACCTTGAGCAATAACGCCTGGGTTAGCCAATTCAAAAGCCAATCCACTGCCGCCAACAATACTAAACCAAAAACAGGTGATCAGCGGAGCGGCGATACTAATCGCAAGAATCAATTGGCGTACTGTGCGTCCACGTGAAATGCGTGCAATAAAGATCGCCATCATCGGTCCGTAACCAATAAACCAGCCCCAGAAAAAGACTGTCCACCAACTGAGCCAGTCTGTGTCAGCACGATAGAGCGCCATAGGAACAAAGTTATCAACCATCAAGGCGACACCTTGTAAGTAGCCATCAATAATAAATCCCGTTGGGCCAAAAGTTAGGATAAACAGAACTAAAATCACCGCCAAAATAATGTTATAGCGACTGATCACTTGAATGCCTTTACTTAAGCCACTTAACGCAGAAAAGGTATACATTGCTATCGCAAACAAAATAACGATGATTTGTGTCGTGAAAGTATCGGGTATACCCCATAGGGCATGCAGTGCGTAGCTAATTTGCAAACCTAAAAAACCAATCGGGCCAATCGTCCCTGCGGCAACCGCGATAATACTCAGAGCATCAATTAAGTTAGCGACCCAGCCGGTAACGGCCCGTTGACCTAAAATCGGATAAAGCAGAGTACGAGGTTTTAGAGGGAGTCCTTTATCGTAATGTAAATGCATCAGTACGATGGAAGAAAGGCAACCTAAAATGGCCCAAGCTAAAAATCCCCAATGCATAAAAGATTGTGAGAGTGCGTTGATGGCCATTGTCGATAAATCGGCGTCAGCAAAAATCGGTGGAGCGTTAACAAAATGAGCAATAGGTTCGGCGGCGGCCCAAAAAACACCGCCACCAGCCAGTAAAGTGCAAAGAATGATTGATAACCATTTCATATTATCGATTTCTGGCGATGTTAAACCACCTAAACGCACCGATCCGGTTTGGGTTAAAGCCAGCGCCAAACCAATCACAAAATTAGCCAATAACAGCAGTTGCCAAAAGGCACCAAAACCTTGAGTGGCATAACGAAAACCAGAATCAATCAGAGAAGTGAGCAGCTCAGGAGAGGTAACCGCTAATAATACGAATAAGGAGAGGAAACTACCACTAAGCCATAATACGGGATTATTAAGCTCAAGTTTTTGTGATAGCGATGTGCAGTCGCTCTGTGGGGGATGCGTGGCGGAGTAATCAGATGCTGTCATGCAAGACGCATCAACACTCAAAGAAACTTTAGACATAAAAACTCGCTTTTTACCTAACAAATTTAGGAAGTATGGTAGTCACAATAATGGAAAATTGTGATGTCCATCATAAAAGCTGGTCATGCTAACACAGAATAGATTGAGAATTCATCTGTTTTGCTAGTTACCGGATTGAATTTCCAAGGTGTGCTCAAGTTAATATTGAGGCGTGCTAGGTATGGGTTTAATATTCCAAAAGTGAATATTCAATCGATTTATATTTCTAACTTGGTTATAAATGTTGTGCTAATTTGCTTGTCGCATATTAACTAAGGAAGATGACTCATGCGTACATGGCTACTCGCTCTATCTCTATTCAGTGTTTCTCAACATACCTTGGCAAAAGATGCCGTGTTATTGAATGTTTCTTACGATCCGACCAGAGAGCTTTATCAACAATATAACGCCGCATTCGCCACTTATTGGCAAGCAGAAAACGGACATAATGTCACGGTTAGGCAATCCCACGGCGGATCAGGTCGACAAGCAGTTTCCGTGATGAATGGTATTGAATCCGATGTCGTGACTTTAGCACTCGCTTATGACATTGATGCGATTGCCGAGGGGGGAAGAATCGCTCCCAATTGGATTCATCGCTTACCCTATAATTCAGCGCCTTATACATCGACGATTGTTTTTTTGGTCCGAGAGGGGAACCCTAAAAATATTCGAGATTGGGATGATCTCATCAAACCTGATGTGGAAATCATTACACCTAATCCGAAAACCTCGGGTGGCGCTCGCTGGAATTATCTTGCCGCATGGGGATACGCTTTAGATCAGTATCAAGGTGACGAAGAAAAAGCGCAGCAATTTGTTAAGTCGATTTATGAAAATGTCAGCGTTTTAGATACGGGGGCACGTGGCGCTTCGAACACGTTTGTTGAGCGGAAAATAGGTGATGTGTTGATTGCTTGGGAAAATGAAGCTCTGCTCGCGGTGAACAAATTAAATCATCATGGCTTACAAATCGTAGTTCCGAGTCGCTCTATTCTTGCTGAGCCTACCGTGAGTTTGGTTGATCGAGTAGTCGATAGAAAAGGAACTCGTGAGGTCGCACAAGCGTATTTGGCGTATTTATATTCTCCAGTCGGCCAAGAGATTGCCGCGCAAAATTTTTATCGACCAAGAGATCCTGATATCGCTGAGAAATATACGGAAGTGTTTCCTCATTTAACGCTATTTACTATCGATGAGGTTTTTGGCGGTTGGCAGCAGGCACATCAAACTCATTTTGCACAAGGCGCAACATTCGATCAAATCACTCGTCGTTGATAATACGTTGATTGATAAAAATGATATTGCCATAAGTGGTTGGGGATTGTTGCTGGAAAGTGTTTACGCTTATCTCCCCAACCTATTTTAGCTTCAGGCGTTATTTATTGTGATTCAGCGGCAAACTCTTCAATTGCTCCCAGTGCTTGAATACCATAAGTTAAGGAAGGGCCTCCTCCCATCAGTACAGCAACATCGATCACTTCAACCAGCTCGGCTTGTGTCGCCCCAGCTTTTAACGCTGCAAAAACGTGAGCGGCGATACAACCATCACAACGTGCAGCGATACCAATACCGAGTGCAATCATCTCTTTGGTTTTCAGATCCAGCTCACCAGCAGCCATAGCGGCTTTATGTAATTGCATAAACGCAGATAAGGTATCAGGGCTTTGCTGTTTATAAGATTTACCTAAGGTATTGTTGTCTTTGAGTAATTGAGAATAAGATTTCATATAACCTCTTCGTTAGTTTTTGCTAAATAAGTTTAACCTAATATAAGGTGCAACATAATAAAAAGCAAATCGAGTTGCGAATTATTCTATTGCGTTTATTATGGACGTCTAGAAGTCTTTATTTTTTGTGAGTAGAAAGGATGCTGAAAATGAAAAGTACGATTCGTTGCGCGTTAGCGATAACATTACTGCTGGGGCTGACGGCATGTGGTCAAAAAGAACGCTCTGAAATTAAGGTCGGAGCAACCGTTGGGCCACATGCTCAAGTGGTTGAGGCCGTCGCTAAAGAAGCGGCTAAACACGGTTTAACGGTAAAAGTTGTTGAATTCTCTGATTTTATTACTCCCAATGCCGCACTGGCCGATGGCAGTATCGATATTAATAGTTATCAACATCAACCGTTTTTAGACAACTACAATCGTCATCATGGGGCAAAGTTAGTATCGATTGGTCACTCGATTTTAATGCGGATGGGGATTTATTCGAATCGTCATGGATCATTACAAGACTTACCTGATAATGCACGGATTGCGATTCCCAATGATCCAACTAACGGTGGACGTGGTTTACTGCTGTTAGCTGATGCGAATTTAATTACGCTTCGTGATGGTGTCGGTTTCAATGCAACTCCAAGGGATATTGTTGAAAACCCGAAAAATTTGCGGTTTCTTGAAGTCGATGCCGCTCAGTTACCGCGAACTTTAGATGAAGTTGATGCGGCAGCGATTACGATGAACTATGTGATGTCAGCTGGTATAGATCCTAAAAAGCAAGGGATTTTTCTCGAATCCAATCAAGCACCATTGGCGGTAATGGTTATTGCCACTCGTGAAAACGAGCGAGACAACGCGGTGTATCAGCAATTTGTACAGATTTTTCAGTCGGCCGCGGTGAGTGAATTTATTGCCGAAACGTTTAACGGTACGATTGAGCCTGCTTATTAGATACCTGTTTTAAGTTTTTGAATAGGAAGCGATAAAACTATCCCTTTCTTATTTACAGCGGCAGCGATATTGGTTACGTTCGTTTTCCCTAAAGCCTAGAGTCTATCTAGGCTCATTGGCACTATGGATTACCTCGACTACTCTATGGCTTGCTGCTGTCTTCCTTATTTTATATGGCACTGCTCTAAAAGTACGGGTCCAGTTCCTAGTTTGGCCAGTTTGTCTTCTGGATTATACAGTGGGCAAGTTTGCATCGATAAACAGCCGCAACCGATACAACCGTCAAGCGTATCGCGCAACTTTTCCAATCCAGCAATTCGTTCATCTAAACGCTGTTTCCACTGTGCTGATAGTGCTTGCCAGTCTTTTTGAGTTGGCGTTCGACTATCAGGTAATGTTGCTAATGCTTGCTGTATTTCTGCCAGAGAAATCCCTAGCTTCTGAGCCGCTTTTATCACGGAAACACGACGTAAAATATCTTTTCGGTAACGGCGTTGATTACCTGCGTTGCGGTCACTCTTAATCAGTCCCTGACGTTCATAAAAATGCAGTGTACTAATACTTATCCCACTGCGCTGTGCGACTTTCCCCACTGTCCAATCGTTTGACATATTGTGCTCAGCCTCATCTTTTTTTCATTTTTCTATAAAAAAGCAAAAAAACACTTTACCTCAACCAAGGTTAAGGTTTTAGCCTGTATCTTCATCAAGCACAAGGAGAAGAACGATGAAAATTGAACACATTAATCTAGTCATAAAAGATTTAGAACAATCATTACGCTTTTACCGAGCCGCTTTTCCTCATTGGAAAATACGCGCGAAAGGTGGTGGTGAGTGGTATGGCAAAGCCAGAACTTGGGTGCATTTTGGCGATGAAAATCATTACCTTGCGCTCAATGAGTTTGGCGAAGGGAGGAACAGAGATCGTACTGGGCACAGCGTTGGCTTAGCGCATTTTGCTTTTGAAACTCAAAACCTTGATGCAGTGATCGCACGTCTAGAGCAAGCGGGTTTTGAGATTGCTGATAATGGAACTAATGAGGCTTTTCGTCGTAATGTTTACTTTATCGATCCCGATGGGTTTGAAGTGGAATTTGTACACTATTTAAGTGATTTACCTAATGAGCGTAATACTTAGCTCGATGAAGTAGAGAAAGCGAATAGATAACGTCATTAGATGCTAAGCTATTGATTTTAAATTATTGCAGGCAAGAAAAAAGACGTCCTGAGACGTCTTTAAACTATGAATTGGTGGGCTGGCGGGATTTGAAATGGTTTCTCACTTTTCATAAATTCAGTAACTTATATCGATGTTGCCAATTTGGTGTTGCATCAAATGTTACATCAATTTCCTACTTCAAAAGGAACTGAACCCGCGTCGATGTATTACTAAATCATTTAAAAATGCTAGCTTGTTATAGCAATTTGATCTAAAGCAATAGCGCTGATACTGAGTATTTTACCCAGCCTCACCATCTATTAGTAGCGATTTTAACACATCGGGAGAAGACGGTAGCATTCCGACTTTTAAGCCAAATGGTTTGAATACCTTGTTGAGAATCTCTGTATTGTAGCTGCCCCGATCATTCTCTATATCTGAGAGTGTTTTTCTTGAGACATTTACAAGTCTTGCGAACACATCCTGTTTGAGTCCCAGTATATTAATGCGTAAACTTTTTAACGCTTGGCCTTGTGTCAGCTCTCCAAGCAATAAGTGTTTGATGATTTTGTTTGCCTCGGTTTTGCGTTCTGCTGCACTTACTGCTTTGGCGTTTTTTGAGGTTTTCGATCTAGTCGGAGTATTAAGTTGCGATCGTTCTTTGGTCGAATGAGTTGCATCCGTCCCAGCCTTGGGCTGATGTTGATTTCGGTTTGCTCTTAGACGAGCAACGGTATCTTGTACGGACTCTTTATTGCTTGGCTTATTCATAGTAACCCCCATTTAGTGAGCTTTTCTGATATATGATTAAGTCCAACGGCTGGCATCTCTAAGATTTGTTCTGATACTCCTCGTAATGCTAGTCTCTGCTTTAAATCAATGCATTTACTTGCAGTAACCTCTAGTTCTTGTAATAACACTTCTTTTGGCACGAGATCAGATAAGGTGTCCGCTATTCCGACGAAGTCGTAAGTTCCGCCAACCTCTAGTGGGGCTTTCCATTTTGTTGTTCTTGGAATGCCTTCAGGATCAGCTTTCATTGGTGCGAAGTCGTAAACGGGAGCAAGCTTTATGACTCCATCACCCTTTAAGAATGAAGTGTTTCTGCCATGGTTATCACTATTACCAAATAAGATGTTGAGTAGATCTCTCTTCACCCATTCAATGACGAAAGCTTGGGTATCAAACCTATATCCTTGGTGTTTAACCATATGGCTTTCAGTAATTTTTTCTATGAGAGTTCGGATTGTTGTTTCGTGGTCAAGAGTGACTCCTGCGCCTTTTTTCAAAATGGAATACACAGATTCCATGCCAAATCTCTTTATTTGTTGATTAATAATTTGAACATCAAATCGAGGCAGCCATAAGGAAGGGTAGTTTAATCCTTCCTCTAACCGCATGCCTTCGGTGGCGATCGTTTCGACTCCCATTTCGGTTAGCTCGTGGTAGAAGTAGAACTCAGCTCTTAGAATATTGCAGTCGATGGTGCTTCTTGAGCCTCTAGGGTACTTTACTAAGTAATGTAAGTCGTGGTTACTATTGTCATCTTGGTATGGATCAATCCATATTTTTTCGCTGCCAGATCCATGATCGAAACCACATCGGAGGATCAGCTTTGGCGCTTCACCTCCAGCCCCAGTTGCACCACCTGCGGCTGCCCCTCTTTGTTGTGCATAGTCGAGGAAATCACCTGCTCGATTTTTAACATCATCAACAGAGAAGTAGAGGTTGTCTGCTACTTCGTAGCGCTCAGGAAGAGAGTCTTTTATTCTTAAGTTACCAATAGGCGACATTGTGCCAAACTTGAGCAAAACATAGTCTTGTTCATCAGAACTAAGGTCTTCAATATCTAGGTGTTTGACCCAGTATCGTCTACTAGCGCCACTAGGCATAATATCGTCTAGAAACTTTAACCATCCAGGTTTACCCATGTCATCAAAAAAGAATGAGACAGGGTGGTTTAGTGAAACAGCGTGAAAGTCATCTTTATCGTGATGTTCTAGCGCATAGTCGCTGAGGTAGTTGAGTTCAGTCACTCGGAAATTATGTTGGCTACTTTTAGGGAATGAGATGATACCAATATCTATCCATTCATCTTTGATAAAAGCCTGTACAGTGATTTCTTCCATCGACAATACCTCTACTTAGTAATGAGTAAAACATTACTCTTAAAGCCCTTTCTTTTCAAGTTTTGAGTAAATAATTACTCACTAATGTTTGGCTGGCTTTGTTATGAGTAAATTGTTACTCATAAATTGCAAGTCACATTGTTGATGAGCAAAATGGATGGTTTTAGTTATGAAAGCTGCGATAGGGAGTAGGGCGTTAATTGTTTGTTCAGTTATTACGTATTTCGGTGATTGCGATCGCTCGTTTCGGTTTATTGGCGATGCTTGGGAAGATATGCAGCTCCAATGAACGCCAGATATCGATCGCGTAATCGAGAGTGACATCGTGCTGTTTGATGGCAAACCAGTCTTTCGCAACATTGGCAAAGGTATGTTCATGGATTTCTTTATGGGCTTGCTGCTGGCGTTTTCGAGCATCTTGAGGATCGATGCCTTGTGCGATCAGCTCTTTGGCAGAAAATAAGCTTTTTCTTGCTTGTAAAAGGGATATCTCTGGGTACATCCCAAAGCTTAAGTTAGCTCGTTTACCGTTTGTGGGACGATAGTAGTTGAAGATCCACTGCTTTGACCCGTTAGGTTTGATTCTAAGTCGCAAGCCATCACCATCGAAAAGATTATATTCTTTTTCTCTAGGTTTGGAGGCTTTGATCTCTTTATCTGTCAGCTTTACTGTGTTTTTTACCATGATGGGTACACCAAATTAACACGATAAAATCAGTGTACCTTGTAGTGTACCTAAAAATTAAAGCTGTTATGAAATCGCATTGGACGCTGGTGGATGCTAAGTTGTTGATTTTACGTTGTTGCAGGCAAGAAAAAAGACGTCCTGAGACGTCTTTAAACTATGAATTGGTGGGCTGGCGTAAGTTGATCTTGATTTTTAAGTTATTGTTTTTAATTTAATTTAATCGATTTGACTTTTAATTTGGTTACTAAGATGGTTCCTAAAAATGATTGCTTCGCGTAATCTCAGTGATTTTTATCATTTAGCTGAAGGTACCATATCAAGTGCTTACTATGAGAGGTTTTTCTCGTTCTAGCATGAACAGCTTTATTGAATAGTAAAAGTGCCCTGCCGAAGTTTTGTTAGATCGCCAAGTTTAACCCCATTATTCTTGCTGTTGAGAACTGATAGTAGACTGTTATTTTTTTCGTATCTGATGAGAATGTTTTTTTCGTATCTGATGAGAAATTTCAAACTTTTGATTGTGTGTTGGTGGTTTCTGCGAGGCTTTATTCTCCGCTTTTAAGCCGGTAATTTCTTTTTTTAAGATTGCATTTTCCGATTTCAAGTCTGCAATTTCCTTTTTTAGTTCATCAATATCCAATAGCTCTTCTAGAAGTGAATCAAGTACGTGCTCTTCTCGTTCCAATTTCGGAAGTAAAAGACTGGCTTCGAATTTCTTGTTTTTGTTGTTCTTGATTAGTTTAACTGCTGCCACAAGCGTTTCATTCACTACGTATGTTTTAGATACATTCAGTCGTTTCGATAGGTAGTCGAGAGATTTTTTCGCATTTTTAGACAACGAAAATGTTGACGTTTGGGATCGGTTTGAATGGCTACGCCAAGCACTTCTTAACAAATTTACCCGATATTTATCATCGTTGCTTATCGACTCTTTATTAGTCCAATTGTTGATGAAGTCCTGAGCAAATCTAGTGTCGAGTCGGGACCTATCATGTGTCCCCTTGTTAGCTAAATCTTCTATCCATGCATGCCTTTTAGCATAACTTCTTAACCAGGTTACCATCTCTCGGTCATCTGCATTGAACCAACGCATTCTGCTTTTGAGTGATTTTTCAGTCATGAACATCTATCCCATTCGTTTATGCTCTACTGATAGTATACGTAAAAAATAAACTTTAAAACAATAATTTAAATATGTTTTAATTTTGTGATTAATGTGGTTTTAAATCTTGTGTTGTTTTCTTATTATTGATTTATAAATAGGGTATATATGGTTGTATCTAGTGCGTGTTGTTGAGTTTTTATCTGAGATTGGTCCACTTTCTCCTGAAGGGAGATACTTATTTTTGGCGATAATATTCGAGCGAATGAATAGCTGGGAAAATAGGATCGACGTATCCGTTTCACGTCTCCGTGAAAGTTTTGGAGTATCCCATAAAGTCGTTTCTGAACTGCTTGAATATCTTCAATCTCACCGTGTAGGTGAGGTTATAAAGGTAAGGCATGGGAAGCACGAGTTCACTTTTGATTCTGTCTATATCGACTCATGGACGGAGAGGGGCTTTCTATCCGTCCATGAGGCGTTTACGGAGGTATTTTCACCAGAAGTTAAGACTGCCTTAAAGGAAAAAGAGCTAAAACTTAGGCCCTCAAACCTTCTTTTGATCGGGATATTTATCCTTCATGCAAATAAATTGGGCTTTATTCAGTCATCCGCAACTGGAAATGAAGAGCTATTGAGTGAAGTGAAAATACGACGCTTAATGGGGGGGATTAATCAAAGCCGTCTGAAATCTCAACTAGCAACACTACGCAGCATTGGATTTATCAGATGTGAGGCTGGTGGTGGAGTATGTCCGATCTACTTCGGCAAGTTTGGAAAGCGTTATCAGATAGATTTAGACTTTCTGTCGGCGAGGAAAAACACAAGGAATGCCCTATTTGTTGATGAAAAATTAAAAAACGTCAGCGACTTTATTTATGATACTCCCAAATGTTACCTGACCTATAGTGAGTTCAACGGGTGTTCTTTGAAGTATGAATTTGATTTTGAGCTTTCTTTCAAACTATCTTTTTTGATTGGCAAAAAAAGAAACATACACAGGTGGCTCAACAGATCGAATTCAGAACGTATAAAGGCGACCTATTTTGTTGATGGCTTCAACTTGTCACGATTAAAACTAGCCCCCTTTTTAAAGGAGAATGAACTCACTTTGGGTGTCTTGGCTAAGTTAGAGCTCTTGACTGCTTTTATACTAGTAAACCATTTTCAATCCCTAACTATGGTAACGTATGAAAAACTGGAAGAGTTACTTGTGTCAGACTCTGAGCTTCAGCAATTTTTTCAGAAAGACTCGATATTTACTCAGAAATATCTTCATGAGCAAAACGACCTTGATTTGTTAAAAGACGAATATTGTTTTTGGAAGAGTTGTTTGATTTCTCTTTCTTTAGGACTTGCAATGTCATTAGCAAAAGCGATTAGAGGGCACTGTGGTGTAGAGGCTGATCTGAAAATGATAAGTCTCTTGATTCATGATTTTCAGCATTATACAGAGGCATTGGCTAAGTATCCTTCCTGTAACATTTCTGCGTCATATATTGTTGAAAATGTCACCTATGAGCTGAAAATCGACAGTCTAATCCCTTACCCTAATGTGAATTTTGCTGAAAAGCGTCTTTATGATGCAGACAAGGAGAACTTGGTGCTCAAGGAACATACCACCTGTTCGATTTGGGCGAAAAACAATACATGACCACCAATGGCTGGTACTTTATTTCAGAGTAGTTTCAATACCTTGAATCTAGGGTTTATCAACGAAAGTAGATAGAGAATCTGTGATTTGCTGATAAGTTTCGGGTCAAAACTAGAATTGACTGCCTACTTGAGGACCTATTGACCATGTGGCCACTGCGGTATGGTAATATTATTAATTATTACTTTGCTATTCATTGCTAGACCACAACACATCATCACACATTAGGCAGACGTTACCACCTTAAAAATTAACTACACCTAACCATCCTATACCAGACACACTAACTAAAAGGTATAGCGATGAGCTTCAGAACTAATAAACTCAAAACAACGAGAAGTGAAACATTTAACGGATTACCAATCCTGACACATAAAGGTGATTTAGTTCTTAACTATCTCGATAGATTGTACGACACGATTGATAAAGCCGTTAAACAATACCCTCGAACGACAGCGATTAGAGTCGACTTACATTTATCGAATCTACAACCAGATGGCTCAAATGTCATAAAGAACTTTATTGCTTCGTTGGACGCTCAGATTCAAGCAGATCTCAGCCGGAAAAAAAGACGAGGTCAGACGGTTCGTAGTTGCAAGGTACGATATGTTTGGTGTAAGGAAAAAGGGAAATTATTGAGTCGTCACCATTATCATCTCGTTTTGTTGTTGAACAAAGACGTATACCACTCCCTTGGACGGTTTGAACAAAAAGGTAACTTATCAGACATGATAAAAAAAGCTTGGTGTCGAACATTGGGTATTAATACCGATGAAGGTGATACTTTGGTCCACTTCCCCAAGAACCCAACCTATTGGTTAGAATTTAATTCAGATAAATTTGACCAACAAATAAATCAACTATTTAAACGGGTCAGCTACTTAGCTAAAGTCGAGACCAAGTGTTCTGAGGATAGGTATCGAAGTTTTGGGTGTTCTCGAACTTAAATAAGAGGGGGGCGCTCCCCTATCTATTCGTTATGATTAGTTAGCAGGCACTATGGATAGTTCTTCACACATAGCCATATGAGCCACGTCCACTAGAGTATCTAGAGAGTCACCACACTGCTTATGTGTCCAACCATCGGGGTCCACTTCTCAACGTTCATCGAACTATGCTCCCCTCATCATCACGGTATCGACTGACCGTCAGCATTGATATAGATTCAACTGGGCAGGTAAATTAAGACGCTAATTATTTAAAAAAAGCCGGAGTGATGTACTCCGGCCTTTTGTCGTTATGGTATTAGTTTTAACTTAAGTGATTGGTATTCCTGTTCGAGAGAGGTTCGAGCCATTTTTCGGCGTTCATCAATCGGGATGCGATCAGAAAGGCGCTGAGCGTGGCGGTCCAGTTGTTTTAATTCGATTTGATACCACTCATCGAGTTGTTGCTCAATGTGCTCTGTCGGCAACTGCTGTGTGATTAACTGGGTGGATAGTGTTTCTACAACAGGATGAGCCAAAGAGGATGCACTCACGGTGGTGGCGAGGATCAATAGGGTACGGTGAAGGTTCATGATTATCTCCTAAATAATGATGGTCGTAAAGTAAAAATCCGCCTTCTTAGAAGGCGGCTTTGGTTTACAGCCCCCTGAAAGGGGGCATACTCGCGCTGTTAGTTCATCTTCAACTCTAACTGCTCCTCATATTCTTGATCTTTCTTGTCTTGGTGTCTGACGCACCGTCTGATGATTTCTTCATTTACGCCAACCGTATCAACAAAGTAACCTCTTGCCCAAAAATTGGACATGTGATGAACTTCTGTAATCGCCCATGTTTTTGTTTCCTCTTACTTATGGTGAATAAGAGGTTTACTTCTAACATGGGCACTTCTTCGGGCAATAGCCCCAAGGTTCAATCACCACCGCCCAAGGCGGTGGTTTAGGGATGACAACCAAAACAGGGAGAGAGCTAAGCTCTCCCCCTGACACTGATAGCGCTGGATCAGCGGCTTGTGCATTCCTAATAACGAGCATGAGTCTGCCTACTCCGCCATGGGTTGGAGTTAACAAGTGGACCCATGACGTGACTCGTGATTGGTATGCCAAAGCTCTGGCCTGACTTGGGGCATTTATCACCCAAAGTAAGGAGTGGAAACAGCGCTATGGTATTCAAGGCAGCGACATCAGATGCCGGATGAATACGATAGGGCGGGTAAAGAGGGAAAAGGAGCCAAGCTGTCGAGGTGAATATCGCTCATTGCGTGGCTTGGATAAGTAAATTCAAAGGTACTGACAGAGACCTCCTCAATATCGTTTAGGGGGATGGCATAGCGGGTATGCTGGTACTCATAAATCAAATAAAATTGCTCCTGTTCACACCTCAATCCGAGAGGCCAACAATACGGCAAAGTGTGCGGTGAGAGCTGCAATTTGATTTCTCGCTGATAATGCAGAGCAAAGCAGAGTCGCTCAAACAGAGCCATTTTGCTTTCCTCAATCAACGGACGACAGGGACGAATGTCCACTTTAGCGGTTGGAGAATTGCGACGAGAGAAAGGAGCAAACGCACCTTCAATCACCGGATGATAAGCGGTTGGAAATGCGGCTTTCAAACCCGATAGTGCCGTTTCCAGTAAGATGGCTTCTCGTGGTCCTAAGGTAAGGCGAGTGCCTAATCGCTTGCTATAACCATACGGTTTATCTCGTGTGTCTTTCTCGACATCAAGAAATTTCACTACCAACTCTAAGTTACGTTGAACGGTGCGAATGTCTCGATAGATCCCCACTTCCGCTAACTGTTGATGGAGCTGTCCAGCGGTGACTTTACGACCAAACGGAATGCGATGATATAACTCAAGGACAATCAGCAGTTGGTCGATGCTGGTGGTCTTATTCGGGGCCATTGCCTCACTCCATGGCAGAAAACAGACACAATCAATGACGGGCATCTTAGTCAGAGGTGCGACGTCAGATGCCCGTTCATTGGCGTGGATGAATATCTCGCCATCGATGGCCTCGCTTAATCAGCTCCGCCACCGTGAGCCAACGGCGTAGGCTCCATGTAGGGGAGCGTTGAACCCAATCGAGTAGGGCTTCATCACTCAATACGTCAATATCACGCTGGATGCGTTGGCATTGACGTTGTAATTGCCGACTGCCAATCAAGGCCACCGTCAGCAAAAATCGCGCTAATGCGCTGTGCGATGTGGGGGGCGGTGACGACATAGAGCCTCCTTAAAATACAATGATGACAATATTTTTTTACGTCTTTGCCTTATCTAATGAACCCAGCAGATTGGCTGATATTTTGATAAGGAAAAAACAGATGAGCACACAACAAACCCACACCATTTACATCGGCATATCGAGTACACAAGAGCAGAGCGCATTGGCATTGGTTATCTATGATGAGGACGGTCTAAAAGTTCGAGATTACGTTATTGACCTCGATAAACCGGTCAACAATACCGAGCTGGAAATGATCGCATTGATAGAGGGGTTAGAGTACGCCTTGGATAATGATGAGATAGTCATGCGCAGTGATTTTTGTGTGCGTGGCTTTAATGAGTGGTTGGACAATTGGAAACGCAAAGGTTGGCGTAAAGCCGACAATAAGCCCGTCGCCTATCGTGACTATTGGCAGATGGTCGATAAACTGCGCTCAGCCAAATACATCAAGGTGCGTCGAGCAGAGCGATGCTGCCCGCAAATCGATGAAGCTTATGCGTTAGCCAAGCCAATACACCACTAACGTTAAGATGAAAGTGCGATAAGTCCTTTATTTATAAGGGTTTATCGCTCTGTAGCTGTCGAGCTCTCAACGTAAAGTGATATCATCAAATACCCCCATCTCTACGTAAGCGAGAAAGTTATGTTCCCACAGTTGATAGAGTGATTGTGCTTCATGACTGCCCTTGATGGGGTGCCATCCTTGATAAGCCGCGAAGAACTCTCCACGTTGAAAGTCAAAATCTAAGCAACGTTCAAGCTCAGGGTAGGGATGACCAAAGTAAGCAAACTCGGTTAGATAATCGATATGCCATGCATCCGCCATTTTACTGAGTGCGATTTCCACCGGATGAAAGCCACCATTCTCGGCGCTGTAGGCTTTATCTCGAAAGTGAAACACCAGTAAGCGTTGCGCTTCTAAAGCGGGTGAACTCAGCGATGAGGCACGGAATTGCTCGTTCAACAAGTCATGCAGCTTGTGAGAGATGGGCAATGTAGACGTTGCAAAAGTGAGTTGAGACATAAGTCCTCCTTGTGATATTTGGTGAAGCCACGAAGTGATCCGTGGCGTTATTGAGTGGTGATGACACTTACCGTGATCTCATCAAAAGCCCGTCGAGCAAGATGCCTAGCGAAGCTTGTCGTCCAGACAGACAATAAGGTTTGTACTTCATCATGAGCCAGACTGGCTGAGCCAACGTCGGCTTGGTAGCACCAGCCATTGGGCAAATGAAAATAGAGATCGAGCTCTAGTGAAGTGCTCTGCTGATGGGGGTAGGAAAAGCTCGCCATCATGACAATGTGCCATGCATCCGTCGCGCTATGACGGACAAGTTGTAGCTCTATGGGGGGTAATCCTTGTCGGGTTCGGTAATAGCGGGTTTGGCGACAGTTCATTACGATCCGCTTGGCATGCTCGGGGATAGTAAAGCGGCGTAGCACTTGAGTCAGTGGCGCGGTTAATGTCGTTTCGACACTCGTAGTGATGGTCTGTTGGACGGTCATAACAGCCCCCTTTCAGCAAAAGAGACACAACCTTCACCGACCACAATATGATCCAATACCCGAATGTCGACTAACGCTAAGGCGTCTTTTAAACGTTGTGTAATGCGCTTGTCAGCCTCTGAAGGCTCAGGCTGACCGGATGGATGATTATGAGCGAATATCACGGCGGCGGCATTACAGGCTAAGGCGGCTTTGACCACTTCACGAGGGTAGACACTGGCCGCATCCACCGTACCTTGAAATAACTCATTAAACTCAATTAAACGATGTTGATTATCCAGCAGCATCACCGCAAACACTTCCCGCTCTAAGCCGCCTAATTTAAAGCGTAGAAACTCTTTGGTGGCATCAGGGTGACAAAAGGCATCGGTTCGTAAATAACGATTCGCCAGAATTTGAGCGGCGTGCTCTAGCACTTCATTTTCTTGGTAACGCTGCTGCTGTTGGTATTTTTTCGATGTGGTCATTTCAGTCTCCTTGGTACATCACTTTGGGGTTCACTGAGATGACATATGCCCGAAATTTTTTTGATTAAGCCTTGTCGCACCAAGGCTTAATACATCACCATCTTTTTTTACGCCATCGCTTTATCCCATGAGGACCACAGACATAGGAGAACGTCCCATGAGATTTCTAAAGCTAAAAGAAGTAATGGAAAAGACAGCATTAAGCCGTTCAGCGATTTACCGCAAAATGAATGACGGAGAGTTTCCGCAATCTGTGAGTTTGGGTGATAGGGCGGTGGCTTGGGTGGAAAGTGAAGTGGATGAATGGATGGAGGAGTGTCTAGCTTTAAGGTAATTCAATGTCGCTTTGTTTTTAAGGGATCCGTCACACTCTATCAGTCTTTTGTCATTCTTCATCGCCTTATGCAATCAGGCTGTATATTATCGTAACTTAATGATATTTGATGGTATTGATAGGCGTTAATTCGTGGATAGTAGAAAAGAAGACTCGATAAATATATTGAAATCCTGGCATTTAGTGGAGTTTTTTCAAGCCTACTCAGTACCAGATAAAGACGACAGTAAAATTGCACCAGTAAATGTTTCGTGCCATGAGTTGAAGTCATGTGGTAACCATCTACTTCCGTGGCTAGATCCCGCGGCTCGTGATTCGCTCGGTCTTACTCCGGGCAAAAAGTGTACTTATACCCTATATCTGGGATTATTCGATAAATCGGCGATAGATAAAAAAGTTGCGGAGTACTTTTCTACCCACAGCCAGGAGGATTGTGTCTCTGAAGAAATAGAGCAAAGAAGAGATAATGAGGGAGCATCTTGCTTTGCTAAATTGATGTTGGATGAGTTTGGTAGCCCTCGGTTGGATACCTTTTCGGTAAGCACGCTACCGTGGGCTTTAGCAGAGTTACTAGGGGGAAGGGCAGGGAGTATATCTCAGGAGCGATTTGATAGTCGTTGTGACGCTCTGAACGAGTTTATAGATCGCTGGGAAGCAACTTTGCCTAACCACCCTAGCTCAGAGGGAAGGTATACTCTTTGTGTGAGAAGCCTAATGAGCTTGGTTGAGGGGCTTTACCAATGGGCTGGTATTTCCAATCAGGAGCTGTTGCTTTCAGAACACTCAACGGTTTATCCGTTTCAGATGGCTTTTTTTGAGTATGAAGCAAAGTCAGATAACCTTTTGGAGGACAAAAGCAAGTCAGAAGAAGCTGAAGACGATAATGAAGATGACCCTAGCGATAACGAATCTCAGTTACCTATTCTAAACAGCTTTTACATTCGAGATATAGAGCGTGCCATTAGTGCGATTTCTACTGGCAGAGCCAGCAAGCCTCTTCAAACCTATCTTGGACAATCCAGTCATAAGCATATCGACCTGTATACAAACGATTCGATACCGTTGATCCATAAGCACTTGAACCCTAAAGAAACACCAGAAGGACGGTGGCTGACAGAACCCGCGCATAACATGTCCTTAATGCAGCAGTTCGCTATCAATACCGTATTCAAGGAGCTAAAAACAGGTGGTGTAATCTCAGTTAATGGTCCTCCTGGCACAGGTAAAACGACCTTATTACGGGACATAATTGCGCAGAACATCGTTGAAAGAGCAAAAGTTTTGGCTTCTTTTTCGAAAGCTAGCGATGGTTTAAATCCAGAAGGATTTCTTGTTCAAGAACTTACTGATTTTGAAATGGTCGTGGCGTCATCAAACAATGCTGCCGTTGAAAATATCTCAAAAGAGCTTCCTCAAGCCAAGTCGATAGCTGACAGATACGCTAATACCAGTTTCTTTCGTTCTGTTGCCAATCAAATTAGTGCTGATGAAAAAAAAGGTCGTTTACAACCCTTGAACGACAAAATGCAGAGCTGGGGAAATATCTCTGCTGCCATGGGGGCTTATAAAAAGAGGCAACGATTTCTCGATCGCTTTTTCTTTAAGTACCACTATGAAAAACACAAGGAGCCAGCGGTTAGAGAACCGTCTTTAGACTTCTTGAATTTTTGGCAGTACCGTTCAACTTATACAGGACCTTCTTTTAACACGGTCAAAAAAGCTTTTAACGAGAAGCTATCTCGTTTTCATGAATTGAATGACAAATTAGACTATTTTGATAGCCTGCAAAATGCTTTCGATGAACATCAATTTGATGTTTATTTACATAGAATGAACCTAGCGCTAAATGAGCTTGAAAACTATGCTCATTCACTCTCTGTAGAGCTAGATGCCCTTAACTCAACGAGAAATGCTGAAGTGAAAAGGGAAGAGGAAGTTTCAATTTCCCTTGAGTTACTGAAGGTTAACTCACCTGGTTGGTTCAGTCGGTTCTTTAACACTAAGAAAAATAAACAATATAAGGCCTCACTATCCCAAAAGCTTAGTGAGTTCAAAAGTGTCAAAAAAGCTATCCGGTTAATTGTTGGTGATGTTGAAGCCAAAAAAATCGAGATAAAAGGGTGTGCAAAGAAAATTTCGCAGCAGCGGGCTGATATCGCCTCTAAAGATCTAGAGAAGAGGACGCTTCTAGATGAGTTAGGTGCCTATAGAACGGAGTTTAAAGAGTATCATTTACCTGAAATTACTGATGATATCGAGGATCATGACAGGCAGAGGCATGCTTGCTGGCAGCACGCAACTATCAATGAATTACGGTCTGACATTTACGCGGCAGCGTTAGAGCTTCACGAGGCTTGGTTGATAGAGGTCAGTAAGCAGAGTGCCTTTCTATCAAAGATAAGAAAAATCAATGATGTTGTGTTAGGCAAGAGTAGCGAAAATGCACTGGCGATTTGGCAGATACTGTTTATGTTTGTCCCCGTGGTTTCGACGACTTTTGCTTCATTGGGAAATATGTTTTCTAAGCTGCCCCCAGAATCTCTAGGTTGGCTCATGATTGATGAGGCCGGGCAAGCAATACCCCAAGCAGCGGTTGGTGGGTTGCTTCGTGCTAAGCGGGCTGTGGTTGTTGGAGATCCTCTGCAAATCGAACCAGTGTTTACTTCCCCACCAGAGCTTATTGACTACCTAATGCAATCTAAATTGCAAGAGGAATCCGAGAAGTGGGACCCTTGTAAGTGGTCAGTTCAGACGTTAGCCGATCGCGTTAATCCATATGGCTGTATGATAGATATGGATGGTGAAAATCAATGGGTAGGTATACCGTTATGGGTACATCGCCGATGTATAGAACCAATGTTTAGCATTTCGAATGAAATAGCTTATAACAATCGAATGATACATGGCTCTGACAACAATAAAGATGTTGAGCCAAGAACTCATAAGGCCTTAGGATACAATCGATGGAATGATTCACAAGGAGACTGTGTACTCAAACAGTACAAACGTGAGTTGGGTGAAGATGTTAAGGCTCTTTTACTCGAATTAGCAGCGCACAATGGTGACTTAAACAGCATCTACCTGTTAACACCGTTTAAAGCGGTAAAAAAAGAGTTAAAAGAAGATCTAAGGCGTAGCAAGTCTGAGCTGTTGAGTAACTCGAATTGGAAAGGGAAGGACTTTAATAACTTTTTGAAACACAACGTGGGGACTGTTCATACCTTCCAAGGCAAGGAGAACGATACCGTCATTTTGGTACTTGGTTGTGACACAAGAAACAGTGGCGGGGCGACTTGGGCCTCTTCAAAACCAAATTTGTTGAACGTAGCGGTTACCCGAGCCAAAAAACACTTGTATGTCATCGGCGATATTCAGGTTTGGTCCGACAAGCGCTATTTTGATAAAACATACAGTAAGTTGAATCATTTTAGTCTGAAAGACTATTCGCAGAGCGATAGTACAACGAAACACAAAGACCCATTGCCTGTTTAGGTTAGTAATAGTTCTACACTTACGAGTTGCTGAATTATCAATATAGTTTGGAAGCTATCACTGCATTGATAACTATGAAACGAATCTCCACCAGCTTTCACTGGTGGAGATTCGTAGTTTTTCTATGCACTCAGTCTTGTATTGAGTTATCTCACATTGCCGATTCCCCAATTTTCCCATATTCTCTCACCATTAATTCTGATGAATAAAACCAACATGAGATAACACTCTGAATGGTAGACCAAATTTTAACCTTGAAAGAGGTGGCTGCTTACCTAAAGTTGGCCGAAAAAACAGCATATAGATTAGCAATCGAAGGAAAGCTTCCTGGTTTCAAAGTCGGCGGTTCTTGGCGTTTCAAACGTGAAGACCTTGAAGCGTGGATAGAAGAGAATAAGAGCAAGCAATGACATTAATTAATCTCAAAGACTTAGAAGCGCACCTTTGGCATGCGGCCCACATCATAACGGGACCAATTGACGCTTCAGACTATAAAACCTACATCTTCCCAATCTTGTTCTTTAAGCGTATCTGTGATGTTTACGATGAAGAGTTTGAAGATGCAATGGAGCAAGTGGGTGATGAAGAGCTTGCAAAAGGCGATATGTTTCACCGCATTCAAATTCCAGCAGGTTGCCACTGGAAAGATGTGTTTGCAGAAACCAAAGACATCGGCCAAGCTCTAAAAGATTCATTCCGTGGCATTGAGCTAGAAAACCCACAGCTGCATGGCATTTTTGGTGATGCGAGCTGGACCAACAAAGAACGTCTATCAGACGAACTGTTATCGACACTACTCAACCATTTCAACAAGGTTAACCTTGGCGTATCGAGTGTGCGTAATGATGATATGGGTCGTGCTTACGAATACCTCATCAAGCGCTTTGCTGATAAAGCAAACAAGAAAGCAGGTGAGTTCTACACACCGCGTACTATTGTTCGTCTTATGGTGAATATTCTAGACCCACAAGCTAATGAAAGTGTTTATGACCCAGCTTGTGGTACAGGCGGTATGCTGCTTGAAACCATCCACCATGTTAAAGAGAACGGTGGTGACCCACGTCTACTTAAAATCAAAGGTCAAGAGAAGAACCTGACCACCGAAGCGATTGCTCGAATGAACTTGTTCCTACACGGACAAGAAGATTTTGAAATCGTTCGTGGTGATACACTTCGTGATCCTAAGTTTTTGAAAAATGACCAACTAGAAAACTTTGACTGCGTAATCGCTAACCCACCATTCAGCTTAAAAGAGTGGGGACATGATTATTGGACAAGTGATCCTTATGGCCGTGCAAGCTTTGGCTTAGCACCAAAAACGAACGGAGATTTTGCTTGGGTTCAGCATATGTTTGCTTCATTGAACGATGAAGGGCGAATGGCGGTAGTGCTGCCACATGGTGTGCTTTTCCGTGGTGGTGCAGAAGGTAAAATTAGAACCAAGCTATTAAAAGAGAATCGCATCGTGGCGGTAATCGGTGTGGCATCAAACCTGTTCTACGGTACAGGCATCCCTGCTTGTATTCTTGTGTTGCGCAAAGCAAGACCAGAAGAGCATAAAGACCATGTTCTGATTGTTAATGCGGAAGAGATCTTTACTAAAGGCAGAGCGCAAAACACCTTGTCAGAGCCTCAAGCTGATGAGATTTACGACATCTATCAGAAGATGCGTACCAAAGGCCCTAAAGCAGACGACATTGAAGGTGTCGCACGTTGGGTGCCACATAGCGAGATTGAAGAGAACGATTTCAACTTGAACATCGCTCGTTATGTACAAAAGCCGCTCGAAGAAGAAACCATTACCGTTGAAGAAGCATTGAAAGATTTCCAGCAAAAATTAGCAGCCTTAGAGGCCGCTGAACAAGAGTTAGAAGCCTTATTACTCAAAGAGGGCTTTGAGCTATGAATAAAAACAAACTAGAAGAGCTACTGTGGGGTGCTGCCGAGTTCCTGCGTGGCCAAATTGATGCGTCTGATTACAAGCAGTACGTATTCCCACTGCTGTTCTTTAAGCGTCTATCGGATGTATATCTAGAAGAGTATAACGAAGCGCTAGAGCTGCACGAAGGTGATGCTGAATATGCGGCTATGCCGATGTACCACCGTTTCGATATTCCAGAAGAAGCAAGCTGGGAGAAAGTTCGCAACACTAGCAAAGACATTGGTGAAGCGATTCAAAATGCTTTGCGTTTGATCGAAGCAAAGAACGAGCGTTTGCACGGTGTATTTGGTGATGCGCAGTGGACCAACAAAGAGCGTTTGCCAGATCACTTGCTATCAGACCTTATTCAGCATTTCAGTAAAATCCCGTTAGGTATTAAGTCTGTTGCTCAAGATGACTTAGGTGAGGCCTACGAGTACTTGATCAAAAAGTTTGCCGATGACTCAGGCCATACTGCAGCCGAGTTCTATACCAACCGTACCGTTGTGCATTTGATGACTCGTATCATGAAGCTTAAGCCGGGTGAGAGTGCGTATGACCCAACCTGTGGTACGGGCGGTATGCTGCTTAATGCTGTGATGGATTTACGCTCGCAAGGTGAAGAGTGGCGTGGCGTTCACTTGTACGGCCAAGAAGTAAACTTGCTAACGTCCGCAATCGCACGTATGAACATGTTCCTGCATGACATTGAAGAGTTTGATGTTATGCGTGGTGATACCTTAGGCGATCCTAAGTTTATCGAGAACGACCAACTCAAACAGTTTGATGTTATTTTCGCTAACCCGCCGTACTCCATCAAAAAGTGGAACCGTGAAAAGTTTGCGGCTGACCCGTATGGGCGCAATATGTACGGTGTGCCACCACAAGGTTGTGCGGATTATGGCTTCTATACCCATATCATCAAAAGCTTAAAACCCGATACGGGCCGTGCAGCCATGCTTTGGCCTCATGGGGTGCTGTTCCGCGATTCTGAGCAAGCGATCCGCAAGCAGGTGATTGAGTCTGACATCATTGAAGCGGTGATAGGGCTTGGACCAAATCTGTTCTACAACTCGCCAATGGAATCGTGTGTGGTCGTGCTTAATTGCAATAAGCCTGCTGAGCGCAAAAACAAGATTCTCTTTATCAATGGTGTAGAACATGTAACCCGCGAGCGTGCCCACAGCCGCTTATCTGATGATGATTTAGATGTGCTTTGTGAAGCTTATTTCAAACCAGACAATCAAAGTGACATTACCGCGTTGGTTGATTTGGATACTATTAGTGAAAACCAATACAACTTATCTATTCCACTTTACGTGAAAGCTAAGGTTAGTGAGGAAGTACATGATATCGAACATGCTATTGAGTCATGGAAAATGAGCCGAGTACAACTTAAGAAGCAAACTAACAAACTATTTAATAGCCTCGCGAAGTTAGGTTACGAGGTAAAGAACGATGACTGATAAGCAAACTGTAAAATTCGGCGATATCTGTAAAGAGGTAAAGTTAACGACTAAAGACCCGATTGGTGATGGTTACGAGCGTTACATTGGCCTTGAACACTTAGATTCTGGTTCGTTAAAAATAAAACGTTGGGGGATGATTGCTGATGATTCACCTAGCTTTACCCGAGTGTTTAAAAAGGGGCATATTCTTTTTGGTAAACGTCGGCCTTATTTAAAGAAAGCTGCTATTGCAGAGTTTGATGGGATTTGTTCCAGTGACATTATTGTTATGGAAGCAAGTGGCGATAAGTTAGTAGAAGGGTTACTGCCTCACCTTGTTCAAAGTGAAAAAATGTGGTCTAAAGCTTCACTAACATCAGCAGGCTCGCTTTCTCCTCGAACAAAGTTTAAATCGTTAATTGACTTAGAATTTCAGTTACCAAATTTAGATGACCAAAGTTCATTATTGGCAATTTTTCATAAAATTGAAGAGTCTAATGATTGTTCAACTTATGTTGCTAACAACGCAGAAAGGTTAGAAGATTTAATTCTGTTAGATGCAGTTCGAACTTTGCCCGCTGAACAGATTAAAAAAACTAAGCTTTCTGATATTTGCGAGCAAATAACTGTTGGAATCGTAAATAAGCCGGCTGATCTTTACTGTGAAAATGGTATTCCAGCATTGAGGTCTCAGAACGTCAAGCGTGGGCGCATCTCATTAGATAATCTAGTTTACATAACTCAAGAAGGACATGAAGCTAACAAGAAGTCACAAGTTCATCCTGGTGATGTGGTTGTTGTTAGGACAGGTTACCCAGGTACAGCAAGTGTTATTCCTGAAAGCTTAGAAGTTGCTAACTGTGTTGACATTCTTATTATCAGACCAAATACAACTTTGGTAAATCCTGAATATCTAAGTGCGTATATAAACAGTCCTTTAGGAAAAGGCCAGATATTGGAGGGGGCTGGAGGTTTAGCTCAGCAACATTTTAACGTAAAAGCCCTGAAAGAAATGCTCATTGACTTACCTTCTATTACTATGCAAGAAACAATTGCTAATAGTGTTAATGAAGTTGTCAAATTAGCTTCTAAGAATGAAGAAAATGCTGCGAAAAGAAAGAAGATGGTAGATGCGCTAAAGAGTAGCATCTAAGGAGCTTAAAATGTTTAACGAACAAACCGTCACTGAAAATGGAATTATTGACCGTTTACAAGGCTTAAGCGGAGTGAAGTGGAATTACTGCCATGGTGAGAGCTTACCCAAGCAAACACACGATATCTTCGTTGATACTTGGCTTAAAGACGCGCTTTGTTCGTTAAATCCTGATATTGGTAACAATCCTGATTATGCTGATGAGGTTATCTACAAACTTCGTGGCTTGATGTTGGAAGCTAAGCATACTGGTTTAGTCAAAGCCAACGAAAATTTTCATGAATGGTTAATGGCAGAGAAAAGCCTACCGTTTGGTGAGAACGGCGACCATATCACTATCAAGCTAATTGACTTTGATACCCCTGAAAACAACCACTTTGTTGTTTCTCAACAGGTTCACTTCATTGCCGCGACAGAGGCGTTTTTCGATATCGTTCTCTATGTAAACGGTATTCCGCTGGTGGTGGGGGAAGTAAAATCCGCTACTCGTCCAAGTGTCACTTGGCAAGATGGTGCTGCTGATTTTATGGGCGGCCAAAAGCACTACTGGAAAAATGTTGAGCCTTTCTTTGTGCCAAATCTTCTGTGCTTTGCTTCTGAAGGTCGCACCTTTGCTTACGGTGCAATTAATGCACGAGTGAAAGACTGGGGACCTTGGCATAAAACCGATCAGCGAGATGAGATTCCAGCTAGCTTAGCCACGGTGCTTGATAGTTGTGAAGGCTTATTGAACCCAGAAACCTTGCTACAAATGCTTGAGTCTTTCGCGCTGTTCTCTACTGTGAAAACAGGCAAAGACACCCCACCTAAACGCATTAAAATCTTACCGCGTTACCCTCAATTTGAAGCCGCAAAGCAAATTGTTGAGCGTGTAAAAAAAGGCTATCCGAAAAAAGGGCTTATCTGGCACTTCCAAGGTTCAGGTAAGTCACTGCTGATGCTTTATGCTGCTCGCATGCTTCGTGCGGATAATAAGTTGAAAAATCCAACCGTGCTGATTGTGGTTGACCGCCGAGATCTCGATAGCCAAATTAATGAAACCTTCGGTGGGGCCGATGTAAAAAACCTCATCAAAGTACAAAGCTGTAAAAAGCTTGGCGAGCATATAGAACAGGATAGTCGTGGCATTTTAATCACCACCGTCTTCAAATTTAAAGACGTCGAAATTGATGAGAGCAATGAAAACGGCCTAAACAGTCGTGACAACATTATTGTGCTGGTGGATGAAGCGCACCGCACTCAAGAGGGATCTCTTGGCGACAAAATGCGCTGGGCGCTACCTCATGCTCACTTCTATGGCTTAACAGGTACGCCGATTTCTGGTATTGACCGTAATACCTTCAAACTCTTTGGTGCCGAAGAGGATGAAGGGCGTTATATGAACCGCTACAGCTATAAGCAATCCATACGAGATAAAGCGACAAATGCAGTGAAGTTTGAGCCTCGTTTGGCCGAGCTTCGTGTGGATCGTGCCGCAATTGATGAAGCCTTTGAACAAATGGTCAAAGACAACGACCTAGACGATGACGAGAAAATGGCATTGTCAAAACGTGCTGGCCGCTTAGCGATTATGTTGAAGGCGCCAAAGCGCATGGCGGCGGTAAGTGAAGATATTGCCAACCACTTTGTAAGCCATGTAAAGCCAAAGCAGATGAAAGGCATGGTTGTGGTCTATGACCGAGACGCTTGTGTGCAGATGTATTACTTACTTGGTAAAAAACTAGGTTTTGATGCGGTAGAAGTGGTCATGAACGTCGACCAAGCACCGATCAAAGATGAAGACGCAAGTAAGAAAGGTAAGGTTAACAAGGACTGGCGTAAATGGAAGCAAGACCTTGAGCTTCCTATCCTCGAGTCAGACTTTGAACGCTGGCAAGAGATTGATGGAAATGACCAAAAGCAGAAGAGCTTGATTGAGGATTACAAAGATCCTAAACAACCACTTCAATTGCTGATTGTGACCGCAAAACTGTTAACTGGTTTTGATGCACCTATCTGTTACTGCATGTACCTAGATAAGCCATTACGTGACCATACCTTGTTGCAGGCAATGTGCCGTACTAACCGTTTGTACGAGACGGACAATGTTAGCAAGCAAATGGGCCTCATCATTGACTATCTTGGCGTGTTTGAAAATCTACGTACCGCACTCGCATATGATCCTGAAGAAATCGACGGTGTTGTAGAAGGTATCGAGGCCTTTAAAGAGCTACTGCCAGCTCAGCTAGATAAGTGTTTAAGCTTCTTCCCTAACGTCGACAGAACCATCGACGGCTTTGAAGGGATTATGGCAGCGCAAGCTTGCTTACCGACCAACGAGAAGCGTGATGAGTTTGCAGCTTCTTTCGGAGTGTTAGCTAAGTTATGGTCTGCGATTAACCCAGACGCTTTTCTTACGCCTTTCAGAGCTGATTATAAGTGGCTGGTACAAATCTATGAATCTGTCCGCCCTGTAGGGCAAACAGGCTCACTTGTATGGGCTGCGCTAGGCCCAGAAACCATTAAGATGATTCATGAACATACTGATATTAATCGCATTCGTGATGATATTGATGAGTTGGTTATGGATGAGCACGCTATCTTCACGTTGACTGAGAAAGAACAAGAAAAGCGCGCAAGCCAGTTAGAAATCGATCTAATGGGCCGCCTACGTGGTAGTGGCAATCCGAAGTTCATCGCTCTCGGTGAGCGCTTAGAGAAATTACGCCAAGATTATGAAGCAGGTGTAATCAAAGCAATCGACTGGTTAAAAGGATTGCTTGATACTGCCAAAGATACGGTGCAAGCGGAGCGTGAAACGGGCGACTCACCAGTAACCCAAGAAGATAATAAACAAGCACTAACCAAACTGTTCTTAGAAACTCGCCCCGAAAGCACCCCTAAGCTAATCGGCGATGTTGTCGAACAGATTGATATGATTGTCCGCTCTACGCGCTTTGAAGGGTGGCAGTCATCCAATAGTGGGCCAAGAGAGATTCAGAAGGCATTACTGCTAACGCTTGCGCAGTTTGGTTTAGGGAAAGATAAAGAACTGTTCGCCAAGGCGTATGGCTACATAGAAAAGCACTATTGATTAATTAGCTGAAGTGATACTTAGCGCTCACCTGAGCGCTAGGAGAAAGTGTAGTGTTATGGATCTATTTTAATTCTTTTAGAAATAGTCTTTATTTGAAAGTTTATTTCTTTTTGGTGTCTGCTTAATTGCTTTCTAATCGCTGGAGACTTCATTACTTTTGCTGAACGATAAGCATAAGTAGGGAAATTACTTTCTCCGACATGGCTGTATAGTTCACGTAATTTTTGGCGTTTAAGTGAGCCTGTTGGGTCATACTTTCTTTTTAGTTGGAGATGATACTTTATCCCTCGTTTCAGTTTTTTCTGGTATCTAGATATAGAAGAAGAGCGAATGGTTACGTTTTCCCCGTCAAACTTAAAACCGAGATATTGTAACCGAGAATAGATAAGGTCTGTTCCTGCTATCCTTGCACATGCGATTCTTGTTGTTAACTTCTCCCTATTTTTTTCTGTTTTGTTGGGATACTTTGCTTGAAGGATGTTATCAGGCATGAAAGCATATTTTTCGGTCTTCTTTTTATTAACATCAAGTTTGAATTCATAGGCTAAATCATATACAAAATTTTCAAGGTTTGACGCCGTTTGTATGATTTCTATGTGCTCGTTAATTGGTAAAATACAAAGTAAATCATCACAGTAACGATAGTATTTTCCGTTTAAAGATTCAGCATAATTTTTTAGTTTGATGTCAAAATCAATCATGTAAATATTTGAAAGTAGCCCACTCATCGGTGATCCTTGTGGGATCCCTTGGCTTTCACGGTTTTTCTTTATTATAAGTTCTTTGGTCTTGACGAGTGTTCTAAAGCTCTCAGCTGAACAGAGTCTAATTCGACGATTATTTTTTGTTATAGGACGTTTCGTTTCAGGTAGGGAGTTATACGCCATCTCTTTTATTATGTTTCGAGAGACGTTTTTAGGGTTGTTTTTAGATATCTTAAAGCAATCATAAACTTCATCTCTGTCGACATATGAATATGAGGTTATTGATTGATAAACGTTAAAGTGATCAGCAGGAAGCCTGTCGATATTTGATGATTGCTGTAATACTTGTAGCCATTTGTTTTTTAATATCTCATGATCGAGAATATCGAAAAAACTACTAACGTCAAATGCTAGAACGACACACTTTTCACTATTTTTAATGTCTTTAAATGCTTTATAACTATGATCAATGTTACATGCTTTAGATCTAGATTGGGACTTTCTAAAGGCAAGGACATTTTCATCAAGTTTTTTAGCAGCAAGTAGCTTTTCGTAGTTATAGCTAAGTAACTCTGAGTAGTAAGAATATATCAAGCTATCAAAATGGCTGGCATAGCATATTGGCCTCAATTTCCAAGTTGCATATTTATGCGGATTACCTTTTGTTGATATTAAAGCTTTAGATATTTCTGGGTCTGAATTAATAATGTCTTTTATATTTTTAGGTAGGTTATTTTTATTACTCAGACTAGGAGGTAAGGTTAGATCATGTTTTGATAAAAGATCAGAGAGTAACTTAATCTTCTCAGCCTTAGCTTTGTAGAAAATAAAAGGCCAAAAGGAATGCTTCTTAATATAGGAAGGTTTAAAAATTTTCTTGCAAGCAGTTGTAAGTTCAGGCTTTACATCAAAGTGTAGATAGTTGGATCTGTGCTTGCCCCTTGGGTTGCCACTGCATTCAGAAAATCTACCTTTCCAAGCTAGTTGTATATGTGATTTTTTCATAGGAGTGACGAAACTGGAGAGCGAGGTTTCGGAAATCTCATATCAAATGTGACAATACTAAGTATCGACTATAGTCAGTTATCATACAGTCGCCTTTCGTATGCTCTCCAGTCCAGTGACGGTGTTACATCCCTATGGCATGCATAGGGGAATGCGTCTTAAGTAATCAATAAAGTTACCCTAAGCACAGACTACCGCATCCACCCAGGGGTTAAGTTCATTCCTGGGGCCGAATATTAAGTCATTATTCCAGTATAATTATAAATACATAGAAGTATTTAAACTAGTAACAGTTAAGATTCTTCTGAACATAATACTAACAATAGGACTCACATTAGATATGAGCATCACTATCGATACATTACAAACAGTTATAGAATTCAGCCTGTCCCTCCAAGTCAGCGTAGTGATTACACTTAGCCTCAAAGTATTGGTTAGCCTTCTTCTGGTTGAATCTCTTAATGGCAAGTCACACGAAGTGAGACTTGACATTAACTGTCTCCTTAAGCGTCGATGCAAGCGAGCTTGCCCACCTTAAGTTCAGTATCCTAAGATACTGCGATAAGCAATGATATGCATTATCTATTTATAAGTCAATAATAAGTAAGTGGAATGATGTGGTCTTTTAGCTCCTTACAACCCTTAGTTGTTTTGCGCCTGTAACAGAAAGGCTTCCTTGAGATGCCTTCTCAATATGCTCACTCCACCAATTCATCATTGGACGGCGACGTTCTAGGTAATCCGTTCGGTTATAAGCACTACGCACCTGGTTATCGTCCACGTGTGCTAACGCTGCTTCAATTAAATCGCGATCAAAACCTTGTTCATTAAGTGTGGTACTTGCTAAGGAACGTAGGCCATGGCTCACGAGCCTGCCTGCAAACCCCATACGTTTTAGAGCCATATTTGCCGTTTGGCTGTTACATGGTTTCTTCGGATCGCGATCTGAAGGAAATATAAAATCACGATGGCCACTTATCGGCTTGATTACTTCTAATATTGTCAGCATGTGCTCTGTGAGCGGGATGCGGTGTTCTCTTCTTTTTTTCATCCGTTCAGCGGGAATCGTCCAAACTTTCTCTTCCCAGTCAATTTCGTCCCAACGCGCGCCAGAGGCTTCAGCAGGACGTGTCATGGTGTGAAGTTGCCACTCAATTAAACAACGAGTAGTACGCATTATACTGGCATTGGCGATAGCTCCCATGAGCTCTGGTAGCTCATCAGGTGCTAGTGCTGCCATATTTTCTTTCTTGGGCTTTTTGAAAGCCGCACGAATACCGGTCAACGGGTTGGCTTGGATAAGGCCACAGTTGGCAGAATAGTTCATTACCTCATTCAGTCTTTGAACTAAGCGTTTAACCGTTTCTAGGCTACCCTTGGCCTCTATTGGCTTAAGAAGGTCTATGACTTGTGGTGCAGTAATTTGTTTAACCGGTGTATCAGCAAGGGAGGGGAAAATGTGCAAATCAAGAGAACGCCAAATATCAACGGCATAGTCAGGAGTGATATCGTGCTTTTTGATTTCAAACCATTCTTTAGACACATTCAAAAATGTATGTTCATGAATCGCTTTGTGTTCCTGTAACTTTTGCTCTTTGTGTTCCTGAGGATCAATTCTTTGTGCGATCAACTCTCTTGCTTCTAGAGCACTTTTTCGTGCTTGTACAAGAGAAACATCTGGATAGCGTCCTAAGTTGAGATTTGCTCGTTTGCCATTTGTTGGTCTGTAGTAATTGAGTTGCCATTGTTTAGAGCCACTTGGTAAAACTCGTAGTTTTAGACCTTGGCCGTCAACAAGGCTGTACTCTTTTTCTTTGGGCTTCGCATTTTTGACTTCTGTTGCGGTGAGCGGTTTCGTTTGTCTAGGCATGTTAGGAACCAAAAATAAGGAACATAATACTAAGGTTCCTACAATGGTTACTAAAAGTCAAAGATGTAGTGAAACGTCCTGAGAAACCATGACACTCTAAGTTGTTGATTTTGCGTTATTGCAGATAAGAAAAAAGACGTCCTGAGACGTCTTTAAACTATGAATTGGTGGAGCTGGCGGGATTTGAACCCGCGTCCGAAAATCATTCATCATTGGTACTACATGCTTAGTCGATCTTTAATTTCACCGTCAAACTGCGAACCGACACGCTATCTAATGGCTATCCTGAATTTATTTTAATGCTTTGTCTCTCAGGAGGGAGACGCGGCACGAGCTTGTTTGGTTTTGACTCTCTGTTATTCCCCGTCTTACGAGCGGAAGCTAGGGCAGAAAGGCTCTCAGCAGGGTATTAAGCTGCTAGTGCGTAGTTTTCGTCGTTTGCGACTATTTTTTTGCGGTTTGTTAACGAGGCCTACCGCACCTCGGCATGCACCTCAGACTTCAAAATTCCCGTCGAATCCAGAATCAGCCCCAGAGGTAGTTGGTGCATAGTACCAGAATCAAAGATTCTGTCTAGCATCAAATGGTTAAGTGGTTACAATTAGCGCAATGAACTCTTCATCACACGTGCTTTTTCTCTTGCCCAGTCTTTTTCTTTGAGATCATCACGTTTATCGTGCAGTTTTTTACCTTTTGAAACGCCGACTTTGATTTTGACCCAAGAGCGTGACCAGTATAACGATAGTGCCGTTAACGTCATCCCTTCGCGATTAATGCGGCCAAACAGGTTATCGAGTTCACGGCGGGAAAGCAGTAATTTTCGAACACGAGTTGGGTTGGCAACCACGTGAGTTGAGGCTTGTTGTAATGGAGTAATCGTCATACCCGAGATAAAGGCTTCGCCGTCTCGCAAGAAAACATAGCTTTCAGCAATATTCGCTTTACCTTGACGGAGGGATTTTACTTCCCAGCCTTGAAGCTCTAAACCTGCTTCCACTTCATCTTCGATAAAGTATTCATGGCGAGCTTTTTTATTGAGCGCGATAGTGCTACTACCCGCTTTCTTCGTTGATTTTTTCTTTACCATAGTGGATGCATTTTACGGATTGGTTAAAAGTTAAGGAATGTTTTTTCTTGCTGTAGCATAAGGATATCCCTAAGTAACTTCAAGCAGTTCAAGGTGCAATCTGTCAGTAAAGCGAGTCGTGAGCGGTATTTTGCGCTTTATTGACCCCATTGATTGGCATTGGCTCATGTTTAGACGGTGCTAAACGTTAACTTTGGTCAGAAAGCGCACTGAGCTTGAGGTGAGCTAGGGATAAACGTACAATTCGGACTATCGTAATCGCTGAGATAAAAGAGGAAATAATGAAGCAAGTCTGTCGCTCGGCTTTAGTATCGTTTAGTGCTGAGCAGATGTTTCATTTAGTCAATGATGTGGCGAGCTATCCCGAATTTTTGCCGGGCTGTTCTGGCTCACGCATTTTAGAGTCTTCAGCAGATAAAATGATCGCCTCGGTCGATGTATCTAAAGCGGGGATCAGCAAAACGTTCACTACAGCCAATGAGCTGCGTCCTGCTGAGTCGATCATCATGCATTTGGTTGATGGCCCTTTTCAAACTTTGCGGGGAGGTTGGTATTTTACCCCATTGGATGAGCATGCCTGTAAGGTTGAGTTGAAGTTAGAGTTTGAATTTTCCAGCAAAATGATTGAACTCGCCTTTGGAAAAATTTTTACAGAGTTGACCAGTAATATGGTTAATGCGTTTACCCAACGAGCGAAGCAGGTGTACGCCTTATGAGTATTGAGTCAGATAGGATTCATGTGGAAGTGGTTTATGCATTGCCTCATGAACAGCGGGTGATGACGTTAGTTGTCAATCGCCATATGACGGTAGAAGAAATCATTCAAACATCGGGCATTTTAAGTCTTTACCCAGAGATCGATCTTAGTAAAAACAAAGTTGGCGTCTTTAGCCGTAATGTAAAACTGGATGCGACGGTACGAGATCATGACCGAATTGAAATTTACCGTCCTTTGTTAGCCGATCCTAAAGACATTCGCCGTAAGCGTGCTGAGCAAGCCAAATTAGCCAGTTCAAGCGCGACTAAGAAAGCCTAGTCATGGTTTGAGGTTGGGTTTGTGATCGCTCGGTGAGTGATTGTTCGCCTTAACGACTAAAAAGCCCATCCAGATTATGAACAACTGGATGGGCTTTTTGTATAGTAATCAGTCTGTTTCAGATCATCAGTGAGTTGCTTTAATTGAGGGTTTCAAAAAAGGTGTCGCTAGGCTGAAAATCACCAGACAGTTCAATCAGTTGACCTGCATCATTAAAGTTTACGATTAGGTTTTTTTGCACTGATGGATTGTGACCGGGAGTATGATGGTAGATGTAGTACCAAGTATTAGGAAAGCCATTTTCGATCAGCATCGGTGAACCTAAAACAAAACGGACTTGTTCTTTGGTCATGCCAAATTTGAGTTGTTCAACAGCTTGTTGCTCAACGTAATTTCCTTGGTTTATATCAATACGATACACCAAACGTTCTAAAACAGAGCAGCCGGATAACATCGTCACGGCAAGAGGGATGGCAACAAGCCATTTGGTTAACTGCATAGGTAATATTCTACTACTGGTAAGTGTCAAAACTAGGGTGATAATAAACAAGCCCAGAGCAGAAGTAAAAACTTCACGCCACTCTGAGCTTGTTCAGACTACAAATTTTGAATTAGGTTGCAAACCTTAGCAGAAAAAATGTTTTTATTAAGCTGCAATCAGTAATTCTTTGGCATTCGCTAAAGTCGATGGTGTGATTTGACTTCCACCGAGTAAGCGAGCGAGTTCAGCGATTCTTTGTTCTTCACTGAGTTTGACCATTTGCGTTTCGGTCTTGCCGCCTTTGGTCTGTTTGGCAACAAACAGTTGATGATGACCACAACCAGCGACCTGAGGTAGGTGAGTAACACAAAGGACTTGGGTCGATTCGCCTAACTTACGCAGCATTTTTCCAACCACCGCAGCGGTTGGCCCAGAAATACCGACATCGACTTCATCAAATATTAAGCTCGGAGTATCAATTTTTTGAGCGGTAATGACTTGAATCGCTAGCGAGATACGTGATAACTCACCTCCAGAGGCAACTTTGGCAATCGGTTGTAATGGTTGTCCTGGATTGGTTGAGACTAAAAACGTTACATGATCAAACCCAAGCGGAGAGGGTTGCCCTTGATGCTGAACCACATCAATTTTGAATTGCGCTTTTTCCATACTCAGTTCATGCATACTAAGACTGATCAGCTTATCTAACTCCTTGGCATAACGACTGCGTGATTTATGGAGCTTTTCTGCGCAGCTTGCAAAGGTTTGGTAGTGGACAGCGACGTCATTTTCCAGTTCTTGAATTTTTTCTTCGGAGCAATCGAGCAAGGCAATTTGCTGTAAAAGTGCTTGATGATGTTGATACAATTCTTCTGGCAGAACATGGTGCTTACGGGCGAGCGAGAGCACCCGAGAGTAACGCTCCTCAACGTAAGACATGCGTTCTGGGTCAACATCAATGTGATCCAAATAGGCGCGTAACTCGTTGTTGGTTTCTTCAAGTTGAATCATGGCTTCGTTGAGCATAGTCGGCAGCGTGTTCAACTGAGCGTCCATTTCGGCCAGTTCAATCAAGGTATGGCTGACGGTCTGCAATAAGTTCAACGCATTCACTTCTTCACTTTCATACAGTAAGTTAATCGCTTTTTGGCAGTTAATAGCCAGATCGCCACTGTTGGATAATCGTTTATGCTCTTGTTCTAATTCGATGAATTCTTCTTCACCTAGCGCCAGTTCATTGAGTTCTTTGATTTGATATTCAAGAAGCTGTAATTGAGCTTGGTTCTGTTGGCTGTTTTCACGTAACTGTTTTAAATGGTGGTTAACTTGACGCCACTGTTGGTAGGCCAGTCGAGTTTGCTTGAGTAGATCAAGATGTCCGGCATATTGATCGAGCATAGCCAGTTGCAATTCGGGTTTCATCAGTTGCTGATGGGCGTGTTGACCGTGAATATTGATCAGCAGTTGGCCTAGCGATTTTAGTTGCGAAAGAGGGACTGGACTGCCGTTAATAAAGGCCCTTGAACGCCCATCTTTACTGATGATTCTACGCAAAATGCACTCTTTACCATCCAGTAAATCATTGTCTTCTAACCATCGTGTGGCGTGCAAATTGTTATCAAGAATAAAAGCGGCGCTGACTTCCGTCTTTTCTTCATCTTGACGCACCATGCTGGCTTCGGCTCGCCCTCCTAAGCATAAACTGAGAGCATCAATCGCAATGGATTTACCCGCACCCGTTTCACCGGTGATGGTGGTCATACCTTTAGACAGTTCAAGTTGCAGTGATTTTACAATCGCAAAATTATTTACACTAAGATGAGCCAGCATTTGTGCACCTGTATAATTAAACAATACTGTATATAGCAACAGTATATACTGTTTCTTTATACAGTAAAGTTGTCCAGGAGGAAAAATTTAACTCAGATCACGGCTGGTCAGTGGTAAACATTAAAACAACTTACTTGACCAGCCTAATTTATTACGTAATACACGATAATAGCTGTAATCTTTGGGGTGAATCAGCCTGAGTACATTTGGGCTTTGGTAAATATGGACTTCATCACCGGGTGAAACAGGCAACGAAACCTGCCCGTCGCAGCTGACTTCTTGAATCCCTCGGTTATCTGGTGATACAACTAACTTAATGCGTCGATTGCCATCAACCACCAAAGGGCGACAGGATAAGGTATGTGGAAACATGGGGACTAAAGTAATCGCATTTAAACTGGGCGATAAAATCGGTCCGCCCCCTGATAATGAATAAGCGGTTGACCCAGTGGGCGTTGAGACAATTAAGCCATCAGAACGCTGTGAAAAGGCGAAGTTATCATCGATATACACCTCAAACTCGATCATATGTGCGATTTTTCCAGGGTGCAGGACCGCTTCATTGAGCGCTGCATTATGGCTTTTTACTTGGCCATGACGATGAATTTCTGCTTCGAGTAGAAAACGGGTTTCTTCAATATAATCGCCAGCTAATACGGCCGTTAATTGCTCTTCAAAGTCATCCGGATTGAGATCGGTTAAAAAACCAAGGTTGCCACGGTTGACCCCAATCACCGATATATCAAAACGTGATAGCACGCGCGCGGCACCAAGCATGTTGCCATCTCCTCCGACCACGATGGCTAAATCAGCCACCTTGCCAAGTTCTACTAAGCTGGCAAAATGCTCGCTAGGGATATCGGTTAAAATTTCACGCAAACGATCATCAATCAGTACTGACTTTCCCATCGAGGTGAGCCAAGCGTACAGTTCGTTATGTGTCTGAATTGCTTGTTTATTTCTTGGTTTACCTATGATCGCGATCACTGTAAATGGATTTTTCATACGTTTTCCAACTGAATTGGGCTTGAATCAGAATTCTTCATCCCCATAATAAGGGCAAGTGACGCTTTTATGCGAATGTTTGTGTCAAGAAACCAAGATAATGTGGTTCTTTTGCACAATCTTGATAGGAATTCTGGAGAGATCATGAGCCAAGAAGAGAAAAAAATCCAAGAAGAAGAACTGCAACAAGCAGTAGAAACCGAAGCTGACGTTGTGGGAACCGATGCCGATATTGATTGGAACCACGAGGTTGACTCAGAAGAAGGCCAAGAAACGAAAATTGCTCAATTAGAAGCGGCGTTACTGGCCAGTGAAGCTCGCGCTAAGGAAAATCATGAAGCGATGCTGCGTGCCTTGGCTGATGTCGAGAACATGCGCCGTCGCTCCGAGCAAGAAGTCGATAAAGCGCGCAAGTATGCTCTTGGCCGTTTTGTCGAAGAGTTACTGCCGGTGCTGGATAATATTGAGCGCGCGATTGACGCGGCAGATTGTGAAAACGAGGTGATTAAACCTTTCCTTGAAGGGGTTGAGCTAACGCATAAGAGTTTTGTCGATGCGGTGACGAAATTTGGCGTGTCGGTCATTAATCCTGAAGGTGAAACCTTTAATCCTGAGTTCCATCAAGCGATGTCGATTCAAGAGAGCGCTGATCATGCATCGAATACCGTGATGTTTGTGATGCAGAAAGGTTATGAACTCAACGGTCGCGTTGTTCGTCCGGCGATGGTGATGGTTGCTAAATAACGTCGTTGATTAACAACGGGTTATTGTTGTTGAAGCGAAGTCAGTTAGGCTTCGCTTCTTGTTTTTAGAGTGTGGGGTTATACCCAGTTGTCGACGCTATGGCAGATAACTCGGTATATCGTCATTAAAAATTAGATTTTTTTACTATTCCCCCTTGAAATGCATGGGCTCGCCCTTATCTATGGGGCATAAGAGAAGCAAACATTCACGTTTTTGTTTGTGATCGGGGTTGAATCCCGATTCTCCACCCCCACATAAGGGGTATAGCAAAAAACGAACATAGAATTATTTTGGAGATAGCCTGATGGGTAGAATCATTGGTATTGACTTAGGTACGACAAACTCATGTGTTGCTGTATTAGACGGTAACAAACCTCGTGTGATTGAAAACGCAGAGGGCGAGCGTACAACCCCTTCTGTTATTGCTTACACAGATGGTGAAACCTTGGTTGGTCAGCCAGCCAAACGTCAAGCGGTAACCAACCCTGAAAATACGCTATTTGCAATCAAGCGTCTGATCGGTCGCCGTTTTGAAGATGAAGAAGTTCAGCGTGATATTGAAATCATGCCTTATAAAATTGTCCGTGCTGATAATGGCGATGCGTGGGTTGAAGCTCGTGGCCAAAAAATGGCGGCACCACAAGTCTCTGCTGAAGTTCTGAAAAAAATGAAGAAAACAGCGGAAGACTTTCTTGGTGAGAAAGTCACTGGCGCTGTCATTACTGTACCTGCTTATTTTAACGATGCACAACGTCAAGCGACTAAAGACGCTGGCCGTATTGCGGGTCTAGAAGTTAAACGTATCATTAACGAACCAACCGCAGCGGCTCTCGCGTATGGTCTAGATAAGCAAGGTGGCGATCGCGTTATCGCGGTTTATGACCTCGGTGGTGGTACTTTCGATATTTCTATCATCGAAATTGACGAAGTTGAAGGCGAGAAAACCTTTGAAGTATTAGCAACCAACGGTGATACCCACCTTGGTGGTGAAGACTTCGATAACCGTATGATCAACTACTTGGTGGATGAGTTCAAGAAAGAGCAAGGCATCAACCTGAAAAGCGATCCACTCGCGATGCAGCGTTTGAAAGAAGCGGCAGAAAAAGCGAAAATCGAACTGTCTTCTGCTCAGCAAACTGACGTTAATCTGCCTTACATTACGGCTGATGCGACAGGTCCTAAACACATGAACATTAAAGTGACTCGTGCGAAACTTGAGTCATTAGTGGAAGACTTGGTACAACGCTCTCTTGAGCCATTAAAAGTTGCACTTGCGGATGCGGATTTGTCAGTAAAAGACATTACCGATGTTATCTTAGTAGGTGGTCAAACACGTATGCCAATGGTTCAGAAGAAAGTGGCTGAATTCTTTGGTAAAGAAGCTCGTAAAGACGTTAACCCAGATGAAGCGGTAGCTGTTGGTGCTGCAGTTCAAGGCGGTGTTCTTGCTGGTGAAGTGAAAGACGTTCTACTGCTTGACGTAACCCCTCTGTCTCTTGGTATTGAGACTATGGGTGGCGTAATGACTAAGTTGATTGAGAAAAATACGACCATTCCAACTAAAGCGAATCAAGTATTCTCAACAGCAGAAGATAACCAAAGTGCAGTAACGATTCATGTTCTACAAGGTGAGCGTAAGCAAGCGATGTATAACAAGTCGCTAGGTCAATTCAACCTAGAAGGCATTAATGCTGCGCCACGTGGTATGCCACAAATTGAAGTGACTTTCGATTTGGATGCTGACGGTATCTTGCATGTCTCTGCTAAAGATAAGCAAACCGGTAAAGAGCAAAACATCACTATCCAAGCGTCTGGTGGTTTGAGCGAAGCTGAAATCGAGAAAATGGTTCAAGAAGCGGAAGCAAACAAAGAAGCAGATAAGAAGTTTGAAGAGTTGGCAACCACTCGTAACCAAGCTGACCAAATGATCCACGCAACGCGTAAGCAAGTGGAAGAAGCGGGTGATGCGCTACCTGCTGATGAAAAAGAGAAAATTGAAGCGGCAATTAATGAGCTAGAAACAGCGAAGAAAGGCGAAGATAAAGCCGAGATCGATGCGAAAGTTCAAGCGCTGATGGCTGCTGCTCAAAAACTAATGGAAATTGCTCAGCAACAGGCTCAAGCACAAAATGCGGGCGCTGAACAGCAATCTACACAAGACGATGTTGTGGATGCTGAGTTTGAAGAAGTGAAAGACGACAAGAAATAAGCGTTCTTGACTCGGTAGCCTTGTCTACCGAGAGTCTGAAACGGTCTGATTGCGGGCGTTTGGGGGAACTCTAACGCCCGTAAATTTGTGGTGATATCCGTGTCTATAAAGATAAGGGAACCATCAATGATACCCTTAGCACCTTTATCTATATTGATACAAACACCGAGCGGTGAACCCGTTGGTAGTAATAATTGGTGATTTAAAACATGTCAAAACGTGATTTTTACGAAGTATTAGGCGTTAGCCGTGATGCCTCAGAGCGCGATATTAAAAAGGCCTATAAGCGCCTAGCAATGAAATTCCACCCCGATCGCAATCCGGGTGATGCCAGTGCTGCGGATAAGTTTAAAGAAGTAAAAGAAGCGTACGAAATTCTAACTGATCCGCAAAAGAAAGCGGCCTATGATCAATATGGTCATCGAGCTTTTGAACAAGGCGCTGGTGGCTTTGGCGGCGGCGGTTTTAGTGGTGGCGGTGCCGATTTTGGAGATATCTTCGGCGATGTCTTCGGTGATATTTTTGGCGGTGGTCGCCGTGGCGGTGGTGCTCCTCGTCCACAGCGTGGCGCAGATCTGCGTTACAATATGGAGTTGACCTTAGAAGAAGCGGTTCGTGGCTGCAGTAAAGAGATTGAGATCCCAACTCTGGTTCATTGTGACTCATGTGATGGATCCGGTGCCAAGAAAGGAACCTCAGCTCAAACCTGTGGAACGTGTCATGGTCACGGACAAGTGCAGATGCGTCAAGGCTTCTTTGCTGTTCAGCAGACCTGTCCTACCTGTCATGGTAAAGGCAAAATCATTAAAGATCCTTGTAATGTGTGTCATGGTCAAGGTCGCAAGCAGAAGACCAAAACCCTTAACGTCAAAATTCCTGCGGGAGTGGACACTGGGGATCGCATCCGTTTAGCTAACGAAGGTGAAGCGGGAGATATGGGCGCACCAGCCGGGGATTTATACGTACAAGTTCATGTTAAAGAACATCACATTTTTGAGCGTGATGGTAATAACTTGTACTGTGAAGTCCCGGTGAGTTTTGCTATGGCTGCTTTAGGTGGTGAAGTTGAAGTGCCGACACTCGATGGGCGAGTGAATCTCAAAGTACCAGAAGAAACTCAAACTGGACGTATGTTCCGCATGCGTGGTAAAGGTGTAAAGAGTGTTCGTGGTGGTGCCATCGGTGATTTAATTGTCAAATTGGTGGTGGAAACGCCGGTTAAACTCAGTGCTCGTCAAAAAGAGTTACTCCGTGAGCTTGAAGACTCTTGTGGTGGAGATGCGGCAAATAAGCATAAACCGAAATCAGAGGGCTTTTTCAACGGTGTTAAAAAGTTTTTTGACGATTTGACCAGTTAACTAGCGCTATTTTATGTAATAAGGCTGGAAAGATGGATTTCCAGCCTTAACTCCCTTTCTGAGCTATGTCACACGGTCCTCTATCGTTATCGGGATTCGTTCACTTCGGTTTTCCAACCTATTACTTTAGACATTGAGACTATGCTTGTTGGTAACAAGAAGAGAATTTATCCGTAGTTACGATAAATGTGAGATAAATCACCCTAAATCCGCTATAGTGCTCGGCTAATATCAAGAATCATCGGCTGTCTGTTTAAGGAACCCGTTAAATGTCATTTTTATCTCAAGGTTTTGCCCCTGAATTGGTTAAAGCGCTAACAGAATGTGGTTATGAAAAATTAACCCCGATTCAGCAACAAGCGATCCCCGAGGCTCGCAAAGGGCATGATATTTTTGCAACGGCACAAACCGGAACAGGCAAAACAGCCGCGTTTTCATTACCGGTTATCCAACGCTTATTAGATAGTGGTAAAAAACCTTCTCCGCATACCGCGCGAGCGTTGATCTTAGCGCCAACTCGTGAATTAGCCGCTCAAATTGCCCAAAATATTAAAGACTACGTTAAATATACTTCGCTGAGTGTTACCGCCGTTTACGGTGGCAATAAAATGTCTTCGCAAGTGCGTCAGCTCGAGAGTGGGGTTGATATTTTAGTGGCAACACCAGGCCGTTTAGAAGAGCATTTAAGTGAAGGTAATGTCTCGCTGGCCAATTTAGAGTTTTTAGTTTTTGATGAAGCGGATCGTATTTTAGACATGGGATTTATTAATCCGGTACGTAAGATCATGCTGGAAGTTGAAACGTCACCACAAATCATGATGTTCTCAGCGACGACGTCTGCTCAGCTCAATCAATTAGCGGGTGATATTTTACGCAAGCCTAAACGGATTAATGCCGATCGTGTTAATACGACAGCAAGTACGGTTGCGCATGTGGTTTACCCTGTTGATCAAGAACGTAAAACCGAATTACTTTCTGAGTTAATAGGCCGTAAAAACTGGCAGCAAGTTTTGGTGTTTGTGAATTACAAAGAAACCGCCAATCAAGTGGTTAAAGAGCTCAAATTAGATGGCATTAAAGCCGTGATCTGTCATGGTGATAAAGGACAAAGTGCCCGTCGCCGTGCATTGGATGAATTTAAAGAGGGCAAAGCCCGTGTGATGGTCGCTACGGATGTTGCTGCGCGTGGGCTCGATATTGTCGATCTGCCTCATGTCATTAACTATGATATGCCTTTTTTAGCAGAGGATTACGTGCATCGCATCGGTCGTACTGGCCGAGCGGGTAAGCAAGGTCATGCAGTATCGTTTGTCAGTCGTGAAGAAGAGTTAACGTTAATTCAGGTTGAGAATCTTATCCAGCAACGCATTCGCCGTGTCGAACAGCCTGGGTATGAGCCGAAAAAACGCGATGCTTACCTTGAAAAATTGCACACCAAAGCGGCTTTTAAAGATCGTCAAGGCCGTCGTAACAACCCTAATGAAGACAAGCCAGATCAAGCTTCTGCTGAACGTCGTTTATCAATGATGAACCGTTTAAAAAACCGCAACAAGTAATCGTACCATGATTGATAAAAAAGCTACTTTAGGTAGCTTTTTTGTTACTTGAAATACGCAAGACAACTGCGGTAGATTAAGGGGTCAATACCACGCTGTGGTTTCTCTTTTCTAACTCTCTCTTTTTCATTTGGATCGATCATGACGAGTGCGCTACTTTTGGCCTTTGTGCCGACGTTCTTTTTTGTCTCTATCACCCCTGGTATGTGTATGACATTAGCACTGAGCTTGGGGATGAGCATTGGTTATCGACGTACTTTATGGATGATGTTCGGTGAACTGATTGGTGTTGCTGTGGTGGCGATGGCGGCAGTATTGGGGATGGCATCCGTTATGCTCAATTATCCTTGGTTATTTGCGGTATTTAAAACATTGGGTGCGGCATATCTTGGTTATATCGGGGTTCAAATGTGGCGCTCAAAAGGTAAATTAGCGTTGAATCAAAATGTTGAAACCCCTATTGTTCGTAAAGATTGGGATTTGATTGTCCAAGGCTTTGTCACTGCGATTGCTAATCCCAAAGGGTGGGCATTTATGATTGCGCTATTGCCGCCTTTTATTAATAGCCAAGCTCCGATTGCACCACAATTGTTCTGGTTGATTTCAATCATCATGATTTCGGAGTTTGTCTGTATGACGATTTACGCAACGGGCGGTAAAGGCTTGAAACGTGCTTTAGGTCATACCAATAACGTTCGCTTGATGAACCGGATTTCGGCAACGCTAATGCTCGCAGTCGCAGTCTGGCTTTTGTTGGGGTAATCTTTGCTATAGCTGATCTACGCTTGGCTCGTCTCATTTACCAGCATGCCCGAGGCAGCGCTTCACCATTACTTTTCAGTTCTAATTGATCATATTGTTTTCCGCGACAGGTATCGGTGTTTTGTCCTCTTTGTAGCAGTGGCTTAGCGATGATGGTGTATTGCCTGTTATCATTAATAGATTTAATGGTAAGTTCAAATCGTTCATTATCGTAGTCACAAAATGAACATACGCTATTGTTGTCAAATATTTCGTCTATAGGATAGCCCTCACTATGGCGATAATTCTCTTCTAAATAGAGTTGTATTTTGGCCATATCAGCCATTACTTGGCGACGATGCCCCTCTTTCACATAGTGGCTGTAAGTTGGGTAAGCAATACTTGCCAGCACACCGACGATCACCACGGCAATCATTAATTCGATCAGTGTCATGCCGCCCATCTTTTTGTGCAATTCATTGCATTTATTTATTCGAATCATGTCCATTCGTTCTGTTAACCAATCCTTGCCTAGTGTTGATTACTGTTAATATCGAGGCAAGTTGATTTACGACTATCTCTATGTTTGCAAAGGATTTTGGGAAATGGTTCGCGGCTTTACTCTTTTAGAACTGTTAATTACGGTCAGTATTGTGACGCTGATGCTTGCCTTTGCTGCGCCGAGTTATCGTCAGGTAAATCAGCAAATTAAAATGACGGCACTGGCCAATGATTTACATGGCTTTTTTATGCAAGCCAAATCTGAGGCGGTGTTTCGTAATCAAGGGCTTTGGGTTCATATTGAAGGAATGCCATCAAGTACGGGAGAGTGGCAATTGCGGCTTTCTTCAGACGCTTTATTGCCAAGCAATGAAGAATCGAACATTTCAGTTTTTAGTGGCGCCCGATACCGTAATTTATCGGTAAACCATACCAGCTCCATTAACTCGGTGAGATTTGATCATGTCATGGGTAATCCGACTCAAAATGGCAGTATCACCATCAAAGCACACGTTGAAGATAGCCAAGGGATTCGGGTCATTTTGCACAATCGTGCCGGACGAATAAAAGTGTGCACCATAGAAGGAGACCAATATGGCTTTTCCAGTTGCTAAACACCAGCAAATTGGAGCGAGCTTGATTGAGTTTATGATTGCCAGTTTAGTTGGTGTGATGGCTTTAGCGATTATAGGTAGTGTCTTTATCTCTAATCAGCGCGTAGCGTTGCAGCGTAGTCAGGAAATTATGCTTCAGCAACAAATGAGCATGGTGATGCACCAATTGAAACGCGATGTGCTGCGTGCTGGATATAATTATTTAGACAGTTATTCACTGCAGTTTATCGATAAGCCCGATCTCATATCGGTGACAGATCACTCGATAGGTTATGTCTATTATATCCACAATCATTCAGCAGAAAAATTTAGCCATACTCTATATCGCTTAGATTCGAGTAGTTTGAAGTATTGTCAGGCTAATTATCTGATCCCCCAGTCTACGGCGAGTATGACTCGTTGTTTTAACTTATTTGATCCTAAGCAGGTGCGAGTGACCCAATTTTCAGTCAAGCGTTTCCCTATTAACGGTCAGGCGGTACAAAGTGCAGTCATTTCGATTGATGTTAGTGCTTCTTTAGTCGCTAACCCTGCGGTGGCCCATTCGATGCAATTGCACATTACGCAAAGGAATTGGCAATCATGAAGCGTCATCAACAAGGCATCGCGACATTACTGATCACGGCGGTATTACTCTCGATTACCTTAGTGATAACCCTTGGCTCGTATAAAAATTTGTTTTATCAAATTAAGCGAGCGCAAAATGAAGTGAGTGCTCGGCAAAGTTATTGGTTAGCCGAAGGCGGCGTTGAATGTTTGTATGCTTATATCGCACAAGACCCGACTAGAATTACTGGTTTATCAAAACAAGTTTCCGGTGAAGCCAATCATTGTAAACAGCAACTTCAGCTCGATGAATTGCAACTCATACCATTAGAAAATAGCGTGTATCGTATCTATGCACGTCAAGGATACGCACAGGTGAATAAGCAGATTTATTCATACACGACAGGCACTGGCGCAATTCAAACCAATGCTAATCTGCGCCTAGTGGGGGATTTTGATATTCGACCAGAAGCGGTAGGAGAGGCTGATGAAAACGGCTTTTATGACTGTGTTGCGGTGCGTTATAAGTATCAAGTTGTATTTCATTCTGAAGCTAGTTCCCAACAATCAACGGAAACTGAATCAGAACCGAAGAAACCAAAACCGGAAAATGGCTTAAGAGTATTAGATGCTCTCGCTGAGAATAACTCGGAGTTGAAGTGTAAAGCAGAGAGTAAAACCTCAATACCCCGTGGTCAAGGTAAAGATTTTAATACTCAAGACTCATCAGAATTTAAAGCCGATTTTGTGCAAGATACTAAATTTAAGCCGTTTGAGTCGTACTTCGGCCTTGCCTATAGCACAGAAAATTATCACAAAGTAAAAAGTCAGCATCATGTTATTACACTCAATGGCACAGAATCTAAAGACTGTGCTAAGAAATTGCATCAGGCATTTGTTATGGATAAGCATGAGAAAGTTTGGTTAAAAGGAGACTGCTTTATCAACGGCTCTTTTGATGCTCCTAGCGGTCGCTCTTTAGTGGTAGAAAACGGTTTATTTGCCACTTCTGGAGCTAATGTATTCGGTGGCGCATTTTTCCATATGATTGATACTTCTTTGCCTAAGTTTACTAATCCAGAGATGTTGTCGAATATTTGGGAACAAGCACCGTTTTACAAAGCTATAGAGCATTTATTAAGGGATAACAAAACGACTGTCTATCTTGATCGTGGTGCGTTCCATCCCAAAGGAGGGATGGTATTTGATGCCGATGGTATGGATGTGGTAATTAATGGGGCGCTTAATTTACAGTTCCAATCGAATAAGGAGTCACATCAGCGTTCGCAAACCATTTCATTACAACAGGGGAGCTGGCATGGTTATTAAACAAAGAGGCTTTAGCCTGATTGAAGTGATGATTGCTTTTGTGCTCATCGGCGTTGGTGCGTTAAGTTTGGTTAAGTTACAAACCTTTGTTGAGCAGCGTGCAGATTTTGCGCAGCACAGCATTACTGCACTCAACCTTGCTGAGCAAAAATTAGAATGGTTTCGCACCCGCGGTGCTTCAGCCGCGACGGCGAGTTTAGTTGCGAGTTATCCTCATGACTTTGTTGATGGTGAGGATAGTCGTCATCCTCTCTACCTGTTGCAATGGAGCGTACCTTCAACCCAGTTGTCCGGTGCATTAAAAACCATCGTTGTTCAAGCCACTTGGAAAGACCGATATGGAAAAGATCAATCTGTCCAACTCAAAACGATGATTTCCCAACACAGCGAGTTTGATTAGAGGTTTTATTGCTTCGGGTTTATAGAGATCCAATCAATATATTTTTACATTATCTACCCTTCTTACTTGAAGCTGCAGCGGTGTTGGCTACTACGTTTTTTCACCCCAATTGCATAGTTTGCCTATCCTCATGGGGATTCACTCACTTGCCGCCTACCTGCAACTCCAAGTCGTTTGGGTATCGACGTTACGATTTATCGCGAGCTTTATAGGTTGATCACTCAATTGTAAAGAGTGTTGTGGGTAGTTTGTTGATGCAATGTTGCTTTGATATAGCAAGGTTGGGCAAAGTGTCTCTGGATGTTTCAGTTGGTTTGGAATTTTGTGCTTCGCCTTGGCTTGTTTTATAGAATCTCATCATGGGCTATGACTCACAATAATTGAGCGCAGATATCGATAGGATGACGTCAATAAGATCAATCTATCAAAATGCACACTGTGACTCTAATTAATAAGCTATCTCCCTAAACACTTTGGTGTGCCCAGTTAGTGACGAACGAAGATCCATGAATAGGATTGGAAAGAGTTTTACCTCGTCATTAGTCAGGAAGGGGATAGGCACAACATGAACTAGGAACTACGGATGAGTAATCAAGCGGTAAACTCAGCACCTACGCAACCATTGAGTCGTATGGATCGTTTTTTAAATTTAATTGAGCGGGTGGGCAATAAAATCCCAGATCCTGCGATACTTTTTTTCTGGGCTCTCATTATCGTTTGGGTCGCTTCAGCTTTACTATCGCAGGCAAGCTTCGATTTAATCAATCCTCGTACTGGCGAAGCGCTGCAAGTGAATAATTTATTAACGGGCACCGAGCTAGCTAACTTTTTGGCCAATATGGTCACCACTTTCACCAGTTTTGCTCCATTAGGCATTGTACTTGTAGCGATGCTTGGTGTCGGTGTTGCTGATTCATCCGGTTTTATCACCACTGGCTTGAAAAAAATGCTCAATTTTACTCCGGCGCAGTTATTAACGCCGATGTTAATTCTGGTGGCAATCGTCTCTCATACTGCGGCGGATGCTGGCTATGTGCTGGTTATTCCATTAGGCGGCATTATTTTTCATGCGGCGGGGCGTCATCCACTGGCTGGTATTGCGGCGGCCTTTGCTGGGGTATCAGGTGGTTTTGCCGCGAACTTCGTGCCTTCAGGAATTGATCCGCTACTCGCGGGCTTTACCCAAACCGCGGCTCAAGTGCTGGATCCAACTTATCAAGTGAACCCGCTTTCAAATATATTTTTTACCGGATTATCGTCGATGCTGATTGTCGGTATTGGTTGGTATGTCACGGAAAAAATCATCGAACCTCGCCTCAATAGTATGCCGATTGACGAAGATGCAGAAACTGCCCCTGATTTAGGTTCATTTTCCGCCATTGAGTCTAAAGCGTTTCGTTATGCTGGTGGTGCAATGCTGCTTGGTATCGGTTTACTGGTTGCCGCACTATGGCCAGAAACATCGGCGCTACGTTCCCCTGAAGGAGAATTAACCGCTTTTTCTGCGCCCGTGATGCGCTCTATTGTCCCTTTGATTTTCATCTTATTTATTATTCCCGGCATTGTTTACGGACGAGTTTCAGGAACGTTTAAAACCAATAATGATGTGATTAAAGCCATGTCCGCCACTATGTCGACCATGGGGGCGTACATAGTGATGGCGTTTTTCTGTGCGCAATTTTTGGCGGCCTTTAGCCAATCAAACATCGGTACTATGCTGGCGCTGTATGGCGCGGAAGGGCTAAAAGCGATGAACTTACCCGGACAAGCAACCATTGTCGGGATGATTTTATTGACTGCGATGGTTAACTTGTTGATAGGCTCCGCATCTGCAAAATGGGCATTAATTGGTCCAATTTTAGTGCCGATGTTGATGGCGGTTGGCATTTCCCCTGAACTGTCGCAAGCGGCGTATCGAGTGGGTGATTCGGTGTCGAATATCATTTCACCTTTGATGGTCTTCTTCCCATTGGTGGTAGTGTATTGCCAGCGCTATGTGAAGGGGGCGGGTATTGGTACTCTGGCGTCATTAATGATGCCGTACTCGATTGCCATGCTGATTGGCTGGACGGTTTTCCTTTTAGCCTATTGGGCACTGGGTATTCCTCTGGGTATTCAAGCGCCTTATACCTACTCTTTATAAGTCAACTGATAGCTGAGGGTTTGCTGTTTCGGCCATGAATAAGAGTAAATGATAATTAAAGCCTGCTGATATAGCAGGCTTTTTTACTATTGTTTAAGCAGGGATGGGAGATGAGTGTTAGCCATGGATACCCGTTCAGTCGTTAACTAGCCTTTAAGATACTGTTCGTGAAACTCAAGATGATCGTTGATAAAACTCTGAATAAAGTAGTAGCTATGATCGTAACCAGCATGCAGGCGAAGGGTAAAATTTAACTCATTATTAATGGCTACGGCTTGTAAGGTTTCTGGTTTTAATTGTTCTTGTAAAAAGGGATCCGCTTCCCCTTGATCAACTAAGATAGGCAATGAAGTGCTTTGACGCTCAAGTAACGCAACGGCATCATAGTCTTGCCACGTTAGTTGATCCTCGCCAAGGTAGTGTCGAAACGCTTTTTGTCCCCAAGGACAATCGCTGGGATGACAAATCGGACTCAATGCCGAAATAGAGCAATAGCGCTGTGGATTTTTAATACCGATAGTTAAAGCGCCATGCCCTCCCATGCTATGTCCGGCGATAGATCGACGTTGATTCACCGGAAAGTGCTGCTCGATCAGTGCTGGTAGCTCATCAACAATATAGCTGTACATTTGATAATGCTGCTTCCACGGTTCTTGAGTGGCATTAACGTAAAACCCAGCCCCCAGTCCTAAATCGTAAGCACCTTGTGGATCATCCGCGACAGACTCACCTCGCGGACTAGTATCTGCCGCAACAATAGCAATACCAAGTTCAGCCGCTTTACGAAAAGCGGCGGCTTTTTGCATAAAGTTTTCATCACTGCACGTTAGCCCTGAAAGCCAGTACAACACCGGAACCGGAGTTTGAGGTGAAGCTTGTGGCGGCAGGTAAATCGCAAAACGCATCTCACAATTTAGTACCGATGAGGTATGTTGATACTGTTTATGCCAACCAGAAAATACTTTGGATTGACTGAGAGGGGTGAGGCTCATGAATACGGCTCCTAATTAGCGATGACTTAATGTCGCCAACGGAATGGCGACGACTAAGATTAAGCGGACGGTTGAGAGTGAAAATGCACCACGGAACGAATGCTTTCTCCGGAATGCATTAATTCAAAAGCTTCGTTGATCTTATCTAATGGCATGGTATGGGTAATAAATTCTTGTAAGCCAAATTCTCCGGCTAAGTATTGTTCGACGATAGCCGGTAATTGTGAGCGTCCTTTGACGCCGCCAAACGCACTGCCTCGCCATACTCGACCTGTTACTAACTGAAACGGACGTGTTGCGATCTCTTGCCCTGCACCCGCCACGCCAATGATCACTGATTCTCCCCAACCTTTATGGCAGCACTCTAAAGCTTGACGCATGACATTGACATTACCAATACACTCAAATGAGAAATCAACCCCGCCATCAGTCATTTCGACGATCACTTCCTGAATCGGTTTGGAAAACTGTTGCGGATTAATGCAGTCGGTCGCACCCAATTGCTGTGCTAAGGCAAACTTTTTCTCATTAATATCAATACCAATGATTCGACTGGCTCCTGCCATTCGAGCGCCAATAATCGCGGATAATCCGATCCCGCCAAGGCCAAAAATAGCGACGGTATCTCCTTGTTGAACTTTAGCCGTATTCAATACCGCGCCCATACCAGTTGTTACACCGCAGCCGAGTAGACACACTTCTTCCAATGGTGCTTGTTTATTGACTTTGGCAAGCGAGATTTCAGGCAGTACGGTGTATTCAGAAAAGGTAGAGCAGCCCATATAGTGGTAAATCGGTTGCCCATCTTTATAAAAGCGAGTCGTCCCATCGGGCATTAATCCTTTACCTTGTGTTGCGCGTACCGCTTGGCATAAGTTGGTTTTCCCTGAAGTACAGAATTTGCATTCGCCACATTCGGCAGTGTAGAGCGGGATCACGTGATCACCGACTTCTACGCTAGTCACACCTTCACCGACCATTTCGACAATTCCGCCTCCTTCATGGCCAAGAATAGTCGGAAAAACCCCTTCTGGGTCTTCACCGGAAAGGGTAAAAGCATCGGTATGACAAACACCAGTGGCAACAATTCGTACCAATACTTCGCCTTTACGAGGCAGCATCACATCGACTTCTTCGATGCTCAGTGGTTGATTCGGGCCCCAAGCAATGGCGGCGCGTGATTTGATAAATTTATCTTGTGACATAATCTATTCCTTGCGATATATCCTTCCTACTTGAAGCGGCAGCGGTGTTGGCTACGTTCGTTCACCCCCAATCACATAGTTTGCCTATGCTCATGGGGATTCACTCACTTGCCGCCTACCTGCAACTTCAAGTCGTTTGGTTATAGAGAAAAAGCTCAATGGTGAGATAGGGATTCAAGTGGTCACCACGAACTTAAGCCGTTAGGGGAGCCTTGCGGCTCACAACAAGGTCAGTATAGTGCTTTATTTTATTGCTATAATTAGCTCAAAATATGAATGACTTTTACAAATAAGTAATAATGGAGTGGTATGGCAAGTTGGGAAGGAGTGAATGAGTTTGTGGCGGTGGCAGAGGTTGGCAGCTTTACTCAGGCGGCTGAGCGCTTACACACCTCAGTGGCGAATATCAGTCGGCGGGTATTACAACTTGAGGAGAGGTTAGGGATAAAACTCTTGCTCAGGACGACACGTAAAGTCTCGTTAACGGAAGCGGGAATGCTGTATTACCAACAATGTAAAGTGTTGGTTGATGGTTTACTTCAGGCTGAGCAAGCGATAACGCAGATCCAACATACCCCAAGTGGCAAAATTAAAGTGACGGCTCCGGTGACGTATGGGGAGCAAAAAATAGCACCACTATTGCATGATTTTTTATTACTTTATCCGCAGCTTGAGTTGGAGTTGGTGTTAACCAATCAGAAATTAGATTTGATTGATCAAGGGATTGATTTAGCGATACGTTTAGGGCAATTGGAGGATTCCAGTTTTATCGCTCGTAAACTCAGTGATCGTCGTTTATATGTCTGTGCCAGTGAGGACTATTTAGCGCAATACGGTACCCCCTATGCGTTATCTGAATTAACGCGTCACTCTTGTTTGATTGGTACCCACGATCATTGGCGTTTTAAGGAACATCAACAATCCAGAAGCATCAAAGTGAGTGGTCGAATTCGCTGTAGTAGTGGCATGGTACTGCTGGATGCTGCCTTGAAAGGTATGGGACTGGCACAGTTACCCGATTATTATGTCACGGAACCTTTAGCTCAGGGCCGTTTAGTCGAGGTGTTAGCGACTTTTCGAGATGATCGTGAAGGAGTATGGGCGCTGTATCCACAAAATCGCCACTTATCAACCAAGGTTCGTCTGTTGGTTGACCATCTAACTCAGCATTTATCGCTTTAAGCTTACCGGATAAAGCGGTTAACGATATACTTTCTATCCCCCGCGACTTGAAGCGACAGCGGTGGTGGCCACGTTCTCACATCGTTTATCTATATGGATGGCGACTCACGTACCCTAACGCCAGGTTGTTTAGGTATATCATTTGTGTAAGAGGTTTTTATGAGCGACAGTCCTTCTTTGTTTTCCCAACAAGATGAAGTCTTTATGCGTCGTGCGATAGCGCTTGCTGCCAAGGCCGAAGCGGAAGGCGAGGTACCCGTCGGGGCGGTATTAGTCAAAGATGGTCAAGTGATCGCTGAGGGTTGGAATCGCTCGATTGGTGGGCATGATGCGACGGCTCATGCTGAGATCCAAGTGTTGCGTCAAGCTGGACAAGTGTTACAAAACTATCGTCTATTAGATACCACTTTATATGTCACCTTAGAACCATGTCCAATGTGTGCTGGCGCTTTGTTACACAGCCGAGTTGCACGGATTGTTTACGGCGCGCCAGATCTCAAAGCGGGAGCCGCAGGAACGGTGCTGAATTTGTTTGCGAGTCAAGCGGCTTACCATTACGCGGTCATTGAAAAGGGGTTATTAGAAGAGCAATGCCGTACTCAACTGCAAGCTTTTTTCAAACGTCGTCGGCAAGAAATTAAAGCTCAAAAAGAGCAACAAAAACAAAGGTAAGATAAAAATAGTGATGGGATGTGTTTCTGAGAAGGGGGCTGGCAAACATCTACAGCCTGATTGAGTCTTTGTGTAGATGTTTGCTGATATCCGATCAGTCTATCAGTTGCACGAAGGCACGATGACGTGCGAGCACTTTCTTCTTTGTGTTCGCCAGCATGCGACGGCGACGATTGGCTGATACTGCTTTGTTCAGGAGTTTTGATTGACGTTTTCGTTTCAACATAAACACCCTCCTATTATTATAAAAAATAATTAAACTTATCGATCCCTTACCACTGGAAGTTGCAGCCATGCGGATGGACTTTTTCATGGAGGCTGTAACTAGAAGTAGTTAGGGGGGATTCACTCACTTTCCGCCTACCTGCAACCTCAAGTCGTTTGGGTATAGCAAGGTAGGAGTAAAGTGTATCAATACTTTATTACCGTTAAATTTCACACTAGATATTTATGATTTTTAAGTATAAAAATCAAGATATTTTATTAGCGAACACCGAATTTTGTTGGGTAGATGATGAGACCGGTCGCTGTTCGCTAATCAGGATTTACTCGACGTCGACGTGATGGTCATTACTCTCATCCGCGCTCTCTTCTGGCTCGATAGTAATCACTAACAAGTCATCGATTCCGAGATCGGTATCGCTGCTGTGATGTGGATCCATATGGCCGATAATACTTTGATAATAGCGACGGATGTTTTCAACATAAGCGCGAGCTTCATCTCCACGAGCATAACCATAACGCGTTTGCGAGAAATAGCGTTGTTGACGCAAAAGAGGAAGACGATCTTTAACATCGGCCCAAGCATCTGGCGACCCACCTTGTTGGCGAGTTAGACGGCGAGCATCCATCATATGCCCATAGCCAATATTATACGAAGCCAATGCAAACCAGATTTTTTCATGCTGCGGAACACTGTCTGGAATGCGTGCAACCATTCTGCGTAGATACTCGACACCACCTTGAATCGATTGCTCTGCATCGAGTCGATTGGTCACTCCGACACTGCGCGCCGTTGGTAAGGTGAGCATCATCATTCCGCGAACGCCGGTTGGCGAGCGAGCAATCGGATTCCAGTGTGACTCTTGATAAGCCACCGCAGCAATTAAACGCCAGTCAAATTCTTCTGAATATTTTTGAAACAGCGGTGCCCATTTAGGTAAGCGAGTTTCCAAAGCACGGATAAAGGCGCGAGTATCCACATAGTCAAAGTTACCAACATGACCAATGTATTTCTCTTCTAAAGAGGCTAAGCTTCCAGATTGTTTGAGATTACCGAAAAACTCAATCATTAACGCATATAAGCTTTCATCATCTGAACGCCGCATAAACCACGAAATAGGCTGGTCTTCGGTCATTTCAAAGGCCATCGCGATATCTGGATAAATACGTTGTGAGAGTGAAATTTCTACTGAGTCTGCCATGGTAAACAGCAGCTCACCTTTAGAGACCTGTTTCAATAGCTCACTCACATCACTATTATTATCAATCACGTATTGAAAATCAGGATAACGCTCGGCAACGCTGGCTAATGTCGTAGTAAAATGAGAGTCGTTGACGATTTTAAAAATAGGCTGCTGATCATTATTTGCCAACAGTTCATCTTGTCTGGCGATTAACTGATTAATGTTACGAGGTCGCCATTGGCCAGGTTTATACACCACCTGTTGCGATACATAGTAATAGGCTGGCCCAGCGCGATACTCTTTTAAGCGCTGTTCTGATTGACTTAACCCAGCAGCAATAATATCTATCTCGCCATTTTTTAACGCTGGAAAGAGACTCGATGTACGATAGGCCGGTTTCATTTCTAACCGTACCCCTAGTTCACGAGCAAACTCTCTTGCTAATTCATAATCAAGACCCGCAGGACCATCTGGGCCAATGAAATAGGACAGCTGATTATTCAACGTACCGACTCGTAATACGCCTCTCTCGCGGATTTTTTCTAGCTCACTTTTCGGCTCAGAGTCAATTTGGCAGCCGCTGAGAACGAGCAGGGTTAATGCTAGCCATAGCGCACGATAGAAAAACGTGAAAGAAAATGGGGTCATTGATTAGCGATCTCTTACATCCGGTATGTCTTTATACCAAACCCGAGGCGTTGAAGGCAAAGTTTATACACCATCGCTCAGGAATAGGAACTTAACGACCTTATTTTTCTGAGCTTCTTGAACAACCTTGTCGAGCGAGCAATGAGGGCTGGTGCAAAATATACGAAAAAATGGCGCAAACGGTTGCTTTTAGTGTTACGTCACAAAAAGAAATCCTCTATAATGCCCTCGCAATAATGAGTCGACATTGGTATTTGTTTATTAATTCATACATAACTATTTGTAATGTAATGAACTTATTCCAATTTCATCTTAATCACTTGTATATAGAGACCTAAGCTCATGAGAATTTTGCGTGGCTCCCCAGCGCTTTCTGAATTTCGCATTCAAAAACTGCTCGAAACGTGTCGTCAACAAGACCTACCAGTTACTGGTATCTATGCTGAGTTTATGCATTTTGCTGCTCTTAATGCTGAGCTCGACAGCGCTGAACAGAGTAAATTGCAACAATTACTCACTTACGGCCCAACGATTCAAGAGCACCAACCGCAAGGTTTACTGTTGCTAGTCACGCCGCGTCCCGGCACCATCTCTCCTTGGTCTTCTAAAGCCAGTGACATTGCTCATAATTGCGGCTTAGGCAAAATTAAGCGCTTAGAGCGTGGCACGGCTTATTATATTGATAGTCAGAGCCCACTGACTGAGGCTCAAAAAAACGAACTAAGTCAATTACTTCATGATCGGATGATGGAAGTGGTATTCAGTGATTTAGAGTCGGCGAGCGCCTTGTTTACTGTCGCCGAACCTGCACCATTGTTACCGGTTGATATCCTCACCGGCGGCCGCGCTGCGCTTGAACAAGCAAACGTTTCCCTTGGTTTGGCATTAGCCGACGATGAAATTGACTACTTAGTCGAGAGTTTTACTCGTTTAGGTCGTAACCCTAATGACATTGAATTAATGATGTTTGCGCAAGCTAACTCTGAGCATTGTCGCCATAAAATCTTTAATGCCGATTGGACGATTGATGGCGTAGAGCAGAAAAAATCGCTGTTTAAGATGATCAAAAATACCTTTGAAGTCACCCCCGATCACGTCCTTTCTGCTTATAAAGATAACGCTGCCGTTATGACCGGTTCTAAAGTCGGCCGTTTCTTCCCGGATCCCGATTCTCGTCAATACACTTATCATCATGAAGATGCCCATATCTTAATGAAGGTAGAAACGCATAACCACCCAACGGCTATTTCACCATGGCCTGGTGCGGCAACGGGTTCGGGCGGTGAGATCCGTGATGAAGGCGCAACCGGTATCGGTGGTAAACCGAAGGCTGGATTAGTCGGTTTCAGCGTGTCTAACCTACGTATTCCTGGGTTTGTTCAACCGTGGGAAAGTGATTTTGGTAAGCCAAGCCGGATTGTCACCGCGTTAGACATTATGCTCGAAGGTCCACTAGGCGGCGCGGCGTTTAATAATGAGTTTGGTCGTCCTAACTTATTGGGTTATTTCCGAACCTATGAAGAGCAAGTGATCTCTCATGCGGGAGAAGAGGTGCGCGGCTATCATAAACCGATTATGATCGCTGGTGGGATGGGCAATATTCGCGCAGATCATGTGCAGAAAAAAGTGATCCCTGTTGGTGCGCAGTTAATTGTGCTGGGTGGCCCAGCGATGAATATTGGACTTGGTGGTGGTGCGGCATCGTCGATGGCATCGGGTCAATCAGCAGAAGATTTGGATTTTGCTTCTGTACAACGTGAAAATCCGGAAATGGAACGTCGCTGCCAAGAGGTTATCGACCGCTGTTGGCAAATGGGTGACGCTAACCCGATTGCCTTTATTCATGATGTTGGGGCGGGGGGTATTTCTAATGCCCTTCCTGAGTTAGTCAATGATGGTGATCGCGGCGGTAAATTCCAACTCCGTGATGTGCCCAACGATGAACCGGGCATGAGTCCACTAGAAATCTGGTGTAATGAATCTCAAGAACGTTATGTGCTAGCGGTTGCTCCAGAAAACATGCCAGTGTTTGAAGCGATTTGTAAACGTGAACGCGCCCCTTATGCGGTGGTTGGCGAAGCGACTCAAGAGCGCCATTTAACCCTTGAAGATAGCCATTTCGATAATACGCCGATTGATATGCCGATGGATATTTTGCTGGGTAAGCCACCGAAAATGCATCGTCAAGCCACTACGCAACAAGTACAAAGTCCGGCGTTAGACCGCTCTAATATTGAGATGAATGACGCTATTGATCGCGTCCTACGCTTGCCAGCCGTGGCCGAAAAAACCTTCTTAATTACCATTGGTGACCGCTCGGTAACTGGATTAGTGGCACGTGATCAGATGGTTGGGCCTTGGCAGGTGCCAGTAGCGAACTGTGCGGTAACCGCGGCCAGTTACGATACTTATCATGGCGAAGCGATGTCCATGGGCGAGCGTACGCCAGTTGCGTTGCTCGATTTTGCTGCTTCAGCACGCTTGGCGGTTGGTGAAGCGATCACCAACATTGCCGCCACGCATATTGGTGATATTAAACATATCAAGCTGTCTGCCAACTGGATGTCACCAGCAGGACACCCTGGGGAAGATGCTGGGCTTTATGCCGCAGTGAAAGCAGTTGGTGAAGAGCTTTGTCCGGCATTAGGGTTAACCATTCCCGTCGGTAAAGACTCCATGTCAATGAAAACCCAATGGCAAGATGATCAAGGGCAATCTCAATCGGTGACGTCACCATTATCACTGGTGATTACCGCTTTTGCTCGGGTGGAAGATGTGCGCAAAACCATCACTCCTCAGTTGAGAACCGATAAAGGTGAAACAAGCTTAGTTCTGATTGATTTGGGTAATGGTAAAAATCGCCTTGGTGCAACAGCGCTGGCTCAAGTTTATAAACAATTAGGCGATAAGCCAGCAGATGTTGATAATGCTGCGCAGTTAAAAGGTTTTTATAACGCGGTTCAAACGCTGGTCGCCCAGCAACAAGTGCTCGCTTATCACGATAAGGGCGATGGTGGTTTACTGGTTACGTTAGCAGAAATGGCCTTTGCTGGGCATTGTGGGATTGACGCTAATATTGCGCCATTGGGCGATGACCACTTAGCGATTCTGTTCAATGAAGAGCTTGGCGCTGTATTGCAGGTGCGCAACGAGGCGCTGACTTCAGTACTGGCTACCTTAGCGAATCATGGATTACAAGCCTGTTGCCATGTGATTGGTACGGTAACGGACTCGGATACGTTACGTATTACTTCAAATCAGCAAGTTGTGGTTGAACGTAACCGCACCCAGCTACGCACTATTTGGGCAGAAATGACCCATAAAATGCAGGCATTGCGTGATAACCCACGCTGCGCTGATCAAGAGTTTGCGGCTAAGCAAGATAACCTTGATCCGGGCTTGAATGCTCAGTTAACGTTTGATGTCCAGCAGGATATTGCCGCGCCGTATATTGCTAAGGGAAGCAAACCCAATATGGCTATCTTGCGTGAGCAAGGGGTCAACTCACACGTGGAAATGGCTGCTGCCTTCGATCGCGCTGGCTTTAATGCCGTCGATATTCACATGAGTGATATTTTAACGGGGCAAGTCGCTCTTGATGAGTACCATGGTTTGGTCGCTTGTGGCGGTTTCTCTTACGGAGATGTGCTCGGTGCTGGTGAGGGATGGGCGAAATCGGTCTTATTTAACCCCCAAGCTCGTGAGCAATTTGAGCGCTTTTTCCAACGCCAAGATACCTTTTCATTAGGGGTATGTAACGGTTGTCAAATGCTGTCTAATTTGAAAAGCTTGATTCCGGGCGCTGAGTTATGGCCACGGTTTGTGCGCAATGAATCTGAGCGTTTTGAAGCGCGCTTTAGTTTGGTGGAAATTCAACCGTCGCCGTCACTGTTTTTTAATCAGATGGCTGGTTCACGGATGCCGATTGCCGTTTCTCACGGTGAAGGCCGAGTGGAAGTGCGTGATAGCCGTCATTTAGACGCGATAGAGCAATCTGGTACGGTGGCGCTGCGTTTTGTGGATAACCATGGTCAAGCGACTCAACAATACCCGAACAACCCGAATGGCTCGCCAAATGCGATTACTGGCTTAACGACCCAAGATGGCCGAGTGACGATCATGATGCCGCATCCTGAGCGAGTATTCCGTACGGTTGCTAACTCATGGCATCCTGATCATTGGGGAGAAAATGGTCCTTGGATGCGTATGTTCCAAAATGCGCGTAAAAACCTCGGTTAAGTTTACTCTTTAACGGAGCGATGCTCGTGCTCTAATACCCCATCAAGCCGCGGTTCGTCTGCGGCTTGATGCTATCGGTTGAGCGTAAAATTTTGCAAAAAAAGCGGAAAAATAGTGAAATTTGTGCTCTAATGCCGCGCTTACCAAGGGATGGTGTTCAACATATTCAGCGGCTAAGCCAGTCGGCTCTAAGCGCGATTAACGTTGATGAGTAATCCCTTCTTCTTCCCTTAGGAAAATGAAAATGTCAGACAGTAAAAAATTCACGATTAAAGTGACCGAAAAGAATAATGGTTGGGCGGCAGAAATTGTTCGTCAAGTTACCTCCCGTCGCACCGTCGTTTCAAAGCGCGAAATGGGTTTTGAGAGCGAAGCACAGGCACAAGCTTGGGCTGAAAAAGAGTTGATTGGTTTTATTGAAAGCCAAGCTAAGCGTAATGAGCGCAAAGCCGTTGCAAGAAAAGAAAAACAAGAGAAACAAGAGAAACAAGACTAACGCGTTTCGTTTCGTCGACTTGTTGGATGATAAAAAACCCACGTCAATTTGTGGGTTTTTTACATTTATGGCCCATACCATCTTGTCTATCAAGTCGAGCTATGCGTATTAGCGAAACTGACCAACCTCAGGTAAAAACTCAAACCCCGCATTGGCCAAGCGTGCTTCTAATGCCTGACGATCGATAGCAAAATGATCACTCAACTTATCAAGGTCACCAGCAAACTCATCGCGCAGCTTCATATTAACGATACTCATCAGCATGATGGGATCCATATTCGCAAAATTGTCGAGCATCATGCTTAGTCCTCAAAATCAGAAATGAGCAAATTGGCAGCAGCGAAAGCGGCTTTTTCTTGAGTGTCTTTAGGCAGAGTCGGATCGGCAGCAATATCATTTAAGGTTTTTACTGCGCAGGAGATAGCTTTAGGGATATAGCCTTGATCGCCACTGCCAATTTGTGCGTACAGCTCGCGGACTAAATCACAACAATCGTAAACTCGCATCTGGGTTTCCTATTGATAGATGATAACGGCTCGCAATGATACACAGGGTATGTTCAGAAAACAAAATCATTCTCTCGTTTCCGACTTGAAGCGATAAGGGCTCTATACATTAATGGTGAATAGATAGTCTTGGAACCCACATGGGATAGAACTGATTTTTGCCGTTTTTAAGGTGGAGCTTTTAAGCAGCATCGATAAAAAAGGCTGCCATTCAGCAGCCTTCATTGAGAATGAGTGATGGATGATCATCCACTCACATCGTTTAGTTATCGCCCAATTGCTCGTGAATAAAGCTCACCATATTGGCCATGGGGACGGCAGACTTTTCACCACTGCGACGATGTTTGTACTCAAAGTTGCCTTCATCCATGCTGCGATCACCGATAATGATCGTATGCGGAATACCGATCAGTTCCATATCCGAGAACATCACGCCTGGGCGCTCTTTACGATCGTCAAACAAGACTTCAATACCGGCTGCGGTTAATTCCGCATAGAGTGTTTCCGCCGCTTGTTGAACTCGCTCAGATTTGTGCATGTTCATTGGTACAATCGCGACTTGGAAAGGGGCGAGTGCATCTGGCCAGATAATGCCGTACTTGTCATGGTTTTGCTCGATGGCTGAGGCCACAACACGAGAAACACCAATCCCATAACAACCCATTTCTAAAATAGTGTGTTTACCATTGGAATCGAGTACGCCACAGTTCATCTTTTCCGAGTAGTTAGTCCCTAACTGGAAGATATGACCCACTTCGATACCGCGTTTCAGCATCAAGGTTCCTTTACCGCATGGGCTTGGGTCGCCTTCAACGACGTTACGCAGATCTTCCACTTTTGCTAGCTCAACATCACGGCCCCAGTTAATACCGAAGTAGTGTTTGCCGTCAATATTGGCACCCGCGCCAAAGTCACTCATCACCGCTACAGTGCGATCAACGATAAATGGTAGCTGAAGGCCGACTGGCCCAAGAGAACCAGGACCTGCACCAATCAGCGCGCGAATTTCTTCTTCGCTGGCCATTTCTAATGGAGCGGCAACTTCAGCGAGTTTCTCTGCTTTGATTTCATTGAGTTCATGATCACCGCGGATGATCAGTGCCACGATAGGGGCATCGATCTCATCAGAGGCTTTGACAAACAGGGTTTTAACGGTTTTCTCGATCGGTAGACCGTGCTGCTCAACCAATTCAGCAATGGTTTTTGCGTTTGGTGTATCAACCAGCGTCATTTCTTGGGTTGGAGCTTGGCGCTCGATTGCTGGCGCTACCGCTTCCGCTTTTTCAATGTTGGCTGCGTAATCTGACTCAGTAGAGAAAGCAATAATGTCCTCACCACTTTCAGCCAGCACGTGGAATTCATGCGAACCGTTACCACCAATTGCACCGGTATCGGCTAATACGGGACGGTAATCAAGCCCCATACGATCGAAGGCTTTACAGTAAGCGTCGTGCATCGCTTGGTACGATTTTTCTAGACCGTCTTTGTCGATATCGAAGCTGTAAGCATCCATCATAGAAAATTCACGGGCACGCATCACACCAAAACGAGGGCGGCGTTCATCACGGAATTTGGTTTGAATTTGGTACAGGTTCAACGGCAATTGCTTGTAAGAGCTGACCTCGTTACGAACGAGGCTGGTTATTACTTCTTCAGCCGTTGGGCTAAGAACAAACGGACGAGTATGGCGGTCAGTAAAGCGAAGTAGTTCCGGGCCCATTTTTTCTGAGCGGCCGGTCTCTTCCCACAGTTCAAACGGCTGGACAACGGGCATCAAGGTTTCAATCGCACCGGCGTTATCGATCTCTTGACGAACGATGTTTTCGACTTTACGCAGTACACGTAGACCAGTAGGTAGCCAAGTATAAAGACCTGAAGCCAGCTTACGGATCATACCTGCACGTAACATGAGCTGGTGGCTCACGACTTCAGCGTCGTTTGGAGTCTCCTTCAGAGTAGAAAGAAGATATTGACTGGTACGCATTCTATGGTATCCGTTTCATCATGATTGAAAAGCCCCTCATCATTATGAGGGCGTAAAATTAAGCCTTGTATAATATCAGCCAATCGGCTTTGTCAAAAGCGTTCAATGCTCGTTACTGTCACTAACTTATCGCTAACGGTAAATTTCACATTCAAATTGAACAAATTGACCGCATATTCCTTATTGTCAAGTTGGTTTTTCTTGTAGGCGGGACGTGGATCTTGCGCTAAAACCTGCTCAATCACTTGTTGTTCATAGTGATGCCCCGTAAGTCTATTGAGCTGTGTTTGTGCTTGAGGGGAGAAAACCACAGGCAACCGCTCTGGTTCATGGTCAGCATAGCCTCCTGTCGCTTGAGGAATTGCATCGGAGTATGGAATATAAGGCTTAATATCAATCACCGGCGTGTGATTGACCAAATCAACACTGCCTAACTCAAGAAACAATTGCTCACCTTGTTTGGTTATCCCTTTTAGTTCAACGGCAGACATACCGATGCCATTTGGGCGAAAGGTTGAGCGGGAAGCAAAGACCCCAACCCGTTCATTGCCACCAAGGCGAGGTGGTCTTACTGTTGGTTTCCAGCCTGCGGCTAAGTTTTTATCGAACAAAAACAGTAGCCAGAGATGAGAAAATTGTTCAATGCCACGCACGGCTTCAGGAGTATTAGCCGTCCCGAGGAGTTTTAAACGTGCGGTTGCGGCGGGCACTAAGCGAGGTTGACGAGGGACGGCAAATTTTTCTTGATAGGGACTTTCAATAATACCAATAGGATCAATTGTATACATAACCTAACGCTGAATAATAAGAATGAGACATGCCAACATAGCACATTTTTTACTTGCATTTTCAGTTGATAATGATTATTAATTGATATGTTATAATGTATCAATTTTCGGAGGGTCTATGAAAGCAGGAATTCATCCTGAATATCGACCAGTGGTGTTTCATGATACCAGTGTTGATAAATATTTTATGATTGGTTCGACATTAAAAACCGATCGCACCATCGAGTGGCAAGATGGAAAAACTTACCCTTATTTTACGGTCGAAGTCTCAGCAGAATCGCACCCTTACTACACGGGTAAGCAGCGTGTGATTCAAAAAGAGGGACGTGTGGCTAACTTTAATCGTCGCTTTGCCCAATTTACCAAGGAATAAACCATGAAAGTCTTAAGTTCATTAAAAAGCGCAAAATTACGTCATCCAGATTGCCAAATTGTCAAAAGACGGGGACGTTTGTACGTGATTTGTAAAACCAATCCGCGCTTTAAAGCCGTGCAGCGTTAAAAAATTGGATTGGGCCATGAGTAGCTAGGGAGTGTTGCTTAGATTCGATCACAAAACACGTAACACAGTAATGACTCATCAGATGATTGATTTACCGATTAATCATCTGATTTTTTGTTTAAAAGTGGTTAAAAATAAGACTTATTTTTACATTTAGTAACATCTTCAATTTTTACTTATTCGTTTCCTCAAGTAACCTGCGCTCGCTTTTGACATTTCTGTCACATATGCATAGGAATAATAACAAGGAGGGAACAGATGAGTTCATCTGCTTCGATTAATCAACCAGCACCGAAAAAACCGCGCTTTACGCGATTTTTAGATGCTGTGGAATATTTAGGGAATTTATTACCTCATCCCATCACACTGTTTGCCATTTTTTGCGTGGCAATTTTAGTCGCCTCAGGTATTGCTGGTTATTTTGAAGTGTCGGTTGTCGATCCTCGACCTGAAGGTGCAAGAGGTCGTGCTGCCGATGGTATGATCCATGTGGTCAGCTTACTGAATGGCGATGGTTTACAGCGCATTGTGACCAATCTCGTCACTAACTTTACCGGTTTTGCTCCTTTGGGCACGGTGTTAGTTGCCATGCTAGGTGTCTCTATTGCTGAGCATTCTGGCCTGCTGTCTGCTGCGATCCGTGGCATGGTCATGGGCGCTTCAAAACGCATGGTTACGTTTACGGTTATTTTTGCCGGTATCATGTCTAACACGGCGGGTGAACTGGGTTATGTGGTGCTTATTCCACTTGCCGCCATGCTGTTCCATTCATTGGGGCGTCATCCTTTAGCAGGCTTAGCGGCTGCGTTTGCTGGTGTTTCTGGTGGTTATTCTGCCAACCTACTCATTGGTACGGTCGATCCGCTGCTTTCTGGGATTACGGAAACGGCGGCGCGAATTTTGGACCCAGAATACATCGTAGGCCCAGAAGTAAACTGGTACTTTATGGCGGTTTCCACCTTCTTTATTGCAATTGCTGGTGCTTGGGTAACGGAAAAAATTGTTGAGCCTAAACTCGGTAAGTATGATGTGGCTGAAGCGGGCGATGATTTATCACAAGATAAAATGGGCTTTTTGACCGATGTGGAAAAGAAAGGCTTAAAATACGCTGGATTCGCCACCGTCGTTGTCTGCGGACTGTTGGCTTGGACGATTGTGCCGGAAAATGGCGTATTACGTCACCCTGAAACCGGGCTGGTTGCTGGTTCGCCGTTCTTACGCAGTATCGTTGCTTTCATCTTTGTGTTCTTTGCTGTTCCTGGCTTTGTATACGGTAAAGTCGTAGGCACGATGAAAAATGACCGTGATGTGATTGATGCAATGGCAAAATCCATGTCCTCAATGGGCATGTATATTGTGTTGGTATTTTTTGCCGCTCAGTTTGTGGCATTTTTTAGCTGGACTAACTTTGGTCAAGTGTTTGCTGTCGGTGGTGCTTCCTTTTTGCAAACCATTGGTTTGACTGGACCAATGCTGTTTTTTGCTTTTATTCTGATGTGTGGATTTATTAACCTGATGATCGGTTCAGCTTCAGCACAATGGGCAGTCACGGCACCTATTTTTGTACCGATGTTGATGCTTGTTGGCTATGCACCGGAGACCATTCAAGCGGCGTACCGTATTGGTGACTCTGTGACCAATATCATTACCCCCATGATGAGTTATTTTGGTTTGATATTAGCGATTGCGAGTCGGTACATTAAAAATCTAGGCATTGGTACGCTGATTGCGGTCATGATCCCTTATACGATTGTCTTTACATTAGGTTGGAGTGTACTGTTCTTTGTATGGGTATTTGTGCTGGGAATGCCTGTCGGGCCGGGCGCTGCAACCTATTATATTCCTTAATCTTTTCTCTTTAACGAAAGAGTAAAAACAGGCTTAACGCCGCTGCGATGATGAAAATGGCAGCGGCGTTTTTTGATCGTAAACAGGGCGATCTCGACATGACCAAGATTATCTGACAACGTTTAGCGTCGGCGAGTCAACCAGCGATCGAGATGGTTGGCGAATTCACGTCGCTCGGTTTGGGATAATGCATTTGGGCCACCCGTTTGAATGCCACTTGAGCGCATAGTATCGAGAAAGTCTCGTATGTTCAGCCGAGCTTTAATGGTTTCAGAGGTAAACAGCTCTCCTCGTGAACTCAGTGCTAATGCACCTTTCGTGATCACTTCGTCGGCTAATGGGATGTCTGAGGTGATAACTAAATCTCCCTTTTCGACTCGCTTAACAATTTCATTGTCGGCAATATCAAACCCAGCAGGAACTTGCAATGCAATGATATTACTGCGTTTAGGGAGTGGGATTTGATGGTTAGCAACAAACGTACATTCTACTCCCGTACGTTCAGCGGCTCTGATCAGGGTTTCTCTGATCACCTTCGGACACGCGTCGGCATCGACCCAAATTTTCATCTTGATTCCTTCTGATTGGTCAGTTCGGCGGCTAACTGTTCGACTCTAGTACTGAGCATCGCGAGTTGCTGTTCAAGTTGGGTAATACGTTGTTGATCCGTCAGTGGAGTAACGCTATTGACCTCAACCTTTGGGACTCGTTGGGCTTGTTTCCAACTTGTTATTGCTGCAATAAGGACGGGGATTGGCAGCGAGGTGCTAAGGCGAGATTTCACCAGAGCCACCGTTGGCGCTTTTCCCTGTTGTTGTAATTGCGTGAAAATAGCCTGTAATTCATGCGATAGATCTTTACTGAGCATATTCTGTCCTTGTGTCATGGATAGTGCCTATCTTACCCATAAATGATGGCTTCGTGTTGAGTTTTCTCTTCTCTCAGTCTTTGTTCTTTTGGTAGCAAAAGAGGGCGTTGCGTGTAAGAGATCGCTTACCTGTGATGTGCGAGAAAAGCGCTACGTTATTGAAGTCTTAAGATATGAAAATTCTAATAGATTGTTTTATAAGTGATTAAATTTAATGTTGAACTATTTGAGTGATATAAAACTTGAACTTGGGATTGAATCGTGGCCAGAAGTGAGTAGATTAGTAGCTGTCGCAGCGGAAGTGACAAGGAATAGGAATGACACAAGGAGTGTTGCTTCAAGGATGAGACGGTGAATCGGAACATCGCCGCAAGGATTAGGACTCATTAAGGATATGACCATTGACATGAGGTTGATGGGCAAGGAAAGCAGGACCCTATGGAATAGGTCGGGATCCCTTCAGGATGAGGGTAGGACACCGCTCAAGGAACAAGTGAAGGAAACTAATCAGGATCGGTTAGTGTCATGGATGAATAGGACACCGCCAAGGTGGCGATGCATAGGATAAGGTCACTGGATTGTACCGCTACTATTAGGGACGATGCAGGGAGCACGAACAAGTAGCTGGATTGCTATAAGTAAGACTTAAGCCCCGATACCATGTGTGTCGGGGCTTTTCTTAGTTCGGATAGGGCAGTGAAAACATGATGTTGCTGCCGGTAATGTCGAACGGTTTGAGTATAATGATAATTATAATAATGTGATGTTGAGCAAATGACATCAAGATCAATACGTCATCGTTGGGATTGGTTTACTTTCGCCTACTTCTTCAAGAAAACTCCGCAGTGGCTTAGCGCTGTTTATACCGTGAGACGGTGAAGTGGCAAGGTTGTCGTGATACCAGCGCTATCATTATGATGGCTGCGGAGTACGACGATTTGTTTCTTTACTCGTTTTAGGTATTGAGATAATTGATATTGTTGAGAACAAGGATGGCCCGTGACGATAGTAACACGTAGAACGTTAATAGTGCCTTATACCGAGACGTTTGAATCTGATTTTTTGATGCTTAATTGCTGTGCTAAAAATCGTGCCCAAATGAATGGCCCGAAAACGGTGGCGGCCGCGAGACAGCAATTTCAACGCATTTTACATGACCCTCACTTACATGCGATGGCCGTGCTGGATAATTATAATCGTGAATACATGGGGCATTTGTACGTTGAAGTCGACGAGCAGAGCGCTGAGTTGGGCTTTGTGTTCGATAAAAGTTACTGGGGACAAGGGATCGCTAATGAGGCATTGCAGGCTTTTTTTCCTAAAATTTGTCAACGATTACACCTTGAGAAGGTGATGGCTAGGGTTAACGCTCAGCATGCGGCGGCTCAATCTATTTTGGATAAATTAGGTTTTATTTCGATAAGAACGGAAGACGACATTTTTGGCGTGTTTTATGAGTATCAATGGCAACGCCAAACCGAGTTATCCTCATTTGCCAGTTACTCTCTCTGAGCAGTAACGGCGTTAAGTTTAAAGCATTCGGTGCGGCGGCAGATGAAAGCCCGAGGGGGTAAAGCCGACCATCATCAGTTGTCCTTGATAGCAATCATCACCGAGCGCAGAGAATTCAAAATAATAGACCGTATGCCAACGCCAGCGATGAGCTGGCGTTTTCCATTTATGCTGTCCAAAAGAGACACTGAGTAGCTGTAAATCTAACGCTGCGCATTTACGTGCTATACACTGTTTGGCTATTTCTGATTGACGACGCTGCTGCCAAAATAGATAACAGACTAAGCTCAGTAGAATGATGCCAATAAGGTTATCAATCATTCGCTTTCCTTTATGGCGATGAAGGTTTGGTGGCACGCTGTAAATTGACCAGCGCTTGAGTGAGTTCTGATGAAGGGCTGCTATGGAGTAGCGGTAATAGCACGACTCGCAGCTCTGGTAGCATGACTAAATCAGCAAAAATTTGATTAAATAGCGTTTGATCACCACTTTGTGCTAAGCGTAGTAAAAATCGTTGAGCGCGCCCGGGATCCTTGAGCGCTGACCAACAACGACCGGCGATAGCAATCAGCACTTCTGGGTGACAAAAAGAACAGTCATCCAACACTTGATCAATCCATTGAGCTAGCTGCTCTGGCGTCCCTCCAGAGAGTGCTCGGATCAACGCTGCCAATAAAAATAGGTCACATTCAGGTTGCGTGATGCAAGCTCGTAATTTCTCATCGAGAGCCTGTGCTAGGTCATTGGGTAATGAGCTGTGTTCAAGTGAGCCGAGCAGAGCATAAAGGACAGGCGAAGGTAAATGAGCGAGTGCGTTGATGATTAACCGACCATTGTTGCTATCATTAAGACGCGCGCAGATATCGCTAATGCCTTGTAGACCAACAGTTTGCCAGTTATCCCATCCTAAATCACCTGTTAAGTAATGTTGAGCATGTTCATAGTATTGACTACTAGATAATGAAAGCTGCTGGCGAATTTGGCTATGAATGACCGCCATTTTTTCTTCGCTTGGTTTAAAGGTATAAGGATTATTAGCAAGCTTTTGTTGTTGAGCTTCGGTTAATTCGCCAGTGAGCCGCGAGCCCATTGCTTCAAGAACGTAACTAAGAAATTGGCCTATTTCTGCTTGAGCCAATAACCCGCGTTCATCAAGAGTAAATTTTACAAACCATATCCACGGTTGTTGGTTCTGATGCCAATAAACAATGGCGAGATGAGCTTGACGCTGCAACGGGTAAGGATACGGTTGTCTTGCTTGTTCAACATGGTGAAATTGTTGTGCATCGACGGGTTGGATGCGCCGTCCCAGATCAAAAATCTGATAGTGTACTTCACTCTGTTTAAGTAAATCGGTGAGGGTATGAATCGGCTGCATAAGGGATTATTTGTTCCTAACTTTCTTTGTTTAATAAATGGTATCATTTGGCGCAAATTCAAGGCCCAACAAATAAACATTGATGATCTATCCAACACGTTTACCGATTTTACTGCAACAACTAACCACAGAGCTCAAAGCGGCGGCTTTATGGCAAGAACATTGCCCAACGGAGGATAAGCTCCTCAGTCGAGAGCCGTTTGCTATTGATACATTACATCCACACGAATGGCTACAATGGATTTTTTTACCTCGAATGTGGCAATTACTCGACACGAAACAACCTTTGCCTAAAGGTTTTTTGTTAACGCCTTATTTTGTTGAAGCGTGGAAAGATCAATCTGGCTACCAGCCATTGATTGAAGTGTTAATTGAGATAGATAGAGTGGCACAATAATGTTAGAGATCATTTATCAAGACCCGTATCTGGTCGCGGTCAATAAGCCTGCGGGTATGCTTGTTCATCGCTCTTGGTTGGATAAGCATGAAACTCAATTTGTGATGCAAACCTTACGCGATCAAATTGGTCAACATGTTTTCCCTTTGCACCGCTTAGATAGACCGACATCTGGCGTACTCGTGTTTGCGTTATCCAGTGAAGTTGCTTCAATACTGATGCCAATGTTTGCTAGTCAACAAATGGAAAAAACTTACCATGCCGTGGTGCGAGGCTGGATTGAGCAAGCCGGTGTTTTGGATTATCCACTTAAACAAGAGCTGGATAAAATCGCCGATAAATTTGCTCAGCAAGATAAAGAGCCGCAATCGGCGATCACCGCTTATCAGCCGTTAGCCAACGTTGAAGTGCCTTTTTCTACCGGCAAGTTTGCCACCACCCGCTACAGTTTGATGGAATTGAAACCGAAGACCGGCCGTAAACATCAATTACGGCGCCATATGGCTCATTTACGTCATCCGATTGTTGGTGATACCACCCATGGTGATGGTAAACATAATCGCTTGTACCGTGAGCAGTATCAAGTGCAGCGTTTGATGCTTCACGCTAGCCAATTAAGCTTTATTCATCCTTATACAGAGCAAATGGTCACCTTAAACGCAGGGTTTGATGACGATTGGCAACGCTTGTTTAGCGCTTTTTCATGGCCAGACCCACAACAAAAAAGCCTTCTCGATTGAGAAGGCTTTCCTTTTCTCTTTGATTACTTGGCTAAGTAATCACGAATCGCAGCTTCAATGCCTGCGCCATCTAAACCTAATTCAGCATGCATCTCTTCTTGCGTCCCTTGAGCAATAAATTGATCCGGCAAGCCAAGATTTAAGGTCGGTTTGAGGAGTTTTTGCGCCATCAAATACTCAACCACAGCCGCGCCAGCACCGCCAGCAATAACATTTTCTTCTAACGTGACCAGTACGTCATGGCTATTGGCTAACTCAGTGATCAATGCTTCATCCAGCGGTTTCACAAAGCGCATATCCGCGACGGTGGCATTAAGCGCTTCGGCGGCTTGTAAGGCATTAGGTAATAAGGTGCCAAAACTGAGGATCGCCACTTTTTCACCTTGACGGATCAGGCGACCTTTGCCAATTGTCAGTGGGGTGAAATCGGTTTCAATCTGCACGCCCATGCCGGTACCACGAGGGTAGCGCACGGCACTTGGACCTTGATGCTGATGACCGGTATAGAGCATTTGCCGACATTCATTTTCATCTGCCGGAGCCATGATCAATAAATTGGGAATACAGCGTAAGAAGCTTAAATCAAATGCCCCTTGATGAGTTTGACCATCGGCACCCACTAATCCCGCGCGGTCAATGGCAAACATCACTGGTAGATTCATAATTGCCACATCGTGGATCAATTGGTCATAACCGCGCTGTAAAAAGGTTGAGTAAATCGCCACAATCGGGTGATAACCGCTGATTGCCATTCCTGTTGCGAGAGTGACGGCATGTTGCTCAGCAATCGCGACATCAAAATACTGACTAGGGTACTCTTTGGAGAAACGCACCATCCCCGAACCTTCACGCATTGCAGGGGTGATGGCCATTAATTTAGGATCTTGCGCGGCCATATCACATAAAAAATCACCAAAGATTTTTGAGTAAGTAGGCTTACTTTCAGCACTCTTCGGTAGGCTGGTATGGCTTAAATCAAATTTGGGTACGCCATGATAACCGATAGGATCTTTCTCTGCGGGCGCGTAGCCTTTGCCTTTTTTGGTCATGACATGCAAAAACTGCGGACCTTTGAGTTCACGCATGTTTTTGATGGTTTTAATCAGTTCTAAGACATCATGGCCGTCAATCGGACCGATATAATTAAAGCCGAATTCTTCAAATAGCGTCCCCGGTACGACCATACCTTTTAAATGCTCTTCGGTACGACGTACCAGCTCTTTAATCGGTGGAATGCCCGATAAAACTTTTTTGCCGCCTTCACGTATCGAAGTGTATAAACTGCCAGACAGTAATTGCGCCAAATGGTTATTGAGTGCGCCGACATTTTCTGAAATCGACATTTCATTATCATTTAAGATAACCAGCATATCGCTGTCGACATCGCCTGCGTGGTTCATGGCTTCAAATGCCATTCCCGCGGTGATGGCACCATCACCAATCACACTGACGACTTTACGTCCTTTGGCTTCTTTCGCGGCGCAAATAGCGACGCCGAGCGCAGCACTGATTGAGGTTGATGAGTGGCCAACAGAGAGGGTGTCATATTCGCTCTCTTCTCGCCAAGGAAAAGGATGCAGTCCATCTTTTTGACGAATGGTCGACATCTGCTCGCGGCGGCCAGTGAGGATTTTGTGAGGGTAAGCTTGATGGCCGACATCCCAAATCAGTTTATCAAAAGGGGTTTGGTAGACGTAATGCAAAGCGACGGTTAGTTCTACCGTGCCTAATCCAGAGGCCAAGTGACCGCTAGAGCGACTGACGGAATTCAGTAAATAGGTACGTAACTCATCACAAAGCTTAGGTAGCATTTCTTTGGGCATGCTACGCAGTTCGTCAGGGGTATTTGCTAGGGCCAGTGTTGGATATTTCGAAATATCAAGAGTCATAGTTATGCGCGCTTATCGTGTTAGTTTTTGCGCTCGATGACGTATCGGGCGAACTCTTCGAGATGCTCAGTATTATACGGAATCGCTTGTAATGCTTCGAGCGCTTCTGCAAGCAGAACTTGAGCTTTATTCATGGCACCTTCTAAGCCCAGTAGGGCTGGATAAGTGCTTTTATGCAGTTGTTGGTCTGAACCTTGCGGTTTACCTAATGTTTCAGTATCGCTGATGATGTCTAAAATATCATCTTGTACTTGAAAGGCGAGGCCTACCGCTGCCGCATAGCGATCCAGTTGCGGTAAAATAGCCAAGCCCTTTTGGCCTGCAGCCATGGCACCCATTCGGATGGCACAACGCATCAGTGCGCCCGTTTTATTGTGATGAATGGTTTCTAATTCATCTAACGTTATACGGCGATTTTCCGCGGCCAGATCTAACGCTTGGCCTAAACACATTCCCTGAGCGCCAGACGCTTCGGCTAAAGCTTGAACCATTTTGATCCGATTCGTTTCACCATGAGTGGAGAGTTGACCTTCCGCCAAAATAGTAAACGCGAGAGTTTGCAGAGCATCCCCGGTTAAAATCGCCGTTGCTTCATCAAATTTAATATGACAGGTTGGTTTTCCACGACGTAAGTCGTCGTCGTCCATGGCGGGCAAATCATCATGAATCAATGAATAAGCGTGGACACACTCGACAGCGCAAGCTGGAGTATCGAGATCAGTCAGTTGGCAGCCGAGCATTTGTCCGGTGATGTAGACCAAGTAAGGGCGAGCTCGTTTACCACCAAGCAATAAACCGTAACGCATAGCTTCAATCAAAGGAAGATGCGGATAAGGTAAACGATGTAACCACTCGTCTAGTTGCTGATTATTTCTCTGTTGAAAAGAGGAAAGCGCCTCGATCATAGGATATGTATTACTCTCTGGTTATTCGGGAACAGCGGTGAATTCAGCTAACGGTGCATCGTCCGAGTTATCAAGAAGAATGCGCACTCGTTGTTCTGCTTCATCGAGTTTGGCTTGCCCGCTGCGAGCTAAGGCGATACCCCGTTCAAATTTTTTTAATGCTTCATCGAGTGCAATATCGCCGCTTTCTAATTGTTCAACTAAGTTATCTAGCTCTTCGATTGTCGCTTCGAAGGACATATTCTCCGGTTTTTTGCTCGCCATAATCATTTTGCCTCAAAAAAGATGCACGAAAGTTACCTTAGGGCGTACAGATGGTCAAATTTAACCAAGCAAATTTGTTATAAATAAGGCGCTTTTTTATCAGACCGCTAAGCTTATCTAAAAATAGTCAAACATAACCATTAATTTTAGGAGGGCGATGATGGTCAAGACTTCAGGGGAACGTGTTGCTGCTGTAGCGTTGTTTGACTCAGTGATAAGGTCACTTATGCTGTGCTAATAATCTGAAGTTTATTGAAAGCAAAATGTTTTTTTGCGATAACGAGTCAAAGAGCGGCACTTGGGGATAGTGGGTTTTGCGTATAAACTTAACCATAATATAAGTTAAAGATTTTGCTCTTGTGCCGATAAGAAGAGTAATCTCAATAATGCAGATGACAAGCATGAGGAGCGCTTCGTGGATTTAGCAACGCTAGTAGGCCTAATTGGTGGTCTGGCTTTCGTTTTGATGGCAATGGTCGTTGGTGGTAGCCTTGTGATGTTTGTCGATGTCACATCGGTTCTGATCGTCGTCGGTGGTTCAACCTTCGTTGTGTTAGTCAAATTTACCATGGGGCAGTTTTTTGGTGCGGCCAAAATTGCCGCTAAAGCGTTTATGTTTAAAGCGGAAGAGCCTGAAGACTTAATTGCCAAAATCGTTGAGATGGCCGATGCAGCGCGTAAAGGTGGTTTCTTAGCGTTAGAAGAGATGGAAATCTCTAATTCATTTATGCAAAAAGGCATCGATTTATTGGTTGATGGGCACGATGCTGATGTCGTTCGCACCGCATTACAAAAAGACATCGTTTTAACCGATGAGCGCCATGAATTAGGGACGGGTGTTTTTCGTGCCTTTGGTGATGTAGCCCCTGCGATGGGGATGATCGGTACGTTGATAGGCTTAGTGGCCATGTTATCAAATATGGATGACCCGAAAGCTATCGGCCCAGCAATGGCGGTGGCGTTATTGACGACGTTGTATGGGGCGATCATGGCAAACATGATCTTCTTCCCGATTGCCGATAAATTGGCGTTACGCCGAGGACAAGAAACCTTAAATCGTCGTTTAATTATGGATGGTGTCTTAGCGATTCAAGATGGACAAAACCCGCGAGTGATCGATGGCTATTTGAAAAATTATCTTAATGAAGGTAAGCGAGTACTTGATGTCGATAATGAATAGCGGGGGGCCATCATGGAGGATCTAAAACGCAAATGCCCACCGCCGGGCCTGCCTGCCTATATGGGAACCTTTGCCGATTTGATGGCATTGTTGATGTGCTTTTTTGTACTGCTGCTGTCTTTTTCAGAGATGGACGTTCTTAAATTCAAACAGATCGCGGGTTCGATGAAGTTTGCGTTTGGGGTACAAAACCGTTTAGAAGTCAAAGATATACCTAAAGGGACCAGTGTGATTGCTCAAGAGTTTCGTCCAGGTCGTCCTGAGCCGACTCCTATTGACGTGATCATGCAGCAAACAATTGATATTACTCAGCAAACGTTAGAATTTCATGAAGGTGATTCTGATAGAGCCGGCGGTAATCAGCGCGATGATGGTCAGCTAACGGGCGGAGAATCTCCTGAAACCTCGACTGAAGATAGTCAAGATAATGAAGACGCTGAGCAGGAGCAAGAGCAATCTGAAGCCCTCTCTGAAGAGATGGAAATTGTTTTAGAGAACATCAAAAAAGCCTTAGATCGAGAAATTGAGCAAGGGGCTGTTGAGGTGGAAAACTTAGGCCAGCAAATTCTGATCCGTATTCGTGAGCGGGGGGCTTTTCCTGAAGGTTCCGCCTTTTTACAACCTCAATTTCGACCCTTGGTTCGGCAGATTGCCGAATTAGTCAAAGACGTTCCCGGTATTGTTCAGGTGACTGGGCATACTGATAATCAACGATTAGATTCTGAGCTTTATCGCTCAAATTGGGATCTTTCAGCGCAGCGAGCAGTGTCGGTTGCGCAAGAAATGGAAAGAGTGACCGGTTTTGACCACCGACGTTTAGAAGTCAGAGGATTGGCTGATACCGCGCCGGTTGGCCCGAACGATACCGAAGCGCAACGCTCTCGTAATCGACGAGTCGAGATCGGTATCATGCAAGGAAAACCGCTGTTAAGTGAGGAGATCCCTTCACTACAATAGCATCAATCGTTGTTCTAGGTTCTCGATCCCAGAACCTAGAACCCAAATCTCCCCACTTATCATGCCATTCGCTTTTAAGCGAAGAGTCGTCATAAACCTTGCCTTTTATGATGATTTTCCTAATTGAGTAGATCGTGTATAATCCTGCCCCTTTGCTGATCTCTATCCTGAGCGTCACTGCTTAGCATGAAGCTCAATGCTTGTTTTGAACCTAATTTGCGAATAGCCCCATGAAATTTATTGTTAAACCCCATCCAGAAATTTTTGTTAAAAGTGAATCAGTACGTAAGCGTTTTACCAAGATTCTTGAATCGAATATTCGCAATATTATTAAAAAGCGGACCACTGGCGTTGCGGTTTTTAACCGCCGCGATCATATTGAAGTCAGTGCCAATAGCGATCAGTTTTTTCAACAAACATTAGAGATTTTAACCACCACGCCAGGTATTCAACAGATACTACAAGTCAAGCAATCGACGTTTACCGATATGCATGACATTTATCTGCAAGTGTTAGAAAACAGTCGTGAACTGATTGAAAATAAAACCTTTGCTGTACGTGCCAAACGTCGTGGTAAGCATGATTTTTCATCGCTTGAATTAGAGCGTTATATTGGTGGTGGACTGAATCAAGCGGTTGCTTCAGCAAAAGTGAAATTAACTCGTCCTGATATTATTGTTCATATTGAAGTGGCGGATGAATTACTCAATCAGGTGATTGCTCGTTACAAAGGGTTAGGTGGTTTTCCACTCGGCACACAAGAGGACGTACTCAGCCTTATTTCAGGAGGTTACGATTCTGGCGTATCGAGTTATTTACACATTAAACGCGGTTCTAAAGTCCATTATTGCTTTTTCAATCTGGGCGGGCCTGCGCATGAAATCGGTGTTAAGCAAGTCGCGCACTATTTATGGAACAAGTACGGCTCGTCAGCCAAGGTACGCTTTATCTCTGTTGATTTTGAGCCGGTTGTTGCTGAGATTTTAGAGAAAATTGACGATGGTCAGATGGGCGTAGTGCTCAAACGTATGTTTATGCGGGTTGCTGGCCGTATTGCAGAGAAGTTTGGTATTCAGGCGTTGGTGACTGGCGAGGCGATTGGCCAAGTCTCCAGTCAGACCTTGACCAATTTGCGTCATATTGATGGTGTGACCGATCGTCTTATTCTTCGTCCACTGATCAACTGGGATAAAGGCGATATCATGGATCTTGCCCGTGATATTGGCACAGAAGATTTCGCGAAAACCATGCCAGAATATTGTGGTGTGATTTCTAAAAACCCAACCGTAAAAGCGGTAAAAGCTCTATTAGAAGAACAAGAAGCGAAATTCGATTTTACTATCTTAGATAAAGTGATTTATGACGCTCGTTTGATGGATATTCGTGATATCGAAAAAGAGAGTCAGCAGCAAGCGCCGGAAGTGGAACAGGTCGATGCGGTGCAAGAGGACGCTATTGTGCTCGATATTCGTAGCCCAGAAGAGGAAGATGACGCACCATTAGAGCTTGACGGTATTGAAGTGATGACCATTCCATTCTACAAGTTAGCCACCAAGTTCGGCGATCTTGATCAGTCCAAAACCTATTTGCTTTATTGTCAACGAGGCGTGATGAGTCGTTTACAAGCCTTATACTTAAAAGAGCAAGGTTTTGACAATGTTAAAGTCTACCGTCCTTAGTTAACTTTAATCCGTTGTTAAACTACGTTTTGCCCAGTTGATGCTGCTGGGCTTTTTATTATAGCCAAACAAGTTGGAGTCAACACTGCGGCGGCTTCAAGTAGGAAGTGGGTGGCGAATAGATAAAAAAACACCGCCAAAAGGCGGTGCTAAATATTTGACAGACAGGTCAAAAAATAAATACAGGAAGTATTTGTTTTGTTACAGGGGATAACTGTACAAAACAGGGTGGTAGAAACTACCGAACTCGAAAAACGAGTTTGCAAACACAACATCGCAACAGCAAACCAATTGATTCAAAAAGAATCAAGCCGTTCAGGCTTGCGTTACGGGGTGCAATATAGATTTTCTCTGGCTGGTTAGCAACGGACAATTTATAATGTTTCACATAAAAAAAACTAATCGGTTTTAGAGTGTCCCTATGTCCAGAAGATTACCACCGCTCAATTCATTAAAAGTCTTTGAAGCGGCTGCACGTCATTTAAGTTTTACCCGAGCGGCGGAAGAGTTATTTGTGACTCAAGCGGCGGTTAGCCACCAAATCAAGGCGTTAGAAGAATTCCTTGGCCTTAAGCTATTTCGTCGCCGTAATCGTTCTTTACTACTAACGGAAGAAGGGCAAGGCTATTTTCTCGATATTAAGGATATTTTTAGTGCGTTGGCGGAAGCTACTGACAAATTACTTGAGCGAAGTGAAAAAGGCGCATTGACCATCAGTCTGCCGCCCAGTTTTGCTATTCAGTGGTTGGTGCCTCGCCTGGCGGATTTTAATCATCAACAACCTGACATTGATGTGCGTATCAAAGCGGTGGATATGGAAGAAGGATCACTCACCGATGATGTCGATGTAGCGATTTACTATGGTCGAGGTAATTGGCCTGGCCTGCGGGCGGATAAATTGTACCAAGAGTTTTTGATCCCGCTTTGCTCACCTGCGCTGTTAGTCGGTCCGAAGCCTTTAGTCACCTTAAGTGATTTAGCACGACATACATTATTGCATGATACGTCACGCAAGGATTGGAAGCAGTTTGCTAAAGAAAATGGTTTAGATTCGCTGAATGTTAATCAAGGGCCTATTTTTAGTCATTCAACTATGGTGTTGCAGGCTGCCGCTCATGGACAAGGCGTCGCGTTAGGCAATAACGTGTTAGCACAACCGGAATTAGATGCTGGACGCTTGGTGGCCCCATTTGATGAAGTGTTGATGACCAAAAATGCGTTTTATGTTGTTTGTCATGAGAAGCAAGCGGACATGGGACGAATTGCGACTTTTCGAGATTGGATGTTGAAAAAAGCGCGTAAAGAACAAGAGGTAATATTAGATGACGCAAGCCATAACCCCTTATGAATCAGTGATTATCGATGAGCCGAGCTGCGATGAATCATCTGCTTTAGCGGCGACATTTATTTTTGCCCATGGGGCAGGAGCGGATAAAACCCATCCATTTATGCAGACGATTGCCAAGGGTTTGGCCGCTAAAGGGATTCGCGTGGTGCGTTTTGATTTTCCTTATATGGTTAAACGTCAGCAAGATGGCAAACGTCGTCCACCCGATCGCGCGCCTAAGTTACTCGAAGCTTACACAAAAGTGATTGAACAGTTCGCAAATCAACCACTGGTGATTGGTGGTAAATCCATGGGGGGCCGCATAGCATCACATCTGACAGAACACCCACAAGTACAAGCGGTCGCTTGTCTTGGCTTTCCATTCCATCCACCGGGCAAGCCGGAACGATACAAAGGGGAGCATTTAGCCTCACTGAGCAAGCCATGCCTGATCTTACAAGGGCAGCGTGATACTTTCGGCTCACAGGCGGAAGTCGAACAGTTTCCACTGAGTCGTTCGGTTTCAGTGCAGTATCTTCCGGATGGCGATCATAGTTTTGCACCAAGAAAATCATCGGGTTACCGCTTAGAAGATAACCTTGCTTGGGCAATTGAATCTTTGGCGCAGTTTATTGGTGAGGTTTATGATGAAAAGTAGTCAATCACTGACACTGATTGTGGGTGGGCTCGTCTGTGGTATCTCGGTCTCTTTAGGGGCGTTTGCCGCTCATGGTTTAAAAGCTCAACTGACGGAATATGCCTTAACGATTTTTCAAACCGCTGCTCATTATCAATTTATGCATGGTCTGGCGATCATTGCTTGCGGTTTAGCTCTTGGTTTACCGTTAATGGAAAAGTCGCGAAATTATTTTGGTCGTGCGGCGATTTGCTTTATCATCGGCATCTTTTGTTTCAGCGGTAGTCTTTACCTATTAGCGTTGACCGGAGTGTCGTGGATCGGCTTCGTAACGCCTATTGGTGGACTGCTGTTTTTATTAGGCTGGTGCATGTTCGTTCTAGCCGCGATTAATATCAAAGAGGTAAGAGTGTGAAACAAGTCATGCTGTACTGTCGTGCGGGCTTTGAAAAAGAGTGCGCCGGTGAAATTCAGGATAAAGCGACAAAGCTTGAAGTGTATGGTTTTCCTCGCCTTAAAAATAATACCGGTTATGTACTGTTTGAGTGTTATCAAGCGGAAGATGCCGACAAACTCATTAAAAACATTGATTTTCAAACGCTTATTTTTGCTCGACAAATGTTTGCAGTGACCGCTGAGTTTACTGAGTTACCGAAAGATGACCGAATCTCACCGATTTTGAGTTATTTTAAACAGGAACAAGCATTTCCACAGTGTGGTGATTTACGTATTGAAACGCCAGACACTAATGAAGCAAAAGAACTGCTTAAGTTTTGTCGTAAATTTACCGTGCCGCTGCGTCAAGCGCTGCGTAGCCATGGAGTACTATTGGCTAAAGAGAGTACTAAAAAACCGGTGTTGCATGTTTGTTTTACCGCTCCTGGACACTGTTATTTAGGCTATTCGTATAGCCATAATAACTCGCCATTTTTTATGGGGATTCCTCGTTTAAAATTCCCAGCAGATGCGCCAAGCCGCTCGACCTTAAAATTAGAAGAAGCCTTTCATGTCTTTATCCCTCGTGCGGAATGGGATACGCGTTTGGCATCCAGTATGTGGGCGGTGGATCTCGGTGCTTGCCCTGGTGGCTGGACTTATCAATTAGTTAAGCGTTCGATGTTTGTTCATGCCGTGGATAATGGCATGATGGCGCAAAGCTTAATGGACACCGGTCAGGTTAAACATCATATGGAAGATGGTTTTAAGTTTGAACCGCCGCGTAAGAACGTTACTTGGATTGTCTGCGATATGATTGAGAAGCCAGCGCGCGTTGCTCAGTTGATGGGGGAGTGGATCATCAGTGGTTGGGCTAAAGAGGCGATCTTTAATCTCAAATTACCGATGAAGGGGCGTTATGATGAGGTGTTACAAGATATTGAGAATCTGAAAGATTTTCTGAAACAGAATAAAGTTAAGTTTCGTTTACAAGCTAAGCATCTCTATCATGATCGAGAAGAGATCACCGTTCATGTCCAATCTTTATCGTCGATTTCTCCTTATTAAAGCGGAGTGATCTGGTCCGTTTTGAGCCTAGCTTTTCGGTTCAAAACGGATATCTTGCAAATTAAAACCGAGTTCAATGTCAGTTTTCAGGGTCGCAACTTGCTTGCAAATTCGTGCCATTTCAATCTCTTGATCGAGTTTTTTGCGATATTTACTGGCTAAGGCTTCACTGGCATAAGCGTGTTCAATGTCAGTAAATTGAGTGAGGATCGCTTGAGCTGCTTTAGGGCCGAGACCAGCGACACCTGGTACTTGGCTCGAACTCATGCCCGTTAGACCCCAATAGTCGGTCAATTGGCTTGGTTTGACGCCAAATTCTTGTTCAATAAATGGCGCATCTAGCCAGCGATGTTGAAAATAATCACGAATTTGTAAGGTTGGAGACAACAGCTGACAATAGCCTTTATCAGTGGAAATGATCGTTACTTTTTCACCATAACTCGCGACTTTGCAGGCAAGGGTTGCGACTAAATCATCCGCTTCATCACCTTCTGAAAGTAGTGAATCGATACCCAGTTCCCACCATGCTTGTTGAATTTGCTCCAAGCCGTTTTGCAAGCTGATGGGCATTGGCTTACGTCCTTGTTTATAGCTTGGCAGCAGTTCGGCACGCCAGCCACGATCTTGTAGCGTATGATCAAACACCGCAATCATGTGAGTCGGAGCGGATTCATTAATAATACGTTGTAAGGTGCGACAGGTGGTGTTGGCGGTGCGGGCGATATCGCTTTCATCGGGTTGAGCGGAATGCACTCTGCGGATCAGGTTTAACGCATCGATAATCACAAGATGAATAGACATAATCACCAAAAAATAAGGGCTGTTAGGCCCTTATTGTAATGAAATTAAAGCAGATTGCTATCCTTGCTGAGTGTCCACTAGGAGCTAATTCGATAGCAAGGCACATAAGCGGTTGAGCCAGGAAGCTTCATCCGATGTTGATTGACAAAGTCATTGAGTAATCGGTCCATTTTTTTCATTAATGCCGGTTCGCCATGCAGAGTAAACGGACCTTTCCGCTCAATCTCGCGGATCCCTTCCGCTTTGACATTACCAGCAACAATCCCAGAAAAAGCTTTGCGTAAGTTGGAAGCGAGAACTTCTGGGCGTTGATTAAGATGTAAATCCAAGCTCGCCATGCTGTCATGAGTCGGATCAAAGGGCAGTTGGAATTCTGGTTCAATTTTTAATGACCAGTTATAACTGTACGCATCGTCGTGATCTTTTCGATGCTGACGAACCAGTGGCATGGCATCTTTCATAATTCTTGCCGCTTGAACCGGATCATCAATCACAATCGTGTAGTGTTTGCGGGCTTCTTCACCCAGCGTACTACCAATAAATTGATCGATTGAGCGGAAATACGCTTCGCTCTCTTTTGGACCCGTCAATACAATCGGCATTGGTTGGTCTGCATTATCCGGGTGCATCATGATCCCGAGAATATACAGCAGCTCTTCTGCGGTTCCTGGGCCTCCAGGGAAAATGATGATTCCGTGTGCCATTCGGGCAAAGGCTTCAAGACGCTTTTCGATATCAGGCATAATCACCAATTGATTGACGATCGGGTTTGGTGGCTCGGCAGCAATGATTGACGGTTCAGTTAAGCCCAAGTAGCGCTGTTGCTGATAGCGTTGTTTGGCATGGCCAATAGCCGCGCCTTTCATTGGCCCTTCCATGGCTCCGGGCCCACATCCGGTACAGATATTGAGTTCTCTTAGCCCTAATTCATGGCCAACTTCACGGGTATATTGATATTCGGTCTCATTGATGGAATGCCCACCCCAACAGACGACAAGGTTAGGTTCTACCCCTGTCACCAAAGTGCCTGCATTGCGTAAGATACTGAATACTAAATTAGTGATATGGCTGGCATTGGTCAGGTTCAGTCTTTGATTTTCAGATAAGTGCATGTTGACGTAAACAATATCACGTAGCACAGCAAACAGATGTTCTTGAATCCCTTTGATGATTTGCCCATCGACAAATGCTTGTTCTGGCGGATTGGTGAGCTCGAGTTTAATGCCTCGCTCACGACGCAGTACGGTGATATCGAAGTTTTTGTACTGTTCGAGCATTTCTTTGGAGTTATCGGTATGGCTTCCGGAATTGAGTACTGCCAAGCTACAATTGCGATACAGCTGATAGAGATCACTGGATGCGGTTTTTTTGAGTCTTTCTACTTCAAGCTGCGACAGTAAATCCATACTGCCGGCTGGGCTAACTTGAGTGATCATCTTGACCTCCTTAACAATCGGGGGAGAAGTGCTATTTGTCCTATGCCACCAATGCACTCTTCAATCATAGTCGTTATTGATGGAGATAGAGTTTACACGGGTGACTTAGGGGGAACACTCTGTCGTATCGGGATGCCATTTTAGTTCGTTTAGATTCAACAGTCTGAAATGGCTTATTAATCTTGTGCGTAACAATGGTTTTGGAAAACATCGCTAGGCGCAAGATGTGAAATGAGTCACTAAGTTTACGGCAAATGGTTAAATGTTGTTCGTTTGGTGGCTTATTTCCAAGCCAGTTGATTAGGACCATAAGGCTTCATCTCCTGTAGGGAACGATGCAACCGTTCAAGAACAATTTCTGGTGTATCGGCTTCTTTAAAGTGGGTTGAAGCGGCACTAAGAGTGATGGTGATCTGTTTATCGCGAAATTTAAAAGGCAGTCTAGCCACATTACGCTGTATTTTTTGTATAACCTGATGGCACTCATTATCGGCGCGTTCTGGCAACAGTAAGATGAATTCTTCTCCTGAAAAACGCGCGGCGGTATCGGTTTTTTCCAGCTCTTTATGAATGGTTCGAGCAATCACTTTTAACGCTTTATCCCCAGCAAGATAACCAAAACTTTCATTAATCGCTTTAAAAGCATCAATATCTAAAATCACCAAACGCAAATTATGCTGCGTGCGAATCCAGCGCCGATACTCTAATTCTAATCGATCATTAAACGCAGTGCGGTTATACAATTTGGTCAGTGGATCTTGCAGTAGTCGCTGCGCTTGATCTTCTAATCGACGGCGATAATCTTGAGTCAGTTCTAGCAAGGTTTCCATTTGGTGCTGGGTATATTGCATACGTTCAATCAGCACTTGTTCTCGTTGTTCAGCATGAATCAAACGCTCGGATAAGGCTTCAATTTCACTAAATACCGCACTTACAGGCTTATTGGATTCGTTGGCTTGAGATGATAAAGCATGCTGGCCGCGGTTGACGAGGTGAAGGAGATCTTGATGCATATGTTGGCGATGCTGTTGATAATGGGTGCTTTGCTCAAGATTAACGCGGGTGCTTTGCAGATTTTTCGATAATGAACTATTGATTTGTTCGAGGAATTTCTCCGAGTTTTTACGCTCATATTGAGTACCATCGATGACTAATTTCAGCACTTGCAAAGCCAGCTCAAGTAACCCTTGGCTATTAACCCCAAGCAGCAGCTTGCTGCGGATATCCGTCAGTAAATCTCCAGCCTCACCTTCAAAATCCAGCTCGGTGATCAGGTGCTGTAGTTCATCACTGAGCTGAGTCAGGAGTGCTTTATCGCCGCAATGGGGAGCTTCTTGATGCCCGAGATTAGGATTATGAGCAAAAATTTTCATCGCACGTTGGTATAAATGTAATAGACGCAACGCTTGATCTTGCTGATTGATGGTGTGATTGGTGCTTAACAGTTGCTGAACATCGCGTTTCAGTTTGATGGGTAATCCCGGTAGATACAACAGGGTCTCTGCACACTGTTTCACTCGGACATCCATAGGGTGAGTTTGATGTTCATCGTTCGACGTTTGTGATTTCAACATGCGCTCCAGTACGGCTAAACCAGGAAAATTGAGCTAGTCTTTAACGGCCAATTTACAGTATCTCAAGGATGAGACGCTATTTATCAATCTGTCGATAATAACAAATAATTGGTGAAGGTCATTAGCTCAATCTGTTAACCGCATAGCATTTATCCATCTTTTAAGAACTTTTTAATCTGCTCTTCATCACGATAAGATGAGTGAACCTTAATCAGTCCTTGATTGATCGCTTGTTGACACGATTTTCGGATGTTACTTGAGGCGAAACTGGCCGCAGGGGCGTTATCAATCGCCTTAAAGTAGACCCAATGGCTGGTGTTGTCTTTTAGGCTCAGCTCTCTGGCGACCCCTGTAGCCATCAATAAAATATCCAACAATTCTTTATCATTAATGGCGGTGTAGGCTCTGGGTAAAAAAGGATAATCGGCAATTCCCAAGCGAATGGTTCGGTTTAAACGCCGCTCTGGTTGGAACTGATTGATTAAGTCTTGGACTTTATTAAACAGCTCTTCTGGTGGCCGATCTCTATCGATATTCGGTTCAATGTACAGTAAGTTTGCATCCGAGAAATGATAGAGCCGGGCTGGTTCTTCAAGATGGTCAGTTAAAAAACGCCCAAACGCATGTTCGAGCTCTACGCCTGCCGTATAGCCATGTTGTAAGTACATACTACGCAGAAAAGGGAGATCAATCATCGCGAAGCGTAAGCGATCATTTAACGGTTCATGAATCAATTCACCAATTAACCACTGCTCGTAATTATAGCTACTGCGTTGAAGAGAAGAGAGTAACTTCGCATTGAGCATTCTTAGGTTGGGTAAACGAGAGCGAGAATGCGTGAATAAATGGCTATTCAGTTCATCGATTTCGTCTTGTTGGTTTTGGATAATATAACCACGACGCATCAGGTAGAGAAACAACACAATGCTGGTTAAAAATAGCGTAAAAGCGATTTTTTGAAATTTGCTGTATTCACGTTGAGTCGCTTGTAGGGCTTTTTCTTGGCCAACTAAATGCAGTGTTTGTTCAACAAATTCTTTTTGCTGGCGAAAGGCATCTTCACTAATTTGGTTAAGCTGAGCTTGGCGAAGTTGAGTGATTTGGTGACTTTTTTTACTCCATTCTAACGCGGGTAAATACTGCTCTTTTTGCTCATAACCTAAGGAAAGAAGTTGATAGGCTTGCGCTTCAATGTCCATGTCGTGTAGCGTTTCATTAAACTTTAGTGCCTCTTGAGCGTAGTCAATCACTTGTTTATTGTTTTGCTGAGAGAGGGCTAACTGAGCACTAAGTAAGGCCGCTCGTGCTTGTAGATGTCGATTGTGGCTGTATTGCAGTAGTTCTTTCGCTACGGTTAGATACTGTTCGGCCAACGTATAGTTATAGAGCTGCCGATAAGTCGCGGATAAACTTAACCGAACATCAATCACACTGGCCAGATTGAGTTCACTGCTTTCATGATCGATAACATTAAAATAATGCACCAAGGCTAAATTATATTTACCTTGTTGAAAATAAACGTCACCCATCCGTTTAAGTACAGAAACAAGGATCGGCGATTTTTCATAGTTACCATAAAACTCGGCGGCTTGAGAGAGATGAACTAAAGCTTTATCCAGCACTCGCCGTTCATAAAACAGCTGTGCTAATAGGTTATTGGTTTTTGCTAATTCTGCGCTGGCATTGGTTTCTATCGCTCCCCAATAAGCCGTGAGTAGCTCAGATAAAGCTAAATTGTAGAGTTTATGGTGTAAATAGTGCTCTCCGACGATCACGTGATATTCAATCAAGGGTTTTTTGGCTTGCAATGATTCAAGGTAAGGTTTGGCTTCTGCAAACAGTTGATTAGCCAGAGTAAGCTCGTTATTTTGTGATGCAATTTCTGCGCTGAGCATGGTGATATGGTAATCAATCTGTTTAGAGAGGCGATGTTCTTCGAGCAAGAGAGGGTGCTGATTGGTGATCTCGCGCAGTTGTTGACGAGCGGCATCGGCATCGTGATTGTGTCGCCACTGTAAACGAATCGTCATAATATCTAGCTCTAACGCCAAATAAGGAAGCTCATGCTCTTGCGCGAGCTGTTTGGCTTCATCGAGCGTATCAAACGCCGTTTGTGTATTACCCAAGATAAACTCAGCAGTGGCTAAAATTTTTAGCGCATCAATGGTACTGCTTGGCGTTCGAATGCGGCTATCGGTTTCATCTCGACTAATATTGGACGGTGTTTTTTCGGTTTTATCCGCCAGCTTACGCTGCTCTAAATACTCTTCGACGAGATTTTTGGCCTGAATGGGAGAAATCTCCAATAAACCGTGTGCTTCGTTAAGTTGCGGCAAAGCGTAGACGGCGGCTTTTACCCAAGGAGAAATGCTCAGTAGGAGTAGGCAAACGTAAGGTATCCAGCGGAAAGAGGGCATTATAATGGGCGTCCTTTTATTGGCGAGCCATGCGCAAATTGTGCTCAGGTGAAGGCCGTTCGGTTGAGCGGAATGGATTGATGTCTAAGCCGCCTCGACGTGTGTAACGCGCCAATACAGTGAGTTGTTTAGGTTGGCAGTAACGACACAAATCGTGGAAAATTCGCTCAACGCATTGCTCGTGAAATTCATTATGCTCACGGAATGAGACAATATAACGCAATAATGCTTCGCGTTGTATTTTTGGCCCGTGATAGGTGATTTCAACACTGCCCCAATCGGGTTGATTGGTGATCAAGCAGTTTGATTTGAGTAAGTGGCTGTGCAGCGTTTCGGTGACGATTTCAGCATCCGTCGCTTGTTCCAATAAGCTCGCATCAAACTGATAGTGTTCGATTTCAATATCTTGCTGATCAATACATTCTCCTTGCATCGAAACAATCGGTTGATTGGTATAGTGATCCAGTGAGAATAACCGTACTTCAACGGTTTCACCGGCGCACGCCGACAGATCGTTAATTAAGTGAGTTTGTACCGTTTGCCAGTCTTGAAAACGAGATTGATTGAAGCTGTTTAAATACAGTTTGAACGATTTAGACTCAATTAAGTTAGCGCTGGTGGCTGGAATGCGCACTTCACCAATCGCCACTTGTGGTAGACCGTTACTGTTTAGCCAAGAGAGCTCATATAAAGTCCAAATGTCACAGCCTTGAAAGGGGAGTGTCTCACCAAGATCGAGATCGTTGCGGTTGAGGCTACGTGGCACTGGCTGCAACAAACTTGGGTCATATTGGCTGGCATAGGCAGTGGCTTTGCCAAGAGTTAAGCCAGATAGCTCTTTGGCATCAGAATATTTGCTCATCATTTATCATCAAATCGATTAGAATAATCAGAATTTTACGCAATACTGCTCACGCTGTCATTAGCGTTTGTTGTCAGTTTCGTTATGGAGAACCCTATGGCTCATTTGGTCGCCGCCGCGTTGCGTGATTTCTCGCAACGTTATCTTCAAGCTTATCAACAGAGACATCATCATCTGCCTAGTAGCGATGAGTTAAGCCATATGCCTTCCCCTTGCATTGAGCAGCAAAGTAACAATAGCGTTTATTGGCAGCCGGTGGAACGTGAGCACAGTGCTGATTTACAGGCGGTGGAGCAGGGAATTGAGCTGAGTTTACATAGTGATATTGCGCCATTTTATGGCAGCCAATACAGTGGCGATTTACCGGCAACGTGGCGCGGTCACTCGCTGACGTTATTGCAAGTCTGGAGTGATGACGATTATCTTCGTTTACAGGAAAATATTCTTGGCCACTTGGTGATGCAACGGCGTTTAAAACAAAAGCCCACCATTTTTATTGCGACCACAGACGATGAAATGGCGGTGGTGTCGATTTGTAATCTCACTGGGAATGTGATTAGAGAAACGTTAGGTACCGACGAGCGGGAAGTCTTGTGCGCCGATGTGGCGGATTTTTTAAACCAACTTGAGCCAGCGGTGTAGAACGATGTATGTAGTAGAGCTTGAGTTTGAATGTTTTGATAACACGACCATCAGTGCGGTAGATAAAGCGGTCAACGGTTTGATGGATGCCTTGCGCTATAACGGTCAAGTATTGGGTAGAGAGTTTCCGCTGGTGCTTGGTGATGGCGAGTTTTTCTTGCGCGCCGTGTGCCCAGAGCAAGATAGTTTGCACCCGAAATACCATTCAGATTTTGTCAAAGCTTGCTTGCATCGCTTATCGGAGGCTTGTTTACTGGCGCCTAAAGTGCGTTTGCTTGGCCGTGATATTAACTCAGAACAAGCAGCAGACTGCGAGCCACCGAGTTGGCAGGTGCTATACACCACTTATGTGCATACTTGCTCGCCACTTCGTAGCGGCGATACTCTATTGCCCATCCCTTTGTATCGTAATTCGCCTACTTTTAATGGTGACCATAAAGCGGTGATCAAATGGCAAACGGAATGGCAAGCTTGTGATGAAATTCAGATGGCAGGAGGCTGCAAAGCTGAACACGCCGCGCTGCATGAGCTGTGTGATATTGATAGCGATCTATTTCGTCGTGGTTGGGATTTACGGGGACGTATCGAGTATTTAACCAAGATCCCGACCTATTACTATCAGTACCGAGTGGGTGGAACGAGCTTAGCCGATGAGCAAGCTCGTCCTTGTCCTAAGTGTGGCGGCGCGTGGTTACTGGATGAGCCTATCCATGAGATTTTCCATTTTAAATGCGATGACTGCAAAATCGTTTCTAATCTCTCTTGGGATCATTTGAAAAATGAGCCCGTCGCTTGATCCTAATCGCGAGCATTGACTGATGACCGCGAATAAAAAAGAGACCAGCCAGTGGCGGTCTCTTTTTTGTCGTGCATTTTCAGTAGTGTTGGTCAATTACCAGCCTTTGACTGCGCCACCATGGAAAATTTCTGAGGCGGCTTTATACACGTCGTCAGTTTGATATGCTTTGAGGAAATTTTGTACGTTCTCAGCATTAACATTATCTTGACGAGCAACCAGTAGGTTCACGTAAGGTGAGTTTTTATCTTCGACAAAAATACCGTCTTTTTCAGGGGTAAGATTAATCGAGCTGGCGTAAGTGGTGTTAATGATGGCTAGTGCGACATCATCCAAAGCGCGAGGTAGCTGAGCGGCGTCCAGTTCCATAATGCGCAGGTTTTTCGGATTGTCAGTGATATCACGTACGGTCGCAAGTAGGCCAATATCATCACGTAAGGTGATTAAACCTTGTTGTTGTAGCAGCAATAAAGAGCGACCTAAGTTGGTTGGGTCATTGGGCACCGCGACTCGTGAACCGGTAGCTAATTCATCAAGAGTGGTGATTTGTTTTGAATAGCCAGCGATAGGATAAACAAAAGTGTTACCAACAATCGCTAGCTTATAGCCGCGATCGGCAATTTGGCGATCTAAATAAGGTTTATGTTGAAATGCGTTAGCATCAATCGAACCATCGTTAAGCGCAGCGTTTGGGGTCACATAGTCAGAAAATGTCACCAGTTGAACATCCAGATTGTAGCGCTCTTTGGCTACGCGAGCCGCCACTTCCGCCACTTGTTCTTCAGCACCGGCAATCACGCCAACTTTGATTTTGTTCATGTCGACCGCTTTTTCGCCGCATCCCGTTAATACAATAGCCGCGGCAGCAATCGCCAATAAACCTTTAAGTGAAAACTTCATTATTATCTCCTTGTTATATAAACATTATTATCTATGATCAACGCGGCGCACTAAGTGGTCACCAACCGATTGAATAATTTGTACCAAAATAATTAGCATGATGACGGTGACGGTCATGATGGTGACGTCGTAGCGATGAAAGCCATAACGAATCGCCACATCACCTAAACCGCCGCCTCCCACGGTGCCTGCCATGGCTGAGTAGCTGACTAAGGTCACCAAGGTGATGGTTACCGAGTTTAAAATGGTTGGCATAGCTTCAGGTAACAGGACTTTACGAATTATTTGTAAAGGCGTTGCGCCCATGGCTTGCGCCGCTTCAACCAGTCCGCTTGGCACTTCAATTAATGCTCCTTCAATTAAACGGGCAACAAAAGGAATCGCACCGATGGTTAAAGGGACAATTGCCGCAGTGGTGCCAATGAAAGTACCGACCAGCATTTTGGTGATCGGAATGATAGCCACCATCAACACCAAAAACGGAATCGAGCGGCCAATATTGACGATAGCGCCAAGGACACGGTTCAGTTTGGTATTTTCCAATAACCCGCCTTGTTTGGTGGTATGTAAAATAACCCCGAGTGGAATGCCGATTGCGAAGCCAATAATGCCAGCGACTGCCACCATATAAATGGTTTGCCAAGTGGCGCTGAGTAGTAAATCACCATTAAAAGCGATCCAGTCGATAATCGTATTAAAGGACATAACCAAGCACCTCAACTTTTACATTATTGTCGCGAAGATAGTCTATCGCCGCCGCAGCATTATCATCATCACCGAAAATTTCCGCCACCATCATGCCAAATTTCACCCCGCCAGCGTAATCAAGATCAGAGCTTAAGATACTGACGTCAATATTAAATTTACGGGCGATTTGTGACATTAATGGCGCGTCAACAGTGGCTCCTGTGAATTCCAAGCGCACTAACGGATAGCTTCCAGCCACACGAGTCGGTTGTAAGCGAGCCTGATAATCTTCAGGAATAGACAGATCTAACGTTGAGCGAATAAATTGATGGGCTAATTGGGTTTTAGGATGTGCGAAAATATCGCCTACCGTGCCTTTTTCCACCAATTCGCCATCACCGATGATCGCCACTTGGTGACAAATGCTTTTCACGACATCCATTTCATGGGTGATAAGTAAAATTGTGATATTCAGTTTGCGGTTAATTTCTTTCAGCAGCTCTAAAATTGATTGAGTTGTCGCCGGGTCAAGCGCACTGGTGGCTTCATCACATAACAGCACTTTGGGTTCGCAAGCCAGCGCGCGAGCAATCGCCACACGCTGCTTCTGGCCGCCACTTAAATTGGCAGGATAGGTATGACGTTTATCCGCTAAACCGACGAGTGTTAGTAGCTCGCTAACTTTGTGCTCAATATGCTCATGGGTATGATTAGCCAGCTCTAATGGTAGAGCAATATTATCGAACACGGTACGGGAAGAAAGCAGATTAAAGTGCTGGAAAATCATCCCAATATTGCGTCTGGCTTGGCCTAATTGCTGATTCGTTAACTGAGTTAAATCAATCCCATCAACAATCACACGTCCACTGGTCGGTTTTTCTAATAGGTTAACGCAACGGATGAGAGTACTTTTCCCCGCTCCCGATGCGCCGATGACACCAAAAATCGTTCCTTGGCTAATCTCTAGATCAATGTTTTTCAAAGCGTGAATAGCTTTATCACCCTGATGAAAGACTTTATTAACTTGATGAAGTTGAATCATAAACGAAACCCGTATCGAGATAGGCGCATACACCTGAACTGTCCTTTGATTTGATGCTATGAGTTCTCGCTTTTTAAGTCAATAGATATTTTTACGTCTAGACGTCTAAATTGCTGTGAAATAAAAGTAATCAACTTAACGACTCATTAAGGAAGGAATAGTTGAAGTGCTGACGTTACTGGCAGTGATGCAATACTTTTGCGTGTAGCATCTTGAGTATAGTTGAGTATAATTCTTAGCAAATACATCCTAAGAGAGCAATATTTTGGCGAAACCTGCTGTGTTTTTGGATCGTGATGGTGTGATTAATGTCGATCATGGTTATGTGCACGATGAGCACGATTTTCATTTCATCGAAGGGGTCTTCACTGCGGCAAAGCAGTTAAAAGAGATGGGTTACTTATTGGTACTGGTGACCAACCAATCAGGGATAGCTCGTGGATTGTTTAGTGAAGATCGTTTTCTCTCTTTAACGCAATGGATGGATTGGAACTTTGTCGATCATGGTGTCGAGCTGGATGGTATCTATTATTGTCCACATCATCCAGAACATGGCGTTGAGCCGTATCGTCAAGAGTGTGATTGTCGTAAGCCTAAGCCGGGAATGTTGTTTTCTGCACGCGACTTTCTAAAAATAGACATGGCGAACTCAGTGATGATTGGTGATAAAGCGGAAGATATGATGGCTGCTCAAGCGGCAGACGTTGGGCGGAAAATTTTAGTGCGTACTGGTAAAGCGATTACTCCACAAGGTGAAGCGTTGGCTGAGGTTGTGTTGGAGAGTATTGCCGATGTGCCTGCTTATTTGGCAGCTCAATCGTTGGTGGCAAAGGATTAATGGCTAAAAAACTGACCATAACCGACATAGCTCGCCTTTCAGGTGTCGGTAAATCGACGGTATCTCGGGTATTAACCAATGATCCGAAAGTAAAACCTGAAACTCGGCAACGAGTCGAGCAGGTGATTGCCGAGTGCGGTTATGTACCTTCGAAGTCCGCTCAGTCGATGCGTGGCGGCAGTCAAAAAGTGGTGGGGGTGATTATTTCCCGCTTAGATTCGCCATCAGAAAATCGTTCGATCAGCAGTATGTTACAGGTGCTGTATGCGCACGGTTATGATGTGGTGATCATGGAGAGCCAATTTAATCGTGATAAAACCCGTGAGCATCTCAACGTACTTGAAAAGCGTAATGTCGATGGTGTGATTGTCTTTGGTTTTACCGATATTGATTTAACGTCATTAGCAGAGTGGCAAGATAAAGCGGTGTTGGTTGCCATGGATCATGATTCCATTTCTTCGATTAATTACGACCATCAAGCTTTAATTGAAGCAGCCTTAACCCATCTTAAGCATAAAGGATTAACCAATATTGCGTTTATTGGCGTTAATCCAAAAGATAAAACAACCGGTTTAATGCGCTTACAAGCTTATCTGAATTGGTGCCAACAGCAGGGTATCGAAGCCAGATTTGAAACCGGTGAGCTACACCATGAAAGCGCTTATCAGTTGGTTGATAACGTTTTAAATGCTCATACTGAGGCCATTGTCTGTGCCAGTGATACTTTGGCTTTGGGCGTCATTAAGCGCTTACAAGAGCAGCAGCGTGATGACATTGTTGTAACGGGTGTCGGTGGTAATGAGCTGCTGTCTTTTTTATTTCCTAACATCTATAGCGTTGATCCGGGTTATCGTCAGGCTGGCAAGCAAGCCGCAGAGCTACTCATTAAACACTTATCTGGTGAGTTAACCGAACCGGTACATTTAACTCAACCCCCCGCTTATTTTAGATAACGCCATGAGTGTTGGGCTTTCTAGGTGATCTGAAAACTCTTCATAATTATCAGTGGGTTATTCTTCATTTTACGTTAACTCTGTATGGTCGGAGTTAACGTATTTTATCCCCACTTTCTTTTAACGCGACGACCTTTGTTAACCTAGCGACCACTGCAAATTCTTTGGATGTTGCGTATCTCTTTTACTATTGATGATTCGATTGTTTGTGATCGCTTTCAATTAATGGGATTGTTCCCATTTTGGTTTTTCATTCATTGTGCCATTATTCAATCAGATTTGGGATTGTTCCCATGGTAAGTTCAACTATTATAAGTAAAAACCAAATAGGGTGGATAAGGGTATGGGTAAGATAGTCAAACAAGACGTGGTACGTCTTATTGAGCTGATCGGCGGTAATGAAAATATTGCTAGTGTCAGCCACTGCTTAACTCGCTTACGTTTTGTATTAAATGATACTGAAAAAGCCGACATTAAGCAGATTGAAACCATTGGTATGGTCAAAGGTTGCTTTACTAATGCTGGGCAATTTCAAGTGGTGATTGGTACTGAGGTTGACGAGGTTTATAAAATCTTGCTGCAACTGACGGGTAAATCAGAAGCGTCAAAAGACGATGCCAAACTTGCCGCGCGTAAAAATATGAATGCGTTAGAGCGTGGTATTTCCCATTTAGCTGAAATCTTTGTCCCTCTATTACCAGCGATCATCACCGGTGGTTTGATTTTAGGTTTCCGCAATGTGATTGGCGACATCAAGATGTTTGATGGCCAAACATTAACTGAAATTAGCCAGTTTTGGGCCAGTGTCCATGCCTTTTTATGGTTAATTGGTGAAGCGATTTTCTTCTTCTTACCGGTCGGGGTGTGTTGGTCGACGGTCAAGAAACTCGGTGGGACACCGATTTTGGGGATTACCCTTGGGGTAACCTTGGTTTCTCCGCAATTGATGAACGCCTATCTGATCGGTACTCAAGTACCAGAAGTGTGGGATTTTGGCTGGTTTGCGATTGAAAAAGTCGGCTACCAAGCTCAGGTTATTCCTGCCATTCTTGCTGGGGTGGTGTTGGCCTTTATTGAAACCAATCTCAAACGCATTATTCCTGCTTATTTGTATTTAGTCGTTGTTCCTTTTGTATCGATTATTCTGGCGGTGATTTTAGCCCATGCATTCATTGGTCCATTTGGACGTGTGATTGGTGATGGGGTAGCGTTTGCGGCTAAAGCGGCGATGACGGGTGATTTTGCGGTGTTGGGCTCAATGGTGTTTGGCTTCCTCTATGCACCACTGGTGATCACCGGGATTCACCACACCACTAACGCGGTTGATTTGCAACTTATGCAGCAACTCGGTGGTACACCGATTTGGCCACTGATTGCTCTTTCTAATATTGCTCAAGCATCTGCTGTGGTTGGCATCATCATTATCAGTAAGAAACATGGTGAACGCGATATTTCAGTGCCAGCGGCAATTTCCGCTTATCTTGGTGTGACTGAACCTGCGATGTACGGTATTAACCTTAAGTATAAATTCCCAATGTTGAGCGCGATGATTGGTAGTGCACTGGCCGCGGCAATTTGTGGTAGTGCTGGCGTTATGGCTAATGGCATCGGCGTTGGTGGCTTGCCAGGTATTCTCTCCATTCAACCGCAATATTGGCTGACTTTCTTAGTCGCGATGGTGGTGGCGATTATCGTTCCGGCTGCCTTGACCTTAGTGATGTACAAGCGTGCGTTAGCCAAAGGCGAATTAGAAGTCAGTAAAGCGTAACTAGCATTTTTAGAGTGGCTGATTGGCCACTCTGTTGATTATTTTGGTAAGTGAGTAAGTTATGAGTGCAGTTAATCAAGATCCGTTATGGTGGAAAACCGCCACCATCTATCAAATTTATCCGAAAAGCTTTTGCGATAGTGGCAATAAAGGCACTGGCGATATTCCGGGTATTATTTCTAAGCTCGATTATTTGCAGAAATTAGGCATCGATGCCATCTGGTTAACGCCGGTTTATCAATCGCCGATGATCGATAATGGTTATGATATTGCCGATTATTACGCCATTAACCCCGATTTTGGCACCATGGCTGACTTTGATCAGCTATTAGAACAGGCGCATCAGCGTGGTATTCGTATCATTATGGATATCGTGGTTAACCATACCTCCACGGATCATGCATGGTTTCAATCGGCTCTGGGTGATAAAAATAGTCCTTATCGTGATTACTATATTTGGCATGATCCGGTCGAGGGTGGTGTCCCCAATAATTGGCAATCAAAGTTTGGCGGCAGTGCGTGGGCGCTCGATAAATCGACCAATCAATATTATCTCCACCTATTTGCTGAGCAGCAGGCGGATTTAAACTGGGAAAACCCTCAGGTTCGCCAAGAAGTCAAAGATGTGATTGCATTCTGGGCTGAAAAAGGCGTTGATGGCTTTCGCTTAGATGTGATTAATTTAATCTCTAAGCAGCAGGATTTTCCTAATGATCAACAAGGGGATGGTCGCCGTTTTTATACCGATGGTCCACGGGTTCATGAGTACCTGCAAGAGATCAGCCGCGATGTATTCCAGCGTTATGGCAGCGTAACGGTGGGTGAAATGTCATCAACGACTTTAGAGCATTGCCAGCAATACTCTTCGTTAGACGGTAAAGAGCTGTCGATGGTATTTAATTTCCATCACCTTAAAGCCGATTATCTCAATGGTGAAAAGTGGACTAAAGCGCCGTTTGATTTTCTGCAATTGAAGCAAATTTTCAATCATTGGCAGACGGGGTTAAATGGTCAAGGCTGGGGAGCGCTATTTTGGTGTAACCACGATCAACCGCGGGTGGTTAGCCGTTTGGGCAATGACAGCCAATATCGGGTTGAATCAGCGAAAATGTTGGCGGCCTCGATTCATATGATGCAAGGGACTCCTTATGTCTATCAAGGGGAAGAGATTGGCATGACTAACCCTGGTTACACTTCCATTGAGCAGTATCGCGATGTGGAAAGCACCAATATGTATGACATTATGGTTAATCAGCAAGGGGTTAGTGATCAAGAGATGTTGGCGATTTTGGCGCAAAAATCTCGTGATAATTCTCGCACGCCGATGCAGTGGAACAGTCAAGCCTACGCTGGGTTTAGCCAAGGTCAGCCTTGGCTAGAAGTGGCGAGTAATTATCCACAGATCAATGCTGAACAAGCGCTGGCCGATAAAAATTCGGTGTTTTACTTTTATCAACGTTTGATTGAATTACGTAAAACCGTACCAGTCATCACCCATGGTGATTATCGAGATCTCTTGCCGTCACATCCGGCAATTTTTGCCTATCAACGTCAAGATGATCAGCAAATCCTGTTGTGTATTAATAACTACTACGATCAAGAAGAAGAGTGGGTGTTACCGGATGAGTTACCATTAGAAAATGCTCGTTATCTATTAGGTAATTATGCCGGTATTAAGCAGCAATCGGTATTAGCACATCAAGTTCTCCGTCCTTACGAAACGCGAGTGATAGTGATTGATCGATAATCCTGATTGAGTCTGTTTTAAGATTCGATGTTTGGCTTCACGTTTAATAATGTGAAGCCTTTTTTATTATCTGAAAGTCTACCTGCTAGAGGGGATAGTATGGATTGAAGATACAAAAAAGCCTGCTCTCTGAGCAGGCTTAATCGATATGGTGGAGGGGGACGGATTCGAACCATCGAAGGCGGAGCCGGCAGATTTACAGTCTGCTCCCTTTGGCCACTCGGGAACCCCTCCAAGGGGGTTTACGGATAACGTATTCGTTATCACGTCACTTAACTGACGTTTTCCCAACGCATCAATCAAGGGTTTCTCTTGCGAGAGAATATGGTGGAGGGGGACGGATTCGAACCATCGAAGGCGGAGCCGGCAGATTTACAGTCTGCTCCCTTTGGCCACTCGGGAACCCCTCCAGGGGGTTTACGGATAACATATTCGTTATCACGTCACTCAACTGACGTTTTCCCAACGCATCAATCAAGGATTTCTCTTGCGAGAGAATATGGTGGAGGGGGACGGATTCGAACCATCGAAGGCGGAGCCGGCAGATTTACAGTCTGCTCCCTTTGGCCACTCGGGAACCCCTCCAGGGGGTTTACGGATAACGTATTCGTTATCACGTCACTCAACTGACGTTTTCCCAACGCATCAATCAAGGATTTCTCTTGCGAGAGAATATGGTGGAGGGGGACGGATTCGAACCATCGAAGGCGGAGCCGGCAGATTTACAGTCTGCTCCCTTTGGCCACTCGGGAACCCCTCCAAGGGTTTACGGATTAACTAGATTCAATCCGAGGCTGAATCGACGTTTTCCCAACGCATCGCTCAGCTGCGGAGCGCATATTATCAAACTCGGCCTTACTGTAAACCCTTTTTTGATGATTTTGAATTGAATGCTGGCTTTTTGGGCAGAACATGGCAGATATTAAGGTTTATCTTCATTATGCTTGGTTTGCTTATGTTGTGATGGTGTAAGCCATCATCTTGCTCTCAAAGCCTTTATTAATGATGTTTATCGTCAATCATCAAAGTATTGCGAACGTTAGCGCCTCTATTCTAAGTTTTACTCACACGAGTAAACTTACCGTTTTTAAAAGTATCTTTACGTTACTTGACGTTTATTGTTCTTAGAAACGGTTACAATGGAATCAGTAACTTATTACCTGAACCTGATCATGAAAAAAATATCGCTACTTGTTGCTTTGTTATTCATCTCATTGCCGACTTTTTCGACTATGGCTTCTGCCCCGATGGCGACGCCTGTGGTGATTGAGTCAGTACAAGTACATCAAATTTCTCAACGTTTATCGTTAATTGGTAAATTAGTGGCTGATCAATCGATAAGTATTTCGGCCGAGGCGGCTGGACGAATCGATAGCATCATGGTTAAAAGCAATCAGTTGGTTAAAAAAGATCAATTGCTGATGACATTACACGATGCTAAAGCTCAAGCCGCCGTCAGCGAAGCGCAAGCTTATTTGCGTGATGAACAGCGTAAACTCGCGGAATATGAGCGCTTAGTGCAACGTAATGCGATTACACAAACCGAGCTGGACGCTCAACGTTCGAGCGTTGATATTGCTCAAGCAAGACTAGCGGCTGCTCAAGCTCAGTTGGCTGATTTTCGTATTACAGCGCCGTTTGATGGCACGATTGGCTTTATTGATTTTAATCGTGGTCAGTTAGTGAGTGTCGGGAACGAACTCATGACATTGGATAACCTATCGGTGATGCGCTTAGACTTACATGTACCAGAGCGTTATTTATCGAGTTTATCACGCGGGATGACCGTATTAGCACAAACGACCGCTTGGCCTGATCAAGTCTTCACCGGTACAGTCGTTGCGATCGATTCACGGATTAATCCAGAAACATTAAATTTACGCGTGCGGATAGAATTTAAGAATCCTCAGCAACGTCTTAAACCAGGGATGCTTATCTCTGCGCGACTCGATTTTCCGCCCATTTCCGCTCCGATCATTCCGGTACAAGCTTTAGAATATTCAGGCACCAAACGCTATGTCTATGTAGTTGGTGATGATCATCGAGTGACTCGTACAGAGGTGCTATTGGGCACTCGAATCGACAATCAAGTGGTGATTGAACGAGGATTAGAGATTGGTCAACGCATTGTGGTTCAAGGAATTGTCAATATGCGTGACGGGTTAAGCGTGAGAGAAGTCACAGCCGACGGTCAACCGATTAAGAAAGGCGCACAATAATGTTGTTATCGGATATCTCAGTAAAACGCCCCGTTGCGGCGGTGGTGTTAAGCTTACTATTGTGTGTTTTTGGTTTGGTTTCTTTTTCTAAACTTTCTGTACGTGAAATGCCGGATATTGAAAGTCCAGTGGTATCAATTTCGACACGATACAGCGGTGCTTCTGCGACCATTATTGAAAGTCAAATCACTTCAGTACTTGAAGACCAATTGGCCGGGATCAGTGGGATTGATGAAATTAGCTCAACCACCCGTAATGGCATGTCCCGAATTACCGTCACCTTTAAGCTTGGTTACGATTTAAATGAAGGGGTGAGCGATATTCGTGATGCCGTTGCGCGGGCGAAACGATCACTACCAGAGCAAGCTGATGATCCGCAGGTGTTTAAGAGTAATGGTTCGGGTGAGGCCTCGGTATACATTAACTTAAGCTCATCCACGATGGATCGTACTCAGCTTACCGATTATATCGATCGCGTACTGGTTGATAGGTTTAGCTTGATCAGTGGCGTTAGCTCAGTGGATATTTCGGGCGGCTTATATAAAGTCATGTACGTTCGTCTTAATCCAGAACAAATGGCAGGGCGCGGTATCACCACCACCGATATTACCAATGCATTACGACGAGAAAATATTGAAAGCCCCGGCGGACAAGTTCGTAATGATTCTACGGTGATGTCAGTGCGCACGGCGAGAAGCTATCAAAGTGAAGAGGATTTTCAGTCATTAGTGATTAAACAAGCCAGTGATAATACGCCGATCTATTTGCGCGATGTGGCGGATGTCTTTATCGGGGCGGAAAATGAAAACTCGACCTTTAAAAGTGATGGAGTGGTCAATGTCAGTATGGGGATTATTCCTCAATCTGACGCTAATCCGCTTGAGGTAGCAGCTCGGATTCATCAGGAAGTCGATCGTGTTCAGCCGTTTTTGCCAGAAGGGACTCGATTAGCAATTGATTACGACTCAACGGTGTTTATTGAGCGTTCGATTGAAGAGGTCTATAGCACGCTCTTTATTACCGGTGGGCTGGTGGTACTGGTGCTGTATATTTTTATTGGTCAAGCGCGTGCGACCTTAATACCTGCGGTTACCGTACCGGTTTCATTAATATCGTCGTTGATTGCTGCCTATTATTTTGGTTTTTCGATTAACTTGATCACGTTAATGGCGTTAATTTTAGCTATCGGATTGGTGGTGGATGACGCGATTGTGGTGATGGAAAATATCTATCATCATATTGAACAAGGAGAGAAACCCTTGCTGGCGGCTTATAAAGGGGCGCAGGAAGTGGGGTTTGCGGTGATTGCCACGACACTGGTTTTAGTGATGGTTTTTTTACCGATCTCGTTTATGGATGGCATGGTAGGGTTACTCTTCACTGAGTTTTCGGTGCTGCTAGCAATGTCCGTGATTTTCTCTTCTTTAATCGCGTTAACCTTGACCCCGGTTCTCAGCAGCAAAATCTTACGCGCCAATGTTAAACCGAACCGTTTTAATCGTATGGTCGATAAACTGTTTGCTCGATTAGAAGCCAACTATCGCCGTGCTTTACAACTCGCTTTACGTGCAAAGTGGGCCGCTCCGCTAGTGATCATCGCCTGTGTTGGGGGCAGCTATGCGCTTAATCAACAGGTTCCCGCTCAGTTAACCCCTTCTGAAGATCGCGGCGTGATTTTTGCGTTTGTGCGTGGTGCTGATGCGACCAGTTATAATCGCATGGCAGCTAATATGGATTTGGTCGAATCACGGTTAATGCCATTACTCGGCCAAGGCTTTTTAAAATCCTTTAGTATCCAATCACCAGCTTTTGGTGGTAACGCAGGGGATCAAACTGGCTTTGTGATCATGATCCTCGATGATTGGAATGAGCGCGATATCACCGCTCAACAGGCTTTGAATCATGTACGACAAGCGCTGGCGGGTATTCCTGATGTGCGTGTGTTCCCATTTATGCCGGGGTTCAGAGGCGGCTCTAGTGAACCGGTGCAGTTTGTTCTTGGCGGATCTGATTATGAAGAGCTACAACAATGGACTGAGGTGCTTAAACAGCGTGCAACAGAATCACAGATGATGACTGGTGTTGACAGTAACTATTCAGAGAAAACGCCAGAACTGGTTGTTTCGGTTGATCGTCAGCGTGCCGCTGAACTCGGTATCAGTGTGCAAGAGATTTCCAATACCTTAGAAGTGATGCTCGGTGGACAAAAGGTCACAACCTTTGTCGAGCGAGGGGAAGAATACGATGTGTATTTACGTGGTGACGAAAATCGCTTCAATAACGCTTCGGATTTGAGCCAGATCTATTTGCGAACAGCATCAGGGGAGTTAGTGACCTTAGATACTTTGACCCATATTGAAGAGGTTGCATCATCGATTCGTTTAGCGCGTTACAATAAGCAAAAAGCGATCACTATGACGGCTAACCTTGCCGAGGGGTATACCTTAGGCCAAGCGCTCGACTTTTTGGATAAGACAGCTCAAGAGATATTACCGAGTGATATCACCGTCAGTTACTCGGGGGAATCAAAAGATTTTCGAGAAAATCAATCCAGCGTTGCGATTGTCTTTGCATTAGCTTTGCTAGTCGCCTATTTGGTATTGGCAGCGCAATTTGAAAGCTTCATCAATCCATTAGTGGTGATGTTCACTGTGCCTATGGGCGTGTTCGGTGGATTTGTAGGGCTATTTGTCATGGGGCAGGGAATGAACATTTATAGCCAAATTGGGATGATCATGCTGATCGGTATGGTGACGAAAAATGGTATTCTGATTGTTGAATTTGCCAACCAGTTGCGCGATCGAGGTTATGAATTCGAGAAAGCCATCATTGATGCTTCTGCGCGACGTTTACGGCCGATTCTGATGACGGCGTTCACCACACTGGCTGGAGCGATACCACTGATTTTATCGACAGGAGCTGGCTATGAAAGTCGAGTCTCGGTAGGGACAGTGATTTTCTTTGGGATGGCGTTTGCGTCATTGGTGACATTATTTGTTATTCCAGCGATGTATCGATTGATTTCACAAACGACGCGTTCACCGGGGCACGTGGCTGCTGAATTGGACAAAGCGATCAGTCATGATGTGAAATCACGTGCAACCCATTAATCAATAATGAGCGCTGTTTTGATTAGCGTATAAAGAAAAACGCCTTAAACCGATGTCGGCTTAAGGCGTTTTTCATGACTAGCACTTAGATTTAAGGTTGATAAGTAACGTTATAGCGAGTGGGTTTGTGATTCATACTCAGTACTAGATTCAAGATAATCGCCCCAAAAATGGATAACAACACAGTACTTGGACTGATAAAGAACAAAGAAGCACTCAGTATTAATCCGTCGATCCCCATCTGTACATGACCCGCAGGTATTGCATGCCTATCTTGTATCGCTAAACAGAGGACATTAAAACCGCCTAAACTCGCGCGATGACGAAAAAGAATCAGCATGCCGAGGCCCATTAATAGTCCGCCCGCCAGCGCACAGTAAAATGGATTTATCTCACTAAGGGTAATGAACATGGCCAAATGATCAGTAAAAACCGAGACTAATGCCCCGCATAAGGCGCTATTGATAGCAAATCGACCACCGAAACGACGCCAAGCTAATAAATAAAATGGACTATTAGCTATAAAATACAGCCAGCCAAATGACCAAGGCAAAAAGTGGGTCATCAGCAGTGCCAATCCAGCGGTTCCGCCAGTCAGTAGTTCTCCAGCTTGGAGAAAAAAGACGCCTTGCGCGACTAAGAACGTTCCAGTCAACATGGCGATTATATCTTCTTTGTGGGTGTGTTTATCCATTGCTACAGCTCAAAAGATCAATCGGATTAGAGGGAATAGTTGCGCGCTATAGTAATGAAAAGTCGCGATTTCCGGTAGCATACTAGGTGAAATTAAGGTAGATCTATGTCATTGGCGTTTTACAGGCTGTAAAGCGTAACATTGACACTTAAGCGATAGGTTCACGTTAAGCGGACTATTATCGTTAGTCATGATGAAAAAACTGCATGATATTTTATGTAATTTACACTTTATGAGACACGTTAAATTAGGTAGAATGCGCGTCTTTAGGGTGACGAAAACGTTTGCGTTGGGTCATTGTGTGGTTTTTATGCCCAAAAGATACTAAGTCGTTTGGGGATAGCTAATTTCAGATAAATCTGAGTCAGGAGATACAGATGCTTAAGCGTGATATGAATATCGCTGATTACGATGCGGAGTTATTCGCAGCAATCCAAGAAGAAACGCTTCGTCAAGAAGAACACATCGAGCTTATCGCTTCAGAAAACTACACTAGCCCACGGGTTATGGAAGCACAAGGCTCTCAGCTCACCAACAAATACGCTGAAGGTTACCCAGGCAAACGTTATTACGGCGGTTGTGAATACGTTGATAAAGCTGAAGCATTAGCGATTGATCGCGCTTGTCAGCTATTTGGTTGTGAGTACGCTAACGTTCAGCCACACTCTGGTTCTCAGGCTAACAGTGCCGTTTATATGGCGTTGCTTAACCCAGGCGATACTGTATTAGGCATGAGTCTGGCTCATGGTGGTCATTTAACTCATGGCTCTCCAGTTAACTTTTCTGGTAAGCACTACAATATTATCCCATACGGTATTGATGAAAGCGGTAAGATCAATTACGAAGAGATGGAAGCACTGGCTCTTGAGCACAAGCCGAAGATGATCATTGGTGGTTTCTCGGCTTATTCACAAATCGTTGATTGGAAACGGATGCGCGAAATTGCTGATAAAGTTGACGCTTACTTTTTTGTCGATATGGCACACGTCGCTGGTTTGATTGCTGCTGGAGTTTATCCAACGCCGCTCCCTTATGCGCATGTAGTGACGACGACGACCCATAAAACGTTAGCCGGCCCTCGTGGTGGTTTGATTTTGTCCAATGCGGGCGAAGAGATGTATAAAAAGCTTAACTCGGCGGTTTTTCCGGGTGGGCAAGGTGGTCCATTAATGCATGTTATTGCGGCTAAAGCGGTAGCATTTAAAGAAGCAATGGAGCCTGAGTTTAAAGAGTACCAAGCACGCGTAGTAAAAAATGCCAAAGCGATGGTGGCTCAATTCCAAGAGCGCGGTTACAAGATTGTTTCTAACAGCACCGAAAATCACCTATTCTTAGTCGATTTGATCGATAAAGGCATTACTGGTAAAGAAGCCGATGCCGCACTAGGGGCTGCGAATATCACCGTGAACAAGAACTCGGTACCCAACGATCCGCGTAGCCCATTTGTAACCTCGGGTATCCGTATTGGAACGCCAGCGATCACACGTCGTGGATTTACTGAGCAAGATGCACAAGATTTGGCAAACTGGATGTGTGACGTATTAGATAACGCTAACGATCAAGCGGTTATCGAAGCGACTAAACAGAAAGTGTTAGCGATTTGTCAACGCTTACCGGTTTACGCTTAATACTTTGTCATAGTAGATAAAATGGCCCGCTAAGCGGGCCATTTTTGTAACGTGATAACCATCAATCAGCAATATTGATTGATAGGCTGATAACCGTATAGATTTGATAGGGTTATTTGACTTCTAATCCCTTCGCTTGCAAATCCGCATGATAAGATGAGCGAACAAAAGGCCCACACGCAGCATGGGTAAAGCCAAGCTCAAGAGCGATCTCTTTTAGTTCATCAAATTCTTCAGGTGGCACGTAGCGCTCAACGGGTAGATGGTGACGACTTGGTGCCAAATACTGACCTAATGTTAGCATCGTCACGCCATGCTCTCGTAAATCTTTTAAGACTTGGATGATCTCTTCTTTAGTTTCACCTAAGCCCATCATGATCCCTGATTTTGTTGGTACATCAGGATGCTGCTCTTTAAACTTACGCAGCAATTCTAAAGACCATTTATAGTTTGCCCCAGGGCGCGCTTTACGGTACAGGCGTGGAGCCGTTTCTAGGTTATGGTTAAGCACATCTGGCGGATTGTCTTTGAGTTTTTCTAGCGCAATGTCCATGCGACCACGAAAATCAGGGACTAAGGTTTCGATACGGATCCCCGGATTGAGCGCGCGAATTTCGCGGTTGCAGTCTGCAAAATGTTCAGCGCCACCATCGCGTAAGTCATCACGGTCGACGGAAGTGATCACGACATACTTGAGCTTCATATCACGAATGGTTTCAGCGAGTTTTTTCGGCTCAGCGGCATCAACGGCATTCGGGCGTCCATGGGCTACGTCACAAAATGGACAACGTCGAGTACAGATAGCACCAAGGATCATAAACGTAGCGGTGCCATGATTAAAGCACTCCGCCAAGTTAGGGCAAGACGCTTCTTCACAGACAGAGTGAAGATTATTTTTACGCATCGCGGCTTTAATTTCTTGTATACGCTGGCTATCGGCAGGGAGTTTTATTTTCATCCACGATGGCTTACGTAGCACTTCTTTTTGCTCAACCGGCATGTTTTTCACCGGAATCAGTGCCATTTTATCGGCGTCACGGTATTTAACGCCTTTTTCCATTTGAATTGGTTTGCTCATGCTATTTTACCTATAAAAGGTGCTTCTGTGCTGAATTCGACTTGTTGATAACCGAATAAACGGACAAGCTCTTGGATCATTTGCTGTTCAATTTCTGCTAAGTTATCTGGCCCACCTAAGTCGCAGACTTGCACCATTTCCATGCCTTGATAACCACAAGGGTTAATGCGCAGAAAAGGAGAAAGATCCATATTGACGTTAAGGGCAAGACCGTGAAATGAACAGCCTTTACGAATACGTAAACCTAGTGAGCATATTTTCTTTCCATCGACATAGACACCTGGAGCATCTGGGCGAGCGGCAGAATTAATATGATAGGTTTTTAAAGTGTCGATCACGAGTTGTTCAATACCAGTGACCAATTCTCGAACGCCGAGCTTCTTGCGTCTTAAATTAATCAACACATAGACCACTAATTGACCTGGGCCATGATAAGTGACTTGACCACCACGATCACTCTGTACGACCGGGATATTTCCTGGATTGAGAAGATGCTCAGCTTTACCTGCTTGACCTTGGGTAAAAACGGGATGGTGTTCAACAAGCCATATTTCATCGGCCGTTTGTTCATCACGTTGATCGGTAAACTGATGCATGGCTTGCCAAACAGGCAAATAATCTTGTCGACCCAGTCGCCTGATAACAAGCGGATTATCCATTGTCGTTGTCCACCAGTGATATATAAAGTTTTTTGATTATAAACATCTTAGACGCTTTGAACTACTCATCTCGGGGATTTTTTTAACCTCATTTTTTTTATGAGTAATTTAAAGTGATGAAAAATAAAAAAAAGCAGCATAATGCTGCTTTAAAAATAATGTATAACAATTAAAATTTTTTTGATGTTTCGCTGCAACTCAGTGTTATAGAACCATACGGACGATCTCGATATCGCCTAGCTCTTTATACAGTGTTTCTACTTGCTCAATCGATGTCGCCGTAATGGTCACCGAAACCGAATGGTAGTTGCCTTTGCCACTTGGCTTAACTCGCGGACTATAGTCACCAGGAGCATGGCGCTGGATCACTTCTAACACAAGTTCTGGTAACTCAGGTTTCGCATGGCCCATAACTTTGTAAGTAAAAGAACAAGGAAACTCTAAAAGATCTTTTAATTTGGCATCAGAGTTAATGGTCATCATAGTGAAAGCTCCAAGATTTGCTTAAGCGGTGGCGGATAGTACCGTCAATTTAAAGATATCTCAAGTTGGCGATAGGCTAACGCGGCGATGAGTTTCGCTGAGCTAGCAAACGTACCCACATCGCAGCAAGTGTTAAAGGGGGGAGGCTACCACCCCTTTAACACTCGGAATTAGAACAAGCTTTTAAAGAGTAGTACTAAGTAATCCCATAGACGACTTAATAGACCACCTTCTTTGACATCTTCTAACGCCATCAGAGGATATTGAGCAATTTCATTACCTTGTACTTGGTAATAGAGGGTACCCACGACATCCCCTTTATTGATTGGTGCTTTGAGCTCTTTTTCTAAGACAAAGCTAGCCGTCAGATCTTTGGTTTGACCGCGTGGCAGCGTAACGTAAGTATCTTGTTTTACACCCAGTGCAACGGTTGGTTTGTCGCCCATCCAAATTGTTTCGTTAACAAAGGTTTCGCCTGCTTTGTGCGGAGCGACTGTTTCAAAAAAGCGGAAACCGTAACTGAGCAGCTTTTTACTTTCCGTTTTACGAGAATTAATATCTTTAGTCCCCATCACGACAGCAATCAAGCGCATATTGCCTTCGGTCGCTGAGCTGACCAAACTGTAACCAGCATTAGTCGTATGGCCAGTTTTAATGCCGTCGACGTTCATACTTTTATCCCAAAGTAATCCGTTACGATTGTATTGGGTTATGCCGTTGTAGGTGAATTTTTGCTCGGCGTAGAGAGCGTATTCATCTGGCACGTCTCGGATTAATGCTTGACCTAATAAGGCCATATCATAAGGCGTAGAGTAGAGTTCAGGGTGATCGAGTCCATGCACATTGGCAAAATGTGTGTTGGTCATGTTCAGTGAACTGGCCCAAGCATTCATGAGATCGACAAAAGCATCTTCTGAACCTGCGACATGTTCTGCCATCGCTACACAGGCATCGTTACCTGATTGAATAATAATCCCTTTATTCAGATCTCGGACTTTAACCGAAGTGCCTACCTCGATGAACATTTTTGATGAATCGGGGTAGTTTTTCGCCCACGCATTTTCGCTGATCACCACATCGTCATCGAGAGAAATATTGCCACGGTTAAGCTCTTGGCCGATAACATAGCTGGTCATCATCTTGGTGAGACTGGCTGGAGAGAGCTTTGTGTTCATCTCTTTCTCAGCGAGGATTTTCCCTGAATGGTAGTCCATCAGCACATAGCCTTTGGCGGCAATTTGTGGGGCATCTGGAATGACAGTCGGTGCAGCAAAAGAGGATGCTGAAAACGTAGCAGATAGCGCAAAAGATGTCGCTAAAACAGAAAATAGAGAGATTTTTTTCATAATAATATTAAAACTATTGGTTAGTTATCGAATAGCTTAACAGAAACGACCTTGCAAATCAGACCGCTCATTCCTCCATGTATCGTTGAGCGGATAAAGGAGAAGACCGATCTGCTTTGCATCGACGTTACGGTTTTGCGTGGTGTTTTCTCACAAAAGCGGTGTCGTAACCGAGCGATTTTACACGCTCAAGTATTTCTTGCGTCAGGGCATAGTCAGTAAACGGCCCTAGAAATAACCGATGCTGTTGATGGTTACTCTCGACAAAACTTGGGACCGTCAGTTGGTCACTCATCTCGGCGGATAACTGCTCTACTCGCTGTTGATGCTGGGAGGCAGCAACTTGAATAACATACTGGGCAAACGGTGTTTTAAGAGGACGATTGCTGTTTCTTTCTACGGTAATGACCGCAATGTCAACATTGGCTGTCCCCGTTTGAATGACGCCTAACTTATACGCGGCAGCGTAACTTAAATCAATAATCCGCCCTTCATGAAATGGACCACGATCATTGACTCTAACAATGGCTTCTCGGCCATTATCCAAATTGGTGACTTTGACATAGCTTGGCAGGGGCAGCGTTTTATGTGCAGCCGTCATTGAATACATGTCATAAATTTCGCCATTAGACGTTAGATGGCCATGAAATTTTTTCCCATACCACGACGCTTGGCCACGCTCAGTGAACCCTATGGGGTTACGAATGATCTGGTAGCTCTCACCGCGCAGTGTGTAATCGCGATTTCCCCCTAGGCTGTAGGGTTCGTATTGAGGATAGGCATCTTCAATATGTGCGACAGAAATCGGCGTATTAGGCGCTACGTCATTAAATAAAGCGTAACGCCCGGTTGGTTTACTGCTGCAACCGATGAGTAAAGCGCTACAAAGTAAGCTCAAGAGCAATGGATAGTGAGATGATTTCATACGGTTCAATTCGCCTTAGAAAACGCTTTACGATGGGTGTGAATCGACATCAAAATGCCAAATCCGGCCATGAGTGTCACCATCGATGTACCGCCATAGCTGATCAGGGGCAGCGGGACGCCAACAACGGGTAAAATACCACTCACCATGCCGATATTAACAAAGACATAGACAAAGAAACTTAAAACTATACTTCCTGCCATCATCCGACCAAAAGCGGTTTGAGCACTACCGGCAAGGTACAGCCCTCGACCAATAATAAATAAATAGGCTGCGAGCAGAGCAAGTACGCCAATCAACCCCCATTCCTCAGCAATGACGGCGAAGATAAAGTCGGTATGCCTTTCGGGTAAAAACTCTAAGTTAGACTGTGTACCATGTAACCAACCTTTACCTGATAAGCCTCCCGAACCAATCGCAATTTTACTTTGAATGATGTGATACCCCGCTCCCAGTGGATCGGATTCTGGATCAAACAAGGTACGTACGCGAGTTTTTTGATATTCGCGCATAAAGAAAAACCACATGACAGGGACAAACGCACCAACGGCGATCACGGCTGCCGAGATGATTTTCCAGCTAATACCGGCTAAGAAAATAACAAAAATACCGGAAGCTGCAATCAAAATGGAGGTCCCTAAGTCAGGCTGTTTGGCGATCAATATTGCTGGGAAAAAGACCATCATTAATGCGACGGCTAGGGTCATTAAATCTGCTGGAATAGGTCGTTGACCAATATATCGTGCCACCATTAGTGGTACAGCCAGTTTCAGCAGTTCTGACGGCTGAAAACGGATGAAACCGAGATTGAGCCAACGTTGTGCTCCTTTGGAGGATTCTCCAAAAAAGAGTACCCCCAGCAACAATATCACACCACAAAAAAACAACAGCGGCGCTAAACGTTCGTAGCTTCTCGGTGAGAGCTGTGCTAAGCCAACCATCACTAACAGCGCCATAACCATACGCATGGCTTGGCGCTCCATCATCGCTAAACTTTGTCCACCAGCACTGTACATCACGACCAAGCCAAATCCCATGACCACTAATAGAGCAAGTAATAAGGGCAGATCAATATGCAAACGTTCAAAAAAAGCCCGGTTTTGTCCGGTAGCGGGATCCATCTTCATTATGGTTTATCCTCTTGTGGCCTCAAGATCACATGATCAAAAATACGTCTCACGACGGGAGCCGCAACACCGGAACCACCACCTGCGTTTTCGAGTACTAAGCTGACGATCAGTTTCGGATGATCGATGGGCGCAAAACCAACGTAGAGTGCATGATTGCGTAAATGTTCAGCCAGTTCGTCGGCGTCATACTCTTGACCTTCTGCTAGACCAAAGACCTGCGCGGTTCCTGATTTACCGGCACTTTTGTATTTTAAGCCTTGAAAGGCACGTCGAGCGGTGCCTCGACTACCGTGGTTAACCAGATACATCCCTTGTATCGCAATATCCCAGTACTTGTCATCAATTTCATCAAGAGGAGGGAAGGTTACGTACTCAGTTTCTTTTTGAGTCGAAAAAGGTTGACCGTTTTTAATCGTAGAGCGCAGTAAATGCGGGGCAATCACTTTCCCTTTATTCGCCACCACCGAAGTCGCTTTCGCCAATTGCATCGGTGTTGCGGTCCAATAACCTTGACCAATTCCAACCGGGATAGTGTCACCTTTGTACCAAGGGGTACGATGACGAGCCATTTTCCATTCACGAGTGGGCATATTGGCTCGACTTTCTTCGAAAATATCGATGCCAGTTAAATCTCCAAACCCAAAACGCATCATCCAAGTCGATAAGTTATCAATTCCCATGTCGTAAGCAATTTGGTAGAAAAAGGTATCTACCGATTCTTCAATCGCTTTTAAGATATCAACCCGGCCATGCCCCCAGCGCAGCCAGTCTCGAAAAGGGCGCGTGTCGGAATTGGGGATTTGCCAAGAACCATGATCGTTACGTGTCGTTCTTGGCGTAATGATGCCATCGTGTAATGCTGCTGGAGCAATAAACGGCTTTACGGTTGAAGCTGGTGGATAAATCCCCAAGGTCGCTCGGTTAACTAAAGGACGGTTAATGTCATTCAGTAACTTATTATATTCGGTTGATGAAATGCCATGCACAAAAGGGTTCGGATCATAACTTGGGCTGGAGACCATCGCTAGTATGCCGTTATCTTCTGGATCTAAGACAATCGCCGAGCCGCGGCGACCGTCCAGTAATTGATGGATATAAAGCTGTAAGTCAATATCCAAGTTAAGAACAATATCTTTACCGGGAGACGGCGGCACGTATTTCAACGTCCGAATAATGCGTCCACGGCTATTAACTTCAACTTCTTGATAGCCAGCGGTGCCGTGTAACAGATCTTCGTAGTAACGCTCAATACCTAACTTACCAATATCGCGTGTTGCTTGATAGTTAGCGGCTTTACCTTCACGTTGTAGTCGTTCTACATCGCGATCGTTAATTCGTGATACGTAGCCAATTACATGAGTTAAGACTTCTCCATAAGGATAAAAACGCTTTAAATTCGCGCTCACCGATACCCCTGGGAAATTATGCTGATGCACGGAAAACTTCGCCACATCTTCATGACTGAGTTGTGTGAGTAGAGGAATGGCATTAAAGCGTCGAGTTTGGCGGCGATCTCTTTCGAACGCCGCAATTCGTTCTTCTGGAATGGTTAAAATTTGCTGCAGACGAGCGATGGTATCGTCCATATTGTTTACTTGTTCAGGAATAATTTCCAAGTTAAACACAGGACGATTTTCCGCCAGTAAATGACCATTGCGATCGTAAATTAACCCACGGTTGGGGGCAATCGGGACAATTTTAATGCGATTATCGTTGGAGCGGGTTTTGTAATCTTGGTACTGTTTCACCTGAATATGATAGAGGTTGGTGATCAGCACACCCATTGCCACGACAATTCCCATGAAAGCGACGATAGCTCGACGACGAAACAGTCGGGCTTCCGCTTGGTAATCTCTGATTGGACTTCGCTTACGCAGCATCGCTCATTACTCTCGATGGTAAGGATGATTGGCCGTGATACTCCATGCTCGATAGAGACTTTCAGCCATAACCACACGCACCAGTGGATGGGGCAGAGTTAAGGGTGATAATGACCAGCTTTGCTCAGCGGCCGCCTTGCAGCTTGGTGCCAGCCCTTCTGGTCCACCAATGAGAATGGACACATCTCGTGCATCGAGTTTCCAACTTTCTAATTGCTCTGCCAACTGCTCAGTATTCCAAGGTTTTCCGGGGATATCGAGCGTAATAATTCGATTTCCCTTGGGTACGGCGGCGAGCATGGCTTCGCCTTCTTTTTGTAAAATACGTGCAATGTCAGCATTTTTTCCACGTTTACCCGCCGCTATTTCGACTAATTCCAATGGTAAATCATGAGGAAAGCGTCGACGGTACTCTTGAAAGCCCTCTTCAACCCATTTCGGCATTTTGGTGCCGACGGCGATCAGTTGAATCTTCACACTTAGCCCCAGAGTTTTTCTAATTGATATAAAGCGCGATGCTCTTCTTGCATGACATGAAGCATCGTCGACCCCATATCTAATACGACCCATTCACCTTCTTTCTCGCCATCCATACCGAGAGGCTCTAAGCCAATTTTCTTTACCTCGTTGGCAATGTGATCGGCAATCGAGGCCACATGGCGTTTTGAGGTGCCAGTACAAATCACCATGTAGTCGGTCACACTTGATTTACCTTGGACATCAAGGGTAACGATATTAACGGCTTTCATGTCATCGGCTTTATCAGCAAGGAAATGGGTAAGTTGTTGTTGCTGCAATGGTGAATCCTCATAGTATGGTTCGTTGATGATGGTCATCAAAGGTTATTCTGCTGCTAAAAAAGCGCCGTAGTATAACACGCTTTTAAGTCGGTAAAGCGACGTTTGCTTTCGGTAGGCAGCATTGCAAGCTCAGTTGCTGCATCAGTGGCCAAATGGGTTGGCTATATTGAGTCTTAGCCAATAATTCACACTGAGCAAGTAGTTGCAGTAGATGACGAAGTTGCGGCACGGATAATCGCTGTAGAGCGGCAGAGTAAAGTGGCCGTTTGGTTTGCCAAATCCGGTATTGATTAAAAACGTTACCTATCGCTTGTGTCTCTATTGCCTGTCGCATCTGCAACAATTGAAACAGTTCTTTTTGTACGGTGCGGATTAAGATAATGACTTCAGTGTCCTCGGCAGCCAGTTGGCGCAAAATACGTTGCGCTCGGTTGGCCTTACCTTCGAGTAAGGCATCGATCCAGTGAAAAGCGGTAAACTGGTTGTGGCGACTGAGCGACTCTTCTAAACGTAATAATGTTAATTGCCCATCAGGATAAAGGAGCACTAATTTTTCTAGGCTTTGTACCAAAGCCAGTAGATTGCCTTCGTGCCATTGAGCGAGCATTTGAATCGCTTCGTTATCCGGTTTTAAACCTAGAGCTCGGCAGCGAGCCGCCACGAACTGAGGTAAACGAGAAAGTTCAGGCGTTAAGCAGTTAACCCAGCAAGCCTGTGCACTTAATGTTTTAAACCATGCGGTATTTTCCTGTGCTTTAGCCAGTTTTCCACCGATGATCACCAGTAAAACATCAGGACTCAGCGTTGCTGTTAAGCTGGCGAGCTCTTTACCTAATGCTGCGTTAAAGCCATTCTCTGCGACTTCTATTTCTACGATCTGGCGCTGAGAAAAGAGGCTCATGGATTGGCAACAATCATACACCTCGTTCCAATTGAGGGACGCATCGGCGTTAAAGCGGTATTTTTCAGTAAATCCTTGCTCTCGCGCTTTGCGTTCAATCGCTAAACGTGATTCTTGAATCAATAAGGGTTCATTACCCAAGATTAAATAGACAGCAGAGAGCGAGCGGTTGAGGGTTTCGCTGAGTTTGTCGGCGTACAATCGCATGGTTAACCCTATAACATATTAATGGTATTTGAGTTATCAAGCTCAGATTGAGTTTGGACGTTAGAGTCAGTCTCTTCAAAACTCCCATTAGGAATGCTGGCCTTTAGGCGTGCCATTTGGCGAATAATTTGGCTGGCCGCGAGTTTACGCATTTCATCGACAATCATTTCTCGTTCAGCAGATTTTGCTAACGCAGTCAGTGGGTTATCTAAGTAACTGCGAGTCACGCTGGTGGAAAACGTTCTTGTACCAACCTCTGGTATAGTGACGCGATAAGAAGTATTAAAGGTCAGCTCTTTTTCGGCGGCGCGAGTATTTTGATACAGCGATAAGGTTCGCTCACTCAAACTTTCACCATTGAGATGCAAATTAGCTACATTACTCGCCGGCTCAACGAGTTGGATCTCGTTCATGCGCAGTTGACCTTTGACCAGCCGTGTTAAGGTGCTGTATTGATCGTTACTGGTCAGAGACATCATGCTTAACTCTTCTGGAATGTCATAGTCTCCACGTAAATGGAAGCCGCAGCCAGCGATAAAAGTTGAAGCGATCAACAAAATAATCAACAAAGGTCGAGTTGTTACAGGCAATATAAAACGCATGGGGTATTCGTTCTCGTCAGTGAGTTTACTTATCTTAGCTTACCGCATTCGATAAACTGAGATAAGTAAACAGGGCGTAAGCCCTGTTTATGTGCTGATAACGAAAAGTTGTGGCTCGGTCTAATAAGGTGGTCATTCGATCGGTTTTTATATCGATGACCACCACAGACCATGAGCTGATAACTTAACGTTGCTTGGCTATACAGACAGTCAGCTTAGCGATTAGTTCGCCACGATGTTGAGCAGTTTGCCCGGTACATAAATGACTTTACGAATGGTTAAACCATCAGTAAATTTCTGTACGTTTTCATCTTGTAGGCCAAGCGCTTCAACCTGCTCTTTCGTTGCGTCAGCGGCAACAGTCAATTTACCACGTAATTTACCATTCACTTGCAAGACAACCAGTTTCTGATCTTCAACTAATGCGGTTTCGTCGTAAGTCGGCCACGTCGCTTGGTCAATATCGACTTCGCCGAGTGCTTGCCACATTTCAAAACAGATGTGTGGCGCGATAGGGTAAAGCATTAAGGTGATGGCTTTTGCCGCTTCATCCAAAATAGCTCGGTCTTGTTCAGACTCTTGTGGCGCTTTAGTGAGTTTATTCATCAGCTCCATGATCGCAGCAATCGCCGTGTTAAAGGTTTGACGACGAGCAATATCATCAGTCACTTTAGCAATGGTTTTATGCACATCGCGACGCAGCGCTTTTTGGTCGGCATTTAAGGTATCGCTTTGTACTGCAACCGCAGCGCCTTTAGCGGTATGTTCAGCGACGAGCTTCCATACCCGTCTTAGGAAGCGGTTCGCTCCTTCAACACCAGACTCTTGCCACTCCAATGTCATATCGGCAGGCGAAGCGAACATCATAAATAAACGTACTGTATCCGCACCGTATTTATCAACCATCTCTTGTGGGTCAATACCGTTATTTTTTGACTTAGACATTTTGATCATGCCTGAGTGTTCAACTTGACGACCTTGATGATCAACCGCTGAAATAATGCGGCCTTTCCCGTCACGTTCTACTTTAACGTCGGTAGGCGAAATCCACTCTTTAGTGCCTTTCTCATTGCTATGATAGAAAGCGTCAGCTAATACCATGCCTTGGCAAAGCAATTGTTTGAATGGCTCGTCGGAGGTGACATAACCAGCATCACGCAATAGTTTATGGAAAAAGCGTGAGTAGAGCAGATGCATACAAGCGTGTTCAATACCACCGATATATTGATCCACCGGTAGCCAGTAGTTGGCTTTAGCTGGGTCTAAAATATCGTCTGCTTGTGGTGAGCAGTAACGTGCGTAATACCAAGACGATTCCATAAAGGTATCAAAAGTATCGGTTTCACGTAGTGCAGGTTGACCATTAAATGTCGTTTCAGCCCATGTTTTATCGGCTTTAATCGGACTGGTTACACCATCCATAGTGACATCTTCAGGCAAGATCACTGGTAATTGGTCAGCAGGAACGGGATGAACTTGACCATCTTCAGTGGTGACCATTGGGATGGGGGCACCCCAGTAGCGCTGACGAGAAACGCCCCAGTCACGTAGACGGAAGTTAACGGTCTTTTTACCTTTACCTAGCGCTTCGAGTTTTGCTGAAATGGCATCAAAAGCCGCCTGGAAAGTTAGGCCATCGAATTCACCAGAATCAAACAGTACGCCTTTTTCTGTATAAGCTTGCTGGCTGATATCTAACTCGCTGCCATCTTCAGGCTTAATCACAGGGATGATATCTAAGCCGTATTTGGTGGCAAATTCGTAATCGCGTTGGTCGTGTGCAGGAACGGCCATTACCGCGCCAGTCCCGTAGTGCATTAGCACGAAGTTCGCGACATAGATAGGCACTTCTCGGCCATTTAAAGGATGAATAGCCGTCAGGCCCGTCGCCATGCCTTTTTTCTCCATCGTCGCGAGTTCGGCTTCGGCAACTTTGGTGTTTTTACACTCTTCAATAAAGGCCGCCAGTTGCGGATTATTGGCAGCGGCTTGAACCGCGAGCGGGTGCGCGGCAGCAATACCTACATAGGTAACCCCCATCAGCGTGTCTGGGCGAGTGGTATAGACTTCAAGATCTTGCACCTGATCTTTAACTTGGAAGCTCAGTTCTACCCCTTCAGAGCGGCCGATCCAATTGCGTTGCATGGTTTTAACCATTTCTGGCCAGCCGTCAAGGTTATCTAAATCATCAAGCAATTCTTGCGCGTAAGCGGTGATCTTAATAAACCACTGTGGGATCTCTTTTTGCTCAACAGGCGTATCACAACGCCAGCAGCAGCCATCTTCCACTTGTTCGTTAGCGAGTACGGTCTGGTCATTAGGACACCAGTTTACTGAGGAGGTTTTCTTATAAACCAACCCTTTTTCGTACAGTTTGGTGAAAAACTCTTGTTCCCAACGGTAGTATTCAGGACGGCAAGTAGCGAATTCACGGCTCCAGTCATAACCAAAGCCCAGTAATTTGAGCTGGTTTTTCATGTATTGGATATTTTCGTAAGTCCATGGTGCTGGCGCTGTTTTATTTTTAACTGCAGCATTCTCGGCCGGTAAGCCAAACGCATCCCAACCAATCGGTTGCATGACGTTTTTACCTTGTAAACGTTGGAAGCGAGAAACGACGTCACCAATCGTGTAGTTACGTACGTGGCCCATGTGCAGTCGACCGCTTGGATAAGGAAACATCGAAAGACAGTAGAATTTTTCTTTATTTGGGTCTTCACTTACAACAAAGGTTTTATTGTTGTCCCAGTGCTGTTGAACTTTCTGTTCAATATCTTGCGGGTTATATTGATCTTGCATCGATGACATCCGGTTATCTTGGAATTTGTGAGTTCGGTTCGAACAGGTACTAATAGATCAACATAGAATACCTAAAGCAGCACAGCACAACAATAGCCAATCCGACTGAACGAGGTGACTTATGCGAAAACAGAAAGCAGGTTATGAGGCGTTAGTAGAAGAAGTGCTCGAAACGTTGAAACAAAGTCCAGAAGAGTTAGAGCATATTTTAGACACGTCGGGTAAGGTCGTGGCAGCGGCCAATGACCTGACTCAAGATGAATTAGCGCTGATTTCGGCTTATGTTAAAGCTGATTTAAAAGCCTTTTCTGAACAATATGAGCAGAGTAAAACGGGGCCATTTTATTTAATGATTGCGAATTCTATCTGGCAAGGGCTGTTGGATATTACGGATAAAACTAAAGTAGAGTGGGTGGAGCTATTTCAAGATCTTCAGCACCAAGGTGTTTATCAAGCCGGGGAAATGATTGGCTTGGGGATCTTAGTTTGTGAAAGTTGCAATCATAAGGTTGAGTACAATCACCCGACAGAAATTGTTCCTTGTCTGCGCTGTGGCCACAAATTATTTAGCCGTCAGCCTTTGCAGCCTTAGCAAAAATCAAGAGGTCGAACCCCAAGCGCGATATGGCGCTTGAGGATAGAGTAATTGTTAATGCCGGTTTTAAGATCGACGAATCGTGACCATCCCTATGGCAAGGCTGACAATAACCCATAAATAGAGTGGCCAGCTCCCTAGTCGATGATAGGGCGTCTGTCCGCGAGTCGGAATGATCTCGGCTCTCAACACTGCCGTTTCGAATTGCGGGATTTGATGCGTGATTCGGCCATAATGATCGGTGATCGCGGTGACTCCGTTATTTGTCGAACGAATCAGAGGCTTACCAAGTTCTAAGGCGCGCATACGGGCAATTTCCATGTGCTGTAATGGGCCAATCGAGTGACCAAACCAAGCGTCATTCGATAAGGTCAGCAAAAAATCGGTTTGTTCGGTGACATTTACACGAAGTTGTTCATTAAAGATGATTTCGTAACACAGCGCGGGGGCGAAGGCGAATCCTTTAGCGATGATATTCGGTTGAATATAATCTCCCCGACTAAACGAAGACATGGGTAGATTAAACAGGGGTGCCAGTGGTCTTAGCCACTCTTCGAAGGGCACAAACTCACCAAATGGCAACAAGTGATGTTTGTGATAGCGTTGCGTCACATCGTAGCGATATTCTGTATGTTCCGTCTCACCTAACGCTAAAATACTATTAAAATAATGCCCCTGTTGATCATGGTTTAAGATACCGGTGATGACCGCGCTCTGGTTCATTTGTGCGGCTGAATCTAAATTGCTAAGAAATGACCCAATTTCTACTTCAAAAGCAGGGATGGCGGCTTCTGGCCAAATAATAATATCGGCATCCCAATTTTCACGGCTCAGATCGGTATATTTCATGATAGTGGGCCAGCGTTGGTTGGGGTGCCATTTTAAAGATTGTTGAACATTTCCTTGGATAATCGCTACGCTAGTGGCTCGTTCTGGTTGCGGTATCACCCATTGAACCGAACGAAGTGCGAAACCGATGATGAAAATACCGATAGGCAGCAGTAAGTAGCGCCAAGCTTTGTTTTGCCAAGCATAAGCGCATGAACCAGCACAGATCATCAGTAATAATGTTAATAGCTCAACACCCGCCAAAGGAGCGAAAGAGGCCAACGGCCCGTCGATCTGGCTATAGCCAAGCCATAGCCAGGGGAATCCGGTCATTACCCAGCCGCGTAACCAATCACTGATCAGCCACAGGGCGGGAACGGCGAAGAGAAAACGGGACCAATGAGTGGTTGAGAAAAAACGATTAAGAGCCCAAGCAAATAGGCCGTTATACAGGGCGAGATAGGCAACAAGTAACAACATCAGTAGCAAGCCAGCAATTTTCGGCATGCCTCCGAAGGTATCAATACTGACGTATACCCAACTGATCCCAACACCAAATTGGCCAAGTCCCCAGCCATAACCGAGCAATGCAGCTTGTTTGGGCGTTTTCTTCTCAATAAGCAGCAATAAAGCTAAAGGGCTGAGAATGGCGATCGGCCAGATCTGATAAGGGGCAAAGGCTAATGTGGTCAGCGCGCCAAAAAAAACAGCCAAGATAGGCTGTAAGCGGCGTGAAATAACATCTTTCATCCAGTCATGCTCTCATTAAGTGATTCGGGCAGAGATAGCCTGAGTCAGCATCGTTACCTTTAAGTTTGACGCGAATCGTCAGCGTTATGTTGATGATTCGCGTCAAGGTTCAATGGTAGTGATTCGATAATCACTGTGACTGGCGGTTCTCGATAACGAGCTACTCTTCCATGGTTTCTGGAAGTGCTTGTAAATCAGGAATGGTGACTTGCAGTTGGACGACTCTTCGACTGTCAGCGGCAGTGACTTTAAAGTTATAGCCGCCGATATCAATCACCTCTCCACGAGAAGGTAAATGGCCAAAGGCCGTCATCACCAAACCGCCAACCGTATCGACTTCTTCATCGCTAAACGAAGTACCAAACGTTTCGTTAAACGATTCTATGGTCGTTAACGCTTTCACGGCGTAGGTATGTTTACTTAATTTACGAATATCCAGTTGCTCTTCATCATCGAATTCATCCTCGATATCTCCGACAATTTCTTCGAGAATATCTTCAATCGTGACTAGACCGGATACACCGCCAAACTCATCTACGACAATCGCCATATGATAACGTTCCTCACGGAACTCTTTTAATAGGCGATCAACGCGTTTACTCTCAGGGACCACCACGGCAGGTCGAATGACTTCTTCGATATTAAATGGGGCGCTGCTTGAGCCTAAGTATTTGAGTAAGTCCTTCGCTAGAAGTATGCCTTCGACATGGTCTTTATCTTCACTGATAACAGGATAGCGGGAGTGTTGAGCATCGGTAATGATCGCAATCAGCGTATCCATATCATGGGTGCGTTCAACGGTCACCATCTGTGAGCGGGGGATCATGATATCCCGTACTCTCATCTCCGCAATTTCCATCACGCCTTCAAGCATGTCGCGTGTGTCGTGATCGATAAGGTCATTGATTTCTGAGTCTCTGATCACATCAACCAGGTCTTGACGGTCTTTAGGATCCGTTTGAAACAGTTGACCTAGGCGTTCAAAGAAGGACTTTCTACTCGGACCTTCAGATTTTTCTTTTTTTCCTTCGGTCGAATAGGGCGAGTTATCGTCGTTCATTATTTCTCTTATTGGTAACGCTATCAGATGTGTGATAGCTCACATGTAAGCTTATACGCGATGAATCGGTTCCCGACTAACCAAGCGGTGCAGTGGTTGTTACCTTAATGCTAATGGTTAACCTACAGCGCTGAGTTAATGGGGCGTATTGGCTTAGTTTTTCTCCGCTAAATATGGGTCATCAAAGCCCATGTTTAGCATGATTTCTGTCTCAAGGGCTTCCATCTCGTCCGCTTCTTGATCATCAATATGGTCATAACCTAGCAGATGAAGAGTGCCATGTACAACCATATGCGCCCAATGAGCCATCAAAGGCTTCTCTTGTTCAAGCGCTTCTTGCTCAACGACTTGTCGACAAATGACTAAATCACCCAGTAGATCCAGCTCAATTTCCGCTGGGGCTTCAAATGGAAAAGATAGCACATTCGTCGGTTTATCTTTGCCACGGTAGTTTAAATTTAGCTGATGACTCTCCGCTTGATCAACAATACGAATGGTGACTTCGGCTTGAGATTGAAAAGGCGTTACTGCGGCGCTAAACCAGATCAGGAAATCGTCAAAGCTAGGCAGGCCTTGCTCATCTTCAACTGCAATTTGTAAGTCTAGTTCGATAGACATGACTAATGAGATTCCTCAATGTTCGATGTTGCTGCTGGCGTCATATTCGTGTGTTCACGTTCTTCACGACGACGTTGCTCATTGATTTTACGCTGTTTTTGGTCTTCAGCTTCCCATTTTTCATAAGCATTAACGATACGAGCAACGACTGGATGACGAACCACATCGTCAGCTAAGAAAAAGTTAAAGCTAATTTCATCAACCTCATTGAGTACTTCAATCGCATGGCGTAATCCAGAGCGAGCACCACGGGGTAAATCTATTTGTGTTACGTCACCAGTGATCACCGCGCGTGAGTTAAAACCGATGCGGGTCAGGAACATTTTCATCTGTTCTACGGTGGTGTTCTGGCTTTCATCAAGGATGATAAATGCATCATTTAGCGTGCGTCCACGCATATACGCCAGTGGCGCGACTTCGATAACATTACGCTCAATGAGTTTTTCAACGCGTTCAAAACCGAGCATTTCAAACAGAGCGTCATAGAGTGGACGTAAGTAGGGATCAACTTTTTGACTTAAATCACCGGGTAAAAAGCCCAGTTTTTCCCCCGCTTCTACCGCTGGTCGGGTGAGAAGGATGCGTCGCACTTCTTGTCGTTCTAGAGCATCAACCGCGGCAGCTACCGCCAAATAGGTTTTACCCGTACCCGCTGGACCAATCCCAAAGGTAATGTCGTGGGTGACCATATTCACTAAATACTGAGCCTGGTTTGGTGTCCGAGGCTTAATCACGCCTTTTTTGGTTTTAATGAACACTTCTTTACCATAAGCGATGGAAGATTCGTGATTTTGTTCGAGTACGCCTGCTTCTTTGATCGCAAGATGAATACGCTCAGGTTCAATATCAGCAATGTTGCCCTGCAGAGGGGCTGTGTCTACGTATAACGTTTTGATGATTTCTAAGGCGGCAGCGGCGGTATGAGGTTTACCGACAATAGTAAAAAAATTGCTACGATGGTTGATTTCTACACCGAGACGGCGCTCAAGATGCTTGATGTTGTCATCAAAAGGACCGCAAAGGCTGGCTAAGCGGCGATTGTCGGAAGGGTCGAGAGTGATCTCTAAGGTAACGATTTTATTGCTCAAATTGGCCTCTCAATAAATCATGATGGCGTAGCCGATGGTGACCGGCTAGCCATGGAATGTTGTGACCAAAAGCGTCAATCTTCCTCACACGTCATTATGAGGGGGATTTACCCCATATTATGGCGTGAAAGAAGTAACGCCTAAGGCATCTTCTCGGCGCGTTCTTGCCATCATTTGTGAAGGCGAAATAACGACGCGTAGGTTCATTTCCGACTCAGTACGGATCAGTTCACCACGTAGGGAGTTGGAGAAGACGTCAACAATCTTCACATCAACGAATTGACCAATCAGATCGGGTGAGCCTTCAAAGTTGACAACACGGTTATTCTCAGTGCGTCCGCGCAGTTCCATCAAGTTTTTCTTTGATGGGCCTTCGACTAAAATACGCTGTTCAGTATCAAGCATCAAACGAGAATAGCGCATCGCTTGGCTATTAATTTGTTGCTGAAGTTCATATAGGCGCTCTTTTTTCGTCTCTTCCGATACATCACAAGGGTAATCGGCGGCTGGCGTACCAGGGCGAGGTGAGAAAATAAAGCTAAAGCTCATATCAAAATCAACGTCTCTGATCAGTTTCATCGTGGCTTGGAAATCATTGTCCGATTCGCCTGGGAAACCAACAATAAAGTCAGAGCTGATTTGAATGTCCGGACGAGCTTTACGCAGTTTACGGATGATCGATTTATATTCGATCGCCGTGTGTGGGCGCTTCATCATGGTTAAGATGCGATCACTGCCACTTTGTACTGGAAGATGCAGGAAGCTCACTAGCTCCGGCGTATCTTCGTATACCGCGATGATGTCATCAGTAAATTCTAGCGGGTGACTGGTCGTAAAGCGAATACGGTCAATACCATCGATTGAAGCCACTAAACGTAATAGTTCAGCAAATGAGCAGATGGTCCCATCGTGCATTGGTCCACGATAAGCATTGACGTTTTGCCCTAGTAGGTTGACTTCACGCACACCTTGATCGGCCAATTGTGCTATTTCATATAACACATCATCCATCGGACGGCTCACTTCCTCACCACGCGTATAAGGTACGACGCAGTAAGTACAATATTTTGAGCAGCCTTCCATGATGGAGACAAAAGCGGTAGGGCCTTCTGCTTTAGGTTCAGGTAAGCGATCGAATTTCTCGATTTCAGGGAAAGAGATATCCATCACTGGTGCATCAGTCGATTGTGATTGCTTGATCATTTCAGGCAAGCGGTGCAAGGTTTGTGGGCCAAAAATCACATCAACAAACGGGGCGCGCTCACGAATATGATCGCCTTCTTGGGTTGCCACACAGCCGCCGACACCAATCACGACACCTGGTTTTTTGTCTTTAAGATTTTTCCAACGCCCGAGTTGATGGAAGACCTTCTCTTGGGCTTTTTCCCGGATTGAACAGGTATTAAGTAGAAGTACGTCTGCTTCCTCTGGCTCTTCAGTTAGCTCATAACCATTTGCCGCGTTGAGCAAATCGGCCATTTTCGATGAATCGTATTCGTTCATCTGACAGCCCCAGGTTTTAATTAGCAGTTTCTTACTCATCTCACTTTCGCTCGTTCAATAGTTTGTTCAAATAAGGATCCGCCATCACGACGGTAGCGGCGTATTGTACTGCTTTCGTTTGTGACTGACTAGGGTTAGAAATAAATTATAACCGTTGCTGTTACTGGGTTTTTACCCTGTTTTATACAAGGTTTTAGGACAAATATGTTCGCAAAAAAAAACTCACTCCGTACAATGGACCCAGAAAGAGAGTAACCCAAAAGGGTCAAGCATGAATAATTTTGATGTTGTTGTGGTCGGTGGTGGAATGGTCGGTGCCGCCGCTGCTTTAGGCTTTGCAAAACAAGGGCGACGAGTGGCGCTAGTCGAAGGCTATGCTCCGCAGCCATTTTCGCCAGAGCAACCGATGGATGTGCGTATTTCGGCCATCTCGCAAACCTCTGTTGATTTATTACAATCCTTAGGCGCTTGGTCGGCAATTGCAGAAATGCGTCTCTGTCCTTATCGTCGTTTAGAAACTTGGGAGCACCCAGAGTGTCGCACTCGTTTTTCGAGTGACTCTTTAGGATTAGCGCAACTGGGTTTTATGGTTGAAAATCGAATCCTTCAATTGGGGTTATGGGAGCAGTTTGCACTGTATCCAAATCTGACGCTATTTTGCCCCGATCAACTCAATTATATTGATTTTAGTACTGAACTCAAAACGATCACTTTGCAATCGGGTGAGGTTTTGCATAGCCAATGGATTATTGGTGCGGATGGCGCTCAGTCACAAGTGAGAAAAATGGCACAAATTGGCATCACGGCTTGGGATTATCGCCAACACTGTATGTTGATCAATGTTGTGACGGAAAAACCACAACAAGACATTACTTGGCAACAGTTTTTTCCTTCTGGACCCCGATCGTTTTTACCGTTAACCGGTCATCAGGCTTCATTGGTATGGTATGACTCACCACAGCGAATTAAGCAACTGGCGAGTTTATCATTAAGTCAACTTAGAGAAGAGATCCTTAACCATTTTCCACAAGAGCTTGGTGATATTGAGGTGTTGCAGCATGGTCATTTTCCATTAACTCGTCGTCATGCTCAGTGTTATGTCAAGCAGGGGTGTATTTTAGTCGGCGATGCCGCGCACACGATTAACCCTCTTGCAGGGCAGGGGGTTAATCTCGGTTTTAAGGATGTCTCAGTATTATTAGCGGTGACAAAAGAAGCCTCATTGTTCACTGCAGCGCATTTTGCTCAGTATCAGCGTCAACGTCGCCCTGATAACTTATTGATGCAAACTGGCATGGATGTATTTTATAAAACATTCAGTAACGATAAATTACCTTTAAAAGTAATGCGCAATGCTTTATTGAAAGGGGCGGATTATACGGGACCGATTAAGCAGCAGGTATTACGCTACGCGCTTGGTTTGTAAGTGAGTTAGATGGCGAGCGATAAAACAAAAACGCTGCCATGATGGCAGCGTTTCGTTTCAAGTCTTGAGTGTAAGTTAGCGATAAGTCGCTTATTTAGTTACACGAAGAACGGGAGTTTCACCAACCGTCACAGAACCTGACAACTTGCTCAGTTCTTTAATCTCATCCATGTTAGAGATAACAACCGGAGTCAGTGTTGATTTGGCTTTTTCTTCTAGCAAAGCAAGATCGAATTCAATAATTGTGTCACCCACTTTTACTGATTGGCCTTCCTGAGCGATACGCTTAAAGCCTTCGCCTTTCAATTCAACGGTATCAATACCGAAGTGAACAAACAGCTCAACGCCATCGTCAGATTCAATAGAGAATGCGTGATTCGTTTCGAAGATTTTACCGATAGTCCCGTTTACTGGAGCAACCATTTTGTTACCAGTAGGTTTAATCGCAATACCATCACCAACGATTTTCTCGGCAAACACGACATCTGGCACATCTTCAATGTTTACAATTTCACCAGAAAGCGGTGCAATAATTTCAATTGCACTTGCGTCAGCGCTGTCATCAGAGACTAGCTTTTTAAGTTTGTCAAACAGACCCATTGTGTCATGCTCCTAACGTTTCAAATTTATTCTATACCAGTATAGTATACCAATCCCAAACAATAGACGACTATTTTTATATCCTTCAAGGAGTTTGCTGATCGTCACCTATTGTAGGGGGCTGATGGCTTATTGGCACTTCTCTGCGATGAATTTTTCTACACACGCTTCAATTTCAGCGGCGGTCGGTAATGACAACGCATGTTCTGCCATGGCTTTGACTTCTGCAAAATTGGTGTTACGAATCACTTTTTTTACTTTAGGGATAGAAATACCACTCATCGAGAATTCATCTAATCCCATACCCAGTAATAGTAGTGTTGCGCGCTCATCTCCTGCAAGCTCACCACACATTCCGGTCCATTTTCCTGCAGCGTGAGAAGCATCAATCACTTGTTTAATCACTGTTAAAACCGCTGGTGATAATGGGTTATACAAGTGAGAAATCATTTCGTTACCGCGGTCTACCGCTAGGGTATATTGGGTCAAGTCGTTGGTGCCAATCGAGAAGAAGGCCACTTCTTTCGCTAAATGATGAGCGATCGCTGCTGCTGCTGGTGTCTCCACCATCACACCAATTTCGATGTTTTCATCGAATGCTAGCCTTTCGCTGCGTAGCTCAGCTTTGTACTCTTCAATGGCATTTTTCAGTTCACGAATTTCTTCAACTGAAATGATCATTGGGAACATGATGCGCAATGTGCCGTGTGCCGATGCACGTAAAATACCACGCAACTGATCGCGCAGAATATCACGGCGATCTAAGCTAATACGGATTGCACGCCAACCCAAAAATGGGTTCATTTCTTTTGGTAAATCCATGTAAGGTAAATCTTTGTCACCACCAATATCCATAGTACGGATAATGACCGATTGGCCTTTCATCGCTTCGGCAACTTGCCTATAAGCTTGATACTGCTCTTCTTCGGTCGGAAGGGCGTCACGGTCCATAAATAAGAACTCGGTACGATACAGACCAACACCTTCTCCGCCGTTACGAATGATGCCATCGCAATCTTTTACGGTACCAATGTTACCGCACACTTCAACACTATGCCCATCAAGGGTTTGTGCTGGAAGATCTTTTAATTTGGCAAGTTCTTCTTTTTCAGCAAAGAAGTCGCGCTGTACTTGTTTGGCTTGCTCAAGTTCAGCTTCGGTTGGATTAACAAAAATTTTGTTATTAATTGCGTCGATGACCAGCATGTCACCATTTTTTACTTGTTTGGTAATGTCATTAGTACCAACAATCGCAGGCAGTTCTAGCGAGCGAGCCATGATTGAGGTATGTGAGGTGCGGCCACCAATGTCACAAGCAAAGCCAAGCACATAATCAAGGTTGATTTGTGCTGTTTCTGAAGGCGTTAGATCGTAAGCAACCAAGATAACTTTTTGATTAATATCACTGAGTGATACGATATTAATGCCTAATGCATTTTTTACAAAGCGGGTGCCGATATCACGAATATCCGTTGCACGCTCTTTCAAATATTCATCATCGAGCGATTCAAGGGCAGCGGCTTGCTCTTCAATCACCGTATAAATCGCGTTATCTGCTGATAATTTATCATTTTTGATGAGGGCTAAAATTTCGTCTTCTAGCTCTTCATCTTCCAGTAGCATGATATGGCCTTCGAAGATGGCCTCTTTCTCTTCACCAAAGGTCTCAAGCGCTTTTTGTTTAATGACAGTGAGCTGCGCGGATGATTTTGCGCGTGCGTCGTAAAAACGCTCAATTTCTGCTGCTACATCTGCGTCTGAGATGGTGTTTGTGTTTAGGACTATTTCATCTTCTTGAAGTAGTAGTGCTTTACCGATAGCAATACCTGGAGATGCTAGGATGCCTGAAATCATAGCCTTACCTTAAATTGGTCAACTGTAAACGGGAGAATATGGACGATGTGCCAACAATAACATTTAGCTTATTGTTGGTCATATTTCAAATAAGGCCACTTTGTCGTTTAAACAAAATGACCTTTATCTAAAATAGAGAGCGTCGATTAGTGAAGTTGGTCCATTAGGGCAACTAGATGGTCAACGGCTTCTTTCGCTTGAGGGCCTTCAGCCGAGATAGAGACCACTGTGCCTTTAACTAGGCCAAGGGTTTGTAGTTTAAATAAGCTTTTAGCACTGGCGCTTTTACCGTTTGAAGTGACAGTAATATCTGCATCGAACGCTTTTGCTTCTTTAACAAACTGTGCAGCTGGACGAGTATGAAGACCGTTTTCTGCAGTGATTTCTACTTGCTTCTCGTACATGTGTTATACCCCAATTAATGTAGTTTTTGTAAGTTGTTCACTTAGATAAGCTTAACCTTAACTGCCCATTTCTGCTAGCGGAGTAACGGGATTTTCGTGGTAGCGCTTATTTCAGTTTAAAACAATCAATGGCTGAGGTAGAGTTTTACCAAAAATCAGCCTTGACTTTAATCTTGCCTGCTTCTTTATTTTGAAGCTAGAAATAAAACATCCCGATATTACCAAAGGTGGGGCAAGGATCAACAAAAAAGCCCCTGTATGGGGCTTTTTTAAACGAAAATTTGATTTAATCACCTATTACTGTTGGTTTTCTTTCTCAGTAAAAATACCGGCAAAGAGCGCTGTACTTAGGTAACGTTCACCTGAGCTTGGCAGCACAGTGACAATGGTTTTTCCAGCAAATTCAGGAAGTTCAGCGAGGCGATTAGCGGCGACAACCGCAGCGCCTGAAGATATTCCGGCTAAAATCCCTTCTTCTTCCATTAAGCGGCGAGCCATATCGATGGCTTCATCAGACGTCACGGTTTCTACACGGTCAATCAGTTCTAAATCTAGGTTGCCTGGAATAAAACCTGCTCCAATACCCTGAATTTTGTGTGGCGCAGGTTTTATTTCTTCTCCTGCCAAAGCTTGGCTGATCACTGGCGATTCTGCTGGTTCTACGGCAACAGAAATGATCGCTTTACCTTTTTCACCCTTAATATAACGGCTTGTTCCGGTGAGAGTACCACCAGTGCCCACCCCAGCAACGAAGACATCAATTTGGCCATCGGTGGCTTCCCAGATCTCAGGGCCTGTGGTTTTTTCGTGAATAGCAGGGTTGGCTGGGTTATCGAATTGCTGAAGCAGTAAGTATTTACTTGGGTTGCTGGCGACGATTTCTTCTGCTTTGGCAATAGCGCCTTTCATGCCTTTTGCTGCTTCAGTCAATTCAAGGTTAGCACCAAGCGCTTTGAGTAGTTTACGACGCTCAAGACTCATCGACTCTGGCATAGTTAAGGTCAGTTTATAACCACGGGCTGCAGCCACAAAGGCCAAAGCGACGCCAGTATTGCCACTGGTTGGCTCGACTAGCTCAATTCCTTCTTTTAGCTTGCCTTGCTTTTCTGCTTCCCAAATCATGTTAGCGCCAATACGACATTTAACACTGAAGCTTGGGTTACGTGCTTCTATTTTGGCTAACACACGGCCGTTACTGACTTTGTTTAGGCGAACCAGAGGAGTGTTACCGATAGTCAGAGAGTTGTCTTCGTAAATTTTACTCATTGTGCTGTCCCTTTATTACGCATAGATCAATCGTTGATGCGTTGCTACAAATTGGTTGATACTGGTCAAGAATAGAGATTCAATAGAAAAGTAAAAGGATTAAAAAGTTATAACTTATTAGCGATTTATTAGATGGCTTTATTCTCTTCGCTTATAGACTGATGTGATTCATTACCTAGGTAGCTGAGCTACTTAGCGGACATCGTCTTGCTGGCAGATGCCGAGTGATTGGTGTGGGAATATTTAAACTCACCAACCCACATGGCGGTGGCTCCGCATACTGCAATTGGCATAATAAAAAGATTAACGACAGGAATCGTGGTTAACAGCGCGACTATCATGCCAAAGCCGTAAGTTTTACCTGGTTTTTGTTTTAACTGGTTTCGCATCACTTTAAAGTCAACTTTATGGTTATCAAAGGAATAATCACAATATTGGATGGCGAGTATCCAAGCGGTGAATAAAAACCAGACGATGGGCCCTAGTGTTTGCCCCAGGCCGGGGATGAGTAACAGTAGAAATAATCCTAGTGCTCGGGGAATAACGTAAAAAAGCTTTTGTCCCTCACGAAGAAGAATGCGTGGCGTATCCTTGAGTACAGAGAATAAGCTGAGATCGCTTTCGATTTTCCCGGTTATTTTTTGCTCGACTTTTTCGGCCAATAGGCCATGAAAAGGCGAAGCAATAAAATTAGCTAGCGTGCTGAAAAAATAGGAAAAGGTACCGAGGATGGTGATAGTGAGCAATGGCCAAAGCAGATAATATAGCCAAGATAAAAAACTAGGTAGAGCGTCAAGCCACTGGGTTATCCAATCGTTAAGATGGGTGAAAAGATAATACAAAGCCGTTCCAATCAGTAGCACGTTGATCATCAAAGGAAGTAAAGTAAAACGACGGATGCCTGGTGAAAAAGCCAGATGAACACCATCAAAAAAATAATCTAATCCAGAGCGTGTGGGCATGGTCTCTTCCGAAATGAACGCAAAAAAACAGAATTTAGAGTGTAACTGAAGCTTACAATAATAAAAATGCGCCTGTAGACGTAACTTCTAACATTAAGTTGTTCTAAATCAGGGGTAACTTTTGGTAAAGTAACCTTATAGTTTGATACACCCCACCTTGGCAGACGTTCAACATAGGCGTTAGAGCTCGGAACATCAACACCGAAACACTGAGAGTTTAAGATGCAGGAATTGCGATTCGTACTCATTATTGTTGGCGGGCTAGCGATAGCCGCTTTATTGTTTCATGGTCTTTGGACCAGTAAAAAAGAAGGTAAGTCGAAGTTCGGCGATAAGCCGCTCGGGCGTATCAATGTTGAACATCAAGATAAGAAGGCCGCAAAAGAGGCGAAGTTGGCGTCAACTGACGAAGTGACTCGCCCTGATCGTCGAGAGCCTGATTTTGGTTTAACTGGTCATGATATTGACCCTCTAATTGCTGATTATGATTTGCAAGACAGTGGCGATGCAACACAACAAATCGTTCCTAAACATGATCTCGATACAGCAGCGCCAGAACCGAGCGTTAAATTAAAGGCTGACGCTATTTCAGAAGAAAGTCGTATCGAAACGTCGATGGTTGAACCGCAACCTGAATCTATTACTCCGGCTCAAACTGAAACACCTGAAGAAGAGCCTGAAATGCAGGTGATTGTGCTTAATGTACACTGTGCAGGTGCTGAGCCTTTTGTTGGTAGCAAGTTATTTGACAGCTTTCAGCAAAATGGGTTGTTGTATGGTGAACTGGATATCTACCATCGTCATGCTGATTTATCAGGAACGGGTAAAGTGTTATTTAGCGTGGCTAATATGTTACAGCCGGGGACATTAAAACATGACGATCCCGCTGAATTTACCACCAAAGGTATCTCTTTCTTTATGACCTTGCCTTGTTACGGTGACGCTGAGCAGAATTTCAAGTTGATGCTTAAAACGGCTCAACAAATTGCCGATGATATGGGCGCTAATGTTTTGGATGATGCACGTAACCTGATGACACCCAATCGGCTAGCTGAGTATCGTAAGCAAATTCAACAGTTCAAACTTAAACAGCAGTAATTAACACCTCATAAGGCTCCGACCGGAGCCTTTTTTCATGATCCGAGAGAATACCAATGCAACACGTAGAGCAAAGATTACAAGAGTTACGGCAAATCCTGAATGAACATGCGATACGTTATTACGTGGAAGACGCCCCGACCATCCCTGATGCTGAATACGATCGGTTGATGCGGGAGTTATTAGAAATTGAAGCGCAATATCCACAATGGGTAAGTGAAGATTCGCCTAGTCAGCGTGTTGGTGGGGCACCATTATCGAGTTTCGAATCAGTCACTCATGAACGACCGATGTTATCGTTAGATAATGCCTTTGCTGATAGTGAGTTGGATAGCTTCTTTCGTCGTATCGGTGAGCGAGTTGCTGCCACTCAGCATGCTCGTTTTTGTTGTGAGCCTAAATTGGATGGGTTAGCAGTTAGTCTGTTGTATGTGGATGGTCGATTAACTCAAGCTGCGACCCGTGGCGATGGTACGACAGGTGAGAATATCACTGAAAATGTACGTACCATCAAATCGATCCCTCTCAAACTCTCTGGAACTGGATGGCCTTCAAGGATTGAAGTTCGAGGTGAAGTGTTTATGCCCAAAGAGGGTTTTGAGCGAATGAACGCTCAAGCACTGAAAAAAGGTCAAAAGGTGTTTGTTAACCCACGTAATGCGGCCGCTGGAAGTTTGCGTCAACTTGATTCTCGTATTACGGCTAAGCGTCCTTTAGCGTTTTATGCTTATAGTGTCGGAGTGGTCGAAGGTGCTGAGTTATCGACCAGTCATTATGACCGTTTTTTACAGTTAAAAAGCTGGGGGCTTCCAGTTAGCCCTGAGACGCAGCGCGTAGAAAACGCTCAGCAAGTTAAAGATTACTATCAAACGATTATGGCAAAACGAGCTGACTTGCCTTACGAAATTGATGGTGTGGTGATTAAAGTTGATGATATTGCACTGCAAGAGAAATTAGGATTTGTCGCTCGTGCTCCTCGCTGGGCGATTGCTTATAAGTTCCCTGCTCAAGAGGAAATGACTCGTTTAAATGAGGTTGAATTTCAAGTAGGAAGAACCGGAGCCATCACGCCTGTTGCTAAGTTAGAACCGATATTTGTTGGTGGTGTGACGGTGAGCAATGCGACGTTACATAACGCGGATGAGATCGAGCGATTAGGCGTAATGGTTGGCGATACGGTAATTATTCGCCGTGCTGGTGATGTTATCCCACAAATTGTTTCCGTGGTGTTGGAACGTCGTCCTCAAGAGGCTCAACCGATAATTTTCCCGAGTCACTGTCCAGTTTGTCAATCTGATGTGGAACGCGTCGAGGGCGAAGCGGTTGCTCGCTGTACTGGCGGCTTAGTGTGTCAAGCGCAACGCAAAGAAGCGTTAAAGCACTTTGTATCACGTAAAGCAATGGATGTAGACGGTTTAGGCGATAAAGTTATTGAGCAGCTCGTAGAGCGAGAAATGGTCGAAACGCCAGCCGACTTATTTAAACTCCGAGCGGGTGAGTTAACCGTATTAGATAGAATGGGCCCTAAATCGGCTCAAAATATCACTCAGGCACTGATTAACGCTAAGCATACGACCTTAGCCCGATTCTTATATGCCCTAGGTATCCGTGAAGTTGGCGAAGCAACAGCGATGAATCTGGCTCAACATTTTTGTACTTTGGAAGCAATTAGCCAAGCCTCTATTGAGCAGCTGATTGAAGTTCAAGATGTAGGAATGATTGTGGCGAGTCATGTGCATGCTTTCTTTAGTCAGGAAAAGAACCAACGTGTTGTGCAAGAATTAAGAGACTTAGGCGTAACGTGGCCTGATATTGAACCTCAAGATGTTGCAAAGCCACAGCCACTGGCCGGAAAAACAGTGGTATTGACGGGCTCTCTGATTCAATTATCACGTAGTGAAGCTAAAGCGGCTTTACAAAGCTTAGGGGCAAAGGTGACTGGTAGTGTATCAAAAAATACCGATATGCTGTTTGCGGGCGAGGCGGCAGGATCTAAATTAGTTAAGGCTCAAGAGCTGGGAATCGAAATATTTTCTGAGCAAGATTTGTTGGATCTTCTCACCTAACGATTTTAAATGCTAACCAAAACCCTTAACCATTGATCAATGGTTAAGGGTTTTTTATTGTCAAAAATAACTTAATTTAGAATAAGAAATTAGTGAGATAGACTGTAACTATTTTGTCACTTTCTATTTTTGATCAATGCGACCGACTTCAATTATTCAATTATTTTTATTTTTAAGCTGTTGTTAATTAAGTTGTTTTTTTTATTTATTGTTTAATGTGTTAATTATTCGATCTTGATCACTTACTCACTTAAAATTTGTTATGGCTCATATTTTTTTAGTTAAAAATTAAGATCTGATTGATGTTTTACCCTATCCAGATAGTCTTAATGCATGGATACACAATGTGTATGCAGATAGTGATGAGAGATAGTACTTATTCTCATACAAGGAAAAGCTTTCTCCCTTCGGCGGCCAACTTTTGGGGGAAAACATAAAAACAGCTATATCCATTTTTAGGAGTTTTCCATGGACAAATATTTTAAACCTTCCTTAGTCGGTGCAGCCGTTGCAACAATGCTTGCATCTGGTATTGCATTCAATGTTTCAGCAGCAGATAACTACGAGGTTTATGGTGTTATCGCATTACAAGCCGCTTACCGAGATTACGATGCTGGTAATAAAGAAACCGATGATAAGTTAGGAGGCTCTCAGCTTAATAATGAATCTCGAATTGGTTTCCGTGGCGAGAAAGACTTCAAAAACATTGAATCAACTTTTATTTGGCAAATTGAAGCTGGATATGTTGACCCATCCTTCTCTGATCCTGGTTCTGAACTAGGTGCTCGTGATACGTTTGTAGGTTTTAAACACGATAGTTATGGCACTGTTCGTTTAGGTCGAGTCTTGTCACCCCTTTATGAATTGGTGGATTGGCCAGCATCTAACCCTGGTTTAGGTGATGTATACGACTGGGGTGGTGCTATCGGTGGAACTAAGCATCAAGACCGTGCTTCAAATACGATTCGTTGGGATACACCAACATTTGCAGATAGCCTATCTTTTAATCTAGCGTATGGCATGGCTGGTAAAGATGGAGCGCAGAAAGGTGATGGTAAAGATTATTGGATAGGTGCCGCTGCGCATTATAAAGTTTCTGTTTTCCAATTTGATTTAGCTTATGAAGGTAACCGTGACGTAGCTAAAGAGAGCACTGAATGGGATAATGACGCCTATCTATTTGGTGTTCAAGGATGGTTTGATAATGGACTTTCCTTCTATGCACAATATAAGATGATGGAAGCAAAACCTGTCGCTGGTGATAAAGAGAAACAAAATGCGTATTCAGCAGGTTTGGCTTATACGACTGGTGATTGGCAGTTTAAGTTAGGTTATGCTAAAAATGATGAGCTTAAAGTTGGTGGTAGTAAGCTAAAAGGTTCGGATGATGATGTACTGTCTATACAAGCGCTGTATTTTGTAGATCCATCAGCGGTGCTTTATGCCCGTGCTCGTACTCTTGATTTTGGTGATTCATACAAAGGTCGCTGGAAATCAGCAGATTATGATGAGTACTCTGTCGGTGTAGAATATTATTTCTAAACGAAGTTAGACTATTGAGTTGTAGAGTAAAGGCGAGCTTCGGCTCGCCATTTCATTTTAAGGACGTTCTATGAAAGTTTTACCTATCAGTTTACTTATTTCATTATTGAGTATTTCGTTTAGTGGATATGCGGTGATTAATGTTAACTTTGACCGTGATATTCAATTGTTAGCGGTGAATGGTGAATCGGAAGGTGTTAATTTTGGACATCGTTCCGAATTGACTTTAGATCCGGGTGAACACCAGTTACTTGTACGAACTGAGCGAATTATTCAGATGTCTGGTAAGCAAAATAAATATAAATCCCCACTGATAGTATTAAAAGTCTCTGGTGATTCTGGTGTTGTCAACTTAACGTCGGCAATGACTATTCGCGATGAAAGTAATGCCAGAGAATTTGATCGTCGTCCCAGCTTAAATATAGAGGTTACTCAAGGTAATCTTGTTATTGACCAAGATTTTATTCCTGGTCGTTCATTTGCTTTCATGGGAGATTACACTAAACAACTTCGTCAATTTAATCGAACGGAGAGTAAAGCTGCGATAAATGAGGTATCAATGCACAGCTTTACTACACATCCTACAGCGTTGGTAAAAGACGTGCCAATTGATAGAGATAAATTAAAAGCGATTCAAAAAATTTATCTTGAGCTGGATGAAAACCAGCAGAAATCTTTCTTATCATGGGCAGTAAGCCAATAATTAAAAATATGATGAATATTAGCCAAATTGCTAAATTAACAGGATTAAGTGCTAAATCGATTCGTTTATATGAAGAGAAAGGTCTAATCACTGTGCCATTACGCTCTACAAGTGGTTACCGAACTTACACACCACAGCATATCGATGATTTGTTATTAATTGCTCGCTGTCGGCGAGTCGGTTTTAGTTTGGATGAGTGTAAAGCCATGCTCACACTGGCCAATGATCCACAGCGCACGCGCGCAGCGGTGCGTGCGCGAGCACAAGAAAAGTTACAGGAAGTCTCAAGTAAACTGACCGAACTTACCTTGATTAAGCAGCAGCTTGAAGAGTGGATTGCATCTTGCCCCGGTGATGAAGGGCATGATTGTCCGATCATTAAAGAATTGAAGGGTTGTTGTAAAGATGTAGACGATAAGGCCTGATAGATTCTCATCGTTTTTCTACTGTCTACTTCTGACTGAAGCTACAGCAGCGTTAGTTACGTAGATTTACCTTAATCATACATTCATAGAGTGAGTGAGAGCTATCCTTCACTCTCACTCAAGGCAAGTGCTTATTTTTCTAAAGGTTGATAAGGTTTAATTTTAAGCGTAATCCCATCAAGCGCGATAACCTCTACCATAGATTCAGCGGCAATATCTTGATCACTGATCGCTGACCACGTGCTATCCCCCAGTTGTAATCGAGTGACGACTTGCGCTTTTACGGGTTCAGTGAGCAATAGTCGCCGTCCAATTAACTGTTTCTCTTTCTGATTTAGCGAGCGTTGAGCATCGTCATATCGATCCGATTTAAATTGGCGACGCCACCAGAGCCAAGTTGTTAATAGTACAAAGCTGGCAAACGCCATCCACTGCAACTGCCATCCCATTGGGATGAGCAGCATAATCAGACCAACTAAAAGAGCAGATAGGCCAAGCCATAAGAAGTAGCCTGCAGTTCCTAACAGTTCAACGGCTAATAAGGCCAGCCCGAAGGCTAACCAATGCCAGTAATTAAATTGAGCGAGCCATTCAATCAAGCGTTATCCCTTTTTATCTGCTGAATGTTTGAACATTTCTGCGACCCCAGCAATAGAACCCATCAAGCCCGTTGCTTCAAGTGGCAGCATAATGATTTTGCTGTTTTCTGCTTGGCCGATAGATTTTAAAGCGTCGGTATAGCCTTGAGCAATAAAATAGTTAACGGCTTGCATATCCCCTTTAGCAATGGCTTCAGAAACCATGCTAGTGGCCTTAGCTTCCGCTTCTGCGGCGCGTTCACGAGCCTCTGCTTGTAAAATTGCCGCTTGCTTATCACCTTCGGCTTTAAGGATCTCGGACTGTTTTTGGCCTTCAGCACGTAAAATTTGTGCTTGGCGAACGCCTTCCGCTTCCAAGACTTCTGCGCGTTTATTCCGCTCGGCTTTCATCTGCGCATTCATCGCAGCCGTCAGATCGGCAGGGGGTTGAACGTCTTTGATTTCAATACGAGTGATTTTTACGCCCCAAGGATTGGTCGCTTGGTCAAGGATGGTCAGTAATTTTGTGTTGATCATATCCCGTTGACTGAGCATTTCATCCAGCTCCATTGAGCCAAGCACTGTACGCATATTGGTTAATGTCAGGTTACGAATGGCGTGTTCCAAATCCGTGACTTCATAAGCGGCTTTCGCCGCGTCAATGACTTGCACAAAACACACCGCATCGATGACGACGCTGGCATTGTCTTTGCTGATCACTTCTTGCGCGGGAATATCAAGCACCCGTTCCATCATATTGATACGGCTTCCAACTTTATCAACAAATGGAACAATGATGTTTAAGCCGGGGCGGAGTGTGTGGGTGTAACGACCGAAACGTTCTACCGTCCAGTTGTTACCTTGAGTGACGGTTTTTACTGCCGACATAATAAATACAATGGCGACGAAGACAAACACGCCGATTGTAATCAATGAATCAATAGCCATGACGTTCCCTTTGAGTAATAGACCTTATGACAACGCTTTACGTTGTTTAGGTACCAATAAAAAATCCAAAAATCATTGTGTATCAGAACGCCTGAATAGGCAATCATCAGCATGAAAAACTGAGGGCTAATGAGAATTTATCGTTGAATAATGACAGGGAAAAAAATGAAGGGTAATACGCAGGACAAAAGAGAGAAACCACATCACAAATTCAACGCTACCTTTTAGCTAAGATAGCGTTGTGAGTCAGTTGGAGATTAATAGAGCTGAGAGTAAAGTTGTCGGCGATAACGCGCGGCGATAGGATTCCCCTGACCTAATGCGCTTAAAATATCCATAAACGTTTTTTTCATTTCTCCATCTAATAGCGTTAGATCATCCTGTAGAAAGCGCCAGAGTAGTTCTAGGGCATCTTCATCACGTTGCACTTGATGGTATTGAGAGGCCAATTCATTAGCAATAGTCGCATTGGTACTATCTTGCGCTAACGCTTCTTCTAGCTCTTTAATCGCTGGGCTTTCTGCGGCTTGTTCATACAATTCAATTTGTGCCAACAAACGTTTGTAATCGCTTTGCTGATATTGCATAGGTACGGTATCTAACAGCGTTTTGGCTTCGGCAAAACGACGAGTGGCAATAAAGCAGTCCGCTAATGCTAGCTTAACTTCACCTTGGCTTTGCCAAGTTTCACTGAGCTCAAGGAGTAACGGTAACGCCTGCGTATAGTCTTGCTGCTTAACGAGTTGTAATGCAGTTTGAACGGTACGCTCTTCTTGGCTAGGTAAGTGTTTATCGAGCATATCGATGATGGTACTGAGTGGTTGCGGCCCACCTAATCCATCCACCGGTTGACCATTAATAAATAATGCAATGGTTGGTAATGCCTGAATACCAAACTGAGCAGCGAGAGCTTGCTCTTGTTGACAATTTAACGTCGCTAATTGAAAGGCACCAGCGTATTGCTGAGCGAGTTGTTGCAATTCAGGAAGTAGTTGAGCACTTTCATCACTGATGGGGGCCCAAAAGTAAAACAGCACGGGTTGCTGAGCTGAGTTGGCCAATATTTCCTGAAAATTGTGTTGAGACACATCACTATGATGAGTTGGGTGCATGATCATTCCTTATTGCATTGAGGCATTGTTACACAAATGGGGGATAAAAAAGCAAAACTCAAGGCTGATTGATGACTTGAAAGAGAAAGCGTCTCTCACACACGCATAAAAAAACCACCGAAGTGGTTTTTCCGTTAAAGCAAGCAAAGGTGCTAAAAAAGGATCAGCAGTGCCAAAACAACCGTGACACCGAGCCAATTCCATTGATTTAATGTCATTTGGGTCATACTCAATGCCTTCCTTGGATGATGGCAGCAGAGAGTACCAGCCTATCACCTAGGATATATTTAGAAGGATATATCCCTTCCTACTTGAAGCCGCTGGGGTGTTGGCTATGTTTGTTCACCCCAATCATAGAGTCTATCTATGCTCATGGGGACTCACTCACTTGCCACCTACCTGCAACTCCAAGTTGTTTGGGTATACCCAGTGTTTGGTGTTGTACCATGATTGATATCTTATTTCGTGATATCACCTGAGCATGATCAGTATGGCAAACCAATATGACGAATCAATGACAGCTACGCCGCTTTGCTGAGCAATTTATCTAATACTCGTCCAGGTAAGAGTCTTTTCAAGAGTGCAAACACTTTCGTTGGTACGGTCACTCGGTAGCGAAGCTTGGGGTGTTTGGCTTCTAAAGCATGCAATATCGGCGCTAAACACGCTTCAGCAGGCAGAGCAAAAGGATGGTTTGATTGTGCATTTTTCAAGCGGGCTAACTGAGTTTGATAAGCTTGGTGGTGAAGAGAATGCTCAATGTTGATCCAGCGTTTAAAGGCGGTTAATGCATTAGCTCGAAACTCAGTGTTAATCGGCCCTGGTTCAAGCAAACTAATATGAATATTGCTCGCTTGGAGCTCTAAACGCAACGTATCTGTCCATCCTTCAATCGCAAATTTAGACGCATTGTAAGCACCACGATATTTCATCGCAGCAAAGCCTAAAATGGAGCTGTTTTGAATGATTCGTCCATACCCTTGTTGACGAAAGTGCGGAAGCAATAAGGTTGTTAATGTATGCCAGCCAAAAAAATTAGTTTCAAATTGAGCGCGTAATGCTGCGGTTGATAAGTCTTCTAGCGCGCCAGGTTGCCCATAAGCGCCATTATTAAATAGAGCGTAAAGTTGATGATTTGAAAGCTCGAGCGCCTCGTTTACTCCCTGATGAATACTCCGTTCATCGCTGAGATCCAACTGAATACAAGTCAACCCTTCTTGCTGTAAGCGCTTGACATCATCGATGTGCCGGCAAGAAGCAATGACATGATAGCCGCGTTGTTTTAGGGCTAGTGCTGCCATATAGCCAATACCTGTTGAGCAACCTGTGATAAGGATCGAGCGAGTCATAATGAATCCAATTAATGGTGATGTGATAATAGCTGTTTTAACGCCGGTTCAAGTCGTGAAAAATTAAATTGAAAGCCTAACTCTGTCAATTTCTTTGGTTTCGCACGCAAGCTATCAAACAGTAATTCACTCGCCTCACCAAGCAGCAGTTTGATCGCCCATCGTGGAGTGGTTAATAAATGAGGCTTTCGGAGGCTCGCGGCGAGAGTTTGACTAAAGGCCGCATTGGTAACGGGGTGTGGAGCACACATATTGAAAGCGCCTTGAGCATGTTCGGTTTCCAACAGAAAAATGATTGCCCGTACCATATCACTAATATGGATCCATGGCATATATTGGGTACCACGGCCAATCGGCCCACCTAATCCTAGGCGATAGGGAGGGAGCATTTTCTTTAATGCACCGCCTTCAGGCGATAAGACGATTCCTGTTCGCATCAAGCAAACTCGCGTTCTGGATGATTGAGCGCGCATCGCTGTTTGTTCCCAAACGGCACAAATGTGATGAGAAAATTGTTGGCTTTGCACTTGCAAACTTTCGTCGAAGGGATGCTCGTGTTGATCGCCATAATACCCCACTGCAGAGCCACTAAGAAAAAGTGTTGGCGGTGTGGTACTCGCATGGATCAATTCAACCAACTGCTCGGTTAACTGCCAACGACTTTGGCAAATGCGCTGCTTTTGTTTGCCAGTCCAGCGTTTATCGGCGATGGGTTCTCCTGCTAAATTAATCACCGCATCGAAGCGATTAAGATCATGCAATTGATTAATATCACTAATGAACGAGATTTTAGTGTTAGCGTGGGCAAGTTTCCGCTGTGCCTTAGCGATATCTCGTGTGAGGATGACGATATCGTGAGTGATTAATTGTTTGATCAGCTCACGACCAATTAAACCAGTGGCACCAGTGATAAAAATGTTCATTTTGCCTCCTTGCATGGGTAATGTATTAAGCAAACAAACGCTTAATCAGCTTATGTGTATCTCTCTTGGTGTTCAAGCTTTTCTCTTGTCTGTGGTCATTCCCTGGAGGAAGTGTCACTCTCAACACCAAGATTGACGAAGATGACGTAGGTTATGAAAAAACGTACAATAAAATTTTTTACACAATCAATAGGCCGTCGTCATTTACGAGTCGACATTGACAAAGGACGGTATGTTTGTCGTTACGGACGACCGGATTTGAGAGAGGGGAGAGATAATGAAACTGTTCTTTGCTTCAGACTTACATGGCGCTTTGCCTGCAGCTGAAAAAATGTTACAGCAATTTACCCAGTCTGGAGCGAATGCGCTGATTTTATTGGGTGATTTATTAAATCATGGTCCGAGAAACCCTATTCCTGAAGGGTATAACCCTCCCGCGGTAGCCGAAAAATTAAATGACTACGCTAAACAAATTATTGCGGTGCGGGGGAATTGCGATAGCGAAGTGGATCAAATGTTATTGGATTTTCCAATCATGAGTGACTTTGCGTGGGTATTATTGCCCTCAGGACAGCGATTGTTTCTTACTCATGGCCATCTCTATGATGAGCAGAATCTGCCGCCTTTATCGATGGGTGATATTGTTGTTCATGGTCATACTCATCTTGCACGAGCAGAACGATGCGGTAATCATTTTGTATTAAACCCAGGTTCAGTGACGTTCCCTCGATCTCAGAGCGTCGCCAGTTTTGCTGTCTTAGACGGATTTTGTTTCACCGTCTATGGCTTTGAGGGGGAAATCTTAGCATCGCTTGATCTTTCGCTATAATGCTCTCTTTCTCGGTCATATTGAGCGCTATTCGTTAGCGGTCAATATGACCTAAATCGCGTTGTGGATCGATAATATCTCTTACCCGTTGTTTCAATATTTTGGCTTCTGGGAAGCCATTATCCCTTTTTCGTTCCCAAATTGAGCGTTGGTTGCAAAAGATCTCAAAACGTCCACCGGTATCTGGATGTAAAGAGACCATGTCAATCTCTTCACTGAATGTCTGCAAGAGCTCTTGGCTTAGCCAAGACGCTCTTAACATCCACTGGCATTGCCGGCAATAATAAATATCAATGTTTACTTTGTTCATAGGCAACTAATGGGCAACTCATGATGTAGAAGTGGTGACTATCCATTACCAAACAGTACCGTTGAACCATGGCTCAAGCTAGTGAGTAGTAAGGTTTTCTTGTTAATGATATCAATCCTTCGGCTCTGTTGAGCGTCCATCTTAAACAGTTGAGTGATTAACTGCAGTTGCTTGGGCGTAAAATCTTTACTGTAAGAAGATGAGATATCTTTAAATTCCGTCGGTGATACGAGAAGGTAGTTATCACTGATGCTCCATTCTCCAGACTCAGAGATATTAATAATGTTATCAGGTCGGTCGGCTGATAACGGTTCAATCGAATACAGTTTCACTCTCGATACCCGCAAGTAAGTACCATTCGGCAGATATTTTACGTTTGAAGAGACGTCAACGCGATGCAGAGGTCCCACCGCATCATTAGGTTGAGTGGTTTCGATTAAGGTCACCATTTTTGATTGCCACTCACGAGACATCAACACATTGTCTAGCTTCGTTTCATTCGTCCAATAGATCCAACTACTGACAACTGTTGAGATAAGCAATAAAAATGCAGAGATTTGTTTGGTCATCGTTGTTCCTTACTGGCACACTTTATCGGTGTCATCTGGGTTAGCAAAAATCCGCAAAGTAATATTTTCCCCAGAAAACTGAGGTAAATGAATATAGTTCAGGATCAGTTGACCATTATCACCACCTGTCGCGATCACTTCTTTCAGGATCATATCATCAGAGCGCATCGAGTGATGCTTTTTGATGCACGATTTGATCAGAGGTAGCCATGTGCTCAGGTCTGGGTGATTGATGGGCGAACTGATCACGACATCATTGACCACGGCCAGTTGACGAAATTGTGAGGAAGACGGTGAACTAAAAAAGAGCACCATGATCGGTAATAAGATGGCACACATTAACATTGCCAATGAGCAAAGATCCGATAAGCGTTTCGCGGAAACCGTATCTTTTGTGCCCATGAATGTATCGTTAGATTTGCCAGTGAGATCAGTATGGCTATCTCCTGAAAAGGCGCTCTCGTCTTGGTTAGCGGCGCTATTTTCTAACGCGATCTCTGGCTCAGCAATGACCGGTTCGGGCGGCACAATGGGCTCAACGCTAGCAATAAACTGATAACCACGTTTAGGCACCGTTTTAATAAACAGAGGGAGTTTTGTTGAGTCCTTAAGCATTTTTCTTAGCGTAGAAATTGCTTGAGTCAAGCTAGAATCGTCGACTTCAAAGCCTTGTTCTCGCCACACATAATTGTGTAGGTCATCACGAGAAATAATTTGGTTAGGATGTTGAACAAACATAGAGAGAATACGACTCTCATTGCTGCCGAGACGCGTCTCTTCTTCTCCGGTTTGATCGACCAATAAGTTTGATGTCGAGTCAAAAATAAACCGATTGGCAAGAATGAATTTGCTAGCTAAATTGCTCATTGAGTTCTTCTTTTTAATGGTTGTTACTCAAAATGGCCAAGTTCTGTCGCGCTTGGGGTTTTACTGCCCTAGTTTCGTATTATTCGATCATATTTGTCGTCAGCTACACGATCATTATCGATGAAACAACAATATTTTACTGTTGTTTATCACTGCGAACTCATCGTGTTAACGGTTTTGAGAGGTATCAATGACAGACTTTTTTCATTACCCTGATCGAAATTCTTAAGGGTGAAACCTAAAACCAGTAGAGAATAATCAAAAAAAATCCAAAAAACAGTGTTTTTATGTTTTTTGACCTTGAATTTACATTGCCAAGCCACATGTTAATAGCAAATCTATGTTCTTCCTACCCATTTTAGTGTGATGGATGGGGTTTGATATGATGTTACGGAGCTAAAATGAGCGAGACGACAACCAACAACAAAGAAACACGTGGTTTTCAATCTGAAGTAAAGCAATTGCTTCATTTGATGATTCATTCTTTATACTCCAACAAAGAGATCTTCCTACGCGAGTTGATTTCTAACGCCTCTGATGCGGCCGATAAACTGCGTTTCCAAGCGTTATCCAACCCTGATTGGTATCAAGGTGATGCAGAATTAGGGGTCAAACTGTCGTTTGATGCCAAAGCCAATACCTTGACCATTTCAGACAACGGTATCGGTATGAGTCGCGACGACGTTATTGAGCATTTGGGAACCATTGCTAAGTCAGGCACGGCAGAGTTTTTCTCTAAACTTTCTCAAGAGCAGTCTAAAGACTCACAATTAATCGGTCAGTTTGGTGTTGGTTTCTACTCTGCGTTTATCGTCGCTGATGCAGTGACAGTGCGGACTCGCGCAGCAGGATTGGCGGCTGATCAAGCGGTACAATGGCACTCACAAGGAGAAGGTGAGTATACGGTTGAAACGATAGAGAAAGCTTCTCGTGGTACCGATATTGTTTTGCACATGCGTGACGAGGGTAAAGAGTTCTTATCTGAGTGGCGTTTACGAGAAATTATTTCTAAATACTCTGATCATATTGGCATTCCAGTTTACATTCAAACATCGATACGTGATGAGGAAGGGAAAGAGACGGGAGAGGTTAAGTGGGAGCAAATTAACAAGGCTCAAGCCCTATGGACTCGCTCTAAATCTGACGTCAGTGATGAGGAGTATCAAGAGTTTTACAAGCATGTCTCCCATGATTTTGCCGACCCGTTGACTTGGAGCCATAACAAAGTTGAAGGGAAAAACGACTACACCAGCTTACTGTATATTCCGGCTAAAGCTCCTTGGGATATGTACAACCGTGACCATAAACATGGTTTGAAATTGTACGTACAACGTGTCTTTATCATGGATGATGCTGAGCAGTTCATGCCGTCGTACTTGCGTTTTGTCCGTGGGTTAATCGACTCCAACGATTTACCGCTCAACGTCTCGCGAGAAATCTTACAAGATAATAAAGTGACTCAATCGCTGCGTAATGCTTGTACCAAGCGAGTGTTGACCATGCTTGAGCGTCTTGCCTCGAACGACAGTGAGAAGTACCAAACGTTTTGGAAAGAGTTTGGTCTCGTGATGAAAGAGGGGCCTGCTGAGGATTTTGCTAATCGTGAAAAAATCGCTGGATTACTGCGTTTTGCTTCAACTCATGAAGAGTCAGCACAACAGAACGTGAGCTTAGCAGCGTATGTTGAGCGAATGAAAGAAGGTCAAGAGGTGATTTACTACTTGACGGCGGATAGCTATCTGGCAGCGAAAAACAGCCCTCACTTGGAGCAATTCAAGGCTAAAGGTATTGAAGTCATTCTGATGTACGATCGAATAGATGAGTGGTTGATGAACTACTTAACCGAATTTGATGGTAAATCTTTCCAATCTATCACCAAAGCTGGTTTGGATTTGAGCAAGTTTGACGATGAAGCTGAGAAAGAGAAGCACAAAGAAACGGAACAAGAGTTTCAAACGGTAGTTGAGCGTATCAAAACTTATTTAGGTTCAAGAGTGAAAGACGTTCGTACCACGTTTAAGCTTGCTTCAACGCCTGCCGTTGTGGTTACCGATGATGGTGAAATGGGCACGCAAATGGCTAAACTATTAGCCGCTGCGGGACAAGCCGTACCGGAAGTGAAATACATTTTTGAGATCAACCCAGAGCATAGCATGGTCAAACGTATGGCTGATGAAGCCGATGAGCAAGCGTTTGGTCAATGGGTGGAAGTCTTATTAGGGCAAGCGATGCTGGCTGAGCGCGGAGCAATGGAAGATCCGACTCAATATGTTAAAGCGGTCAATGAGTTATTAACTCACGCATAACTCTATTGTCTTAAACGATAAGACCAAACTCGCCATCGTGCGAGTTTGGTCTTTATGAAGCTGACTGATTCAGCCAGTACTCAGGGCGATACATTTATTCTGTTCGTACTATGAAGAGGCGTGATTCTTTAGTCTTACTCTGCTCTTTTTAGTGGATTTTATGTTAGAATCACTCGCTTAAATGATTTGGCCATCTTGAGTGATCTCTACTTTAATGACCAGTTTTTATCTTATTATACCGAAACTTACCGTCTCTCAATTCCGTTAGGCTGTGAGCTTCGGTATAACACAATTTTCAAAAGAGGATTAAACATGCGCATCATTCTTCTCGGCGCTCCGGGTGCAGGTAAAGGCACACAGGCTCAATTCATCATGGAAAAATATGGTATTCCACAAATTTCTACTGGTGATATGCTACGTGCCGCTATCAAAGCGGGCACTGAGCTTGGTAAAAAAGCGAAATCAGTGATTGACGCTGGTCAGCTTGTTTCTGATGACATTATTTTAGGTCTGATTAAAGAGCGTATTGCTCAAGCTGATTGTGAAAAAGGTTTTTTACTGGATGGTTTTCCTCGCACAATTCCGCAAGCCGATGGCCTTAAGGCGATGGGAATTAACGTGGATTATGTGATTGAATTTGATGTTGCTGATGACGTGATTGTTGAGCGTATGGCGGGTCGTCGAGCACATCTTCCTTCTGGTCGTACTTATCATGCTATCTATAATCCACCTAAAGTCGCTGGTAAAGATGATGTTACGGGTGAAGATTTAGTAGTGCGTGATGATGATAAAGAAGAGACAGTACGTGCTCGTCTTAGTGTTTATCATGACCAAACGGCACCTTTGATCGAATACTACGGCAAAGAAGCGGCGGCTGGACATACTCAATATTTAAAATTTGATGGTACCAAGCAGGTTGCTGAAGTTAGTGCTGATATTGAAAAAGCGTTGGCATAATGTCACCTAGTTTTCAATTTGTTTAGGTTAACTAACGCATTGATCATAAAAGCGACCTTGACGGTCGCTTTTTTTAAACTTTTTGGTTGTTGTGACGTACTTACTATTCTCTGTGGACTGAATCAATGGAAGTTATGCAAACGAAAAAAAAACTTGGTGTATTGCTGGCTAATTTAGGCACGCCAGATGAACCGACGCCTAAAGCCGTCAAACGATTTTTAAGTCAGTTTTTACATGATCATCGTGTGGTTGATTTGACGCGTTGGATATGGTGTCCATTACTCCATGGTGTCATTTTACCGTTACGCTCTCCTCGAGTCGCTAAGTTGTATCAATCGGTTTGGATGGATGAAGGCTCGCCGTTATTGGTTTATTCAAAGCGGCAACAAGAGAAACTTCAACAGCGCCTTGATTATCCGGTTGAACTAGGAATGACCTATGGAAACCCAAGTTTACTGAGTGGTATGCAAGCGTTACGAGATCAAGGCGTTGAAAAAATAATAGTGTTACCGCTCTATCCACAATATTCAGCAACCACGACAGCAGCGGTGTTTGATGGTTTAGCCAAAGCAATGAAAACGCAAAGGGTTATACCGGAAATCGATTTTATTACCGATTATCATGACCATCCGTTATACATTCGTGCTTTAGCGGACAAAGTTCGCAGTTCGTGGAGTGAAAAAGGGCAAGGTGATGTACTGATTTGCTCTTATCATGGCATACCTAAACGCTACGCTGATAATGGTGATATTTATCCTCAACACTGCCGGAAAACGACCCATTTACTCGCACAAGAATTAGGTTTGAGTGATCAACAAGTCATGATGACTTACCAATCGCAGTTTGGTAAAGAAGAGTGGTTACAGCCCTACACCGATAAAACTATGCAGGCTTTACCTTCGCAGGGGATGAAAAAGATCGATATTATTTGCCCAGCATTTTCGGTTGATTGTTTAGAAACGTTGGAAGAAATTAGCGAAGAGAATAAACATCTTTTTCTTGAGGCTGGAGGGGAAGCATTTAACTATATTGCCTGTCTTAATGATTCTGATCTGCACATTGAGATGATGGTTGATTTAATCCATGCTCGTTATTAGGGCCGTTGTTTTGCTGTGATAATGTTTCCGCTGGTGGTTAGCAATGCAACCAAAGCCGTGCTGCTGTTGACTCCAAAAAACCGTTAACGCTGCAGCAAATAATAAAAAAGCCAAACGGTGATGTTTGGCTTTTTAAATGGAGGTGACCGCTACAGCAAAGAGAGGCCGTATCGATTAAGCGATTTATGCTTCAACGGGAGTTAGCGTTTCAATCTCGGTAGTGCTTTGACAAATTTTGCTCAGCATTGGCGCGATTAAAAAGGTTAAGATAGTGATTCCTGCTGTGACATAACCAATTTTTCCAAACACGTCACCGTAAATAGCCAGTGATTCTTGCGCTGTGGTAATGTGTTCAGGGACAGAGGTTAAGCTAGCTACCCATCCTGCGGCAACAGCTGCTGCAGCCGAGGTTAAAAACCACATACCCATAGCAAACCCCATCATACGTTGTGGGACTAGTTGTGCCACCATCGCCAAGCCAAGTCCTGATACCAATAATTCACCGATCGACTGGAATAGATAGCTCATGACTAACCAGTTTGAACTGATGATCCCTTGAGTGTTCGCAAAACTTGTCGACCAAGAAAGTACCAAGAAAGAAAGCGCGCATAATCCCATGCCAATGGCAAATTTAAACGGCATCGCTAAACGCTCACCTAACTTACCGTATAACATCGCCAGTAGCGGACTTGCTAGCATGATCCAGAATGGGTTAAGTGCCTGGAACTGTTCTGGTTCAACTTGGAAACCGAACAGGCTTGGGCTAACGTTATGAATGGCAAAAAAGTTTAATGAAGTCGGCATCTGGAAGTAGAGTACGAAAAAAACCACGCCTTGCAGCATAAGAGCAAAGGCGACGAGCATCTTTCTACGTTCTAAGCCAGTCATTGAAAAGGTTTCTTTAAAATAGCAACCCAGAATGGTTAAGCCAGCTATGACCAAAATCATATGGGCTAAGAAGAGGTTTTGTAATAGATAGCTAGAAATAAAGCTAGCGAGTACAGAGCCTAGGATAACCACCATTAATGAGCGACGATTAACAGGATTCAGATCGGCAGGTGAACCAACTTTTTTGAGCATTTTTAAGCACATCATAAAGTTGACTACCGTGATCGCTAGGCCAATCGCACTCACACCAAATGCCATACCATATCCCGCACGTTCAGCGACTATCGGGGTGATGATCATCGAAAAGAAGGAGCCAAGGTTGATGGCCATATAGTACATCGTAAAGGCACCATCGAGTCGAGGATCGTTATCGGCATAAACCTTGGAGAGTAAACTTGATGGATTGGCTTTAAATAAACCATTACCGACAGTGATGAATCCCATCGCAATGTAAATTAGCGTTGGCCCTCCCCAATGGCCATCCGTTGTGGATAAACCTAATAACAGATAACCGACCATTAAGATGATTGCACCAAGCGTGATGGCACGTTTTGTACCAATAATCTTATCGCCAATCCAGCCGCCAGCGGCAACAAATCCATAAACTAAAGCAGAGAATGCACCAAATAGAACAAATGAAGTTGACTCACTCATACCTAAGATTTTGACCATATATACCGTCAAAATCGCTTGCATTCCGTAGAAGCCAAATCGTTCCCAAAACTCAATTGAAAAAATCAAATAAAATGATTTAGGTTGCTTGAATATATTCAAGTCAGACATACCGCTCTTCCTGTAAGTGCCTCTCTGTTTGTCTTACCACTCTTGCAGATCGTTATTGTTAATCCTATCTGAGATGGTGGTAGCGCAGAGATTATTAATGTAATTATTGTTATTCCCGAATAGCAACGGAAGCGTGTATACCCTTCCTACTTCAAGATGCAGCGGTGTTGGCTACGTTCGTGTATCCCAATCACATCATTTGGCTATGTTCATGGGGAGTCACTCACTTGCCGCCTACCTGCAACTCCAAGTCGTTTGGTTATAGCAACGGAAGCCATTATCGAACCTCAGTTGTTGACGCTAAATATCCAGTTGTTTGGGTTATAAATTTAGTAATAATTTGTTTCGTTGACCGATACGTATACCGCTAAGCGTATAGTGCTGCAAGACATAAAATGAAAACAAAGAAATCGCTAAAAATGTAGTGTTTTGAAAAATAAAATATTTCTAACGTTTTTTACTCTTGATGTTGTGTGAAAACTAAGTTTTCACATTTGGTTACATTTTTGGCGTGGATGGATTGTTGGATTAATTATTGTTGTCGTTTGTTATTAAGCCGCGCTGAGTAAACGATCATCTGCATAAAGTGACGGGATGGCGTCTAATGAATATTAGCTTCGAGCCCTATTGATGATCAGAGTGTTTATCCTCTTCCCACTTCAAGTAGTTTAGGTATACTTTCTCTATTGCCAAATGCATAAGTGGCGTAAATAAAGCATAATAAGAAGGTTGGCTAAGGTTATGAAAGGTTGGTATCTGCTTTATTGTAAGCGAGGTGAACAAGCAAGGGCAAAGAGCCATCTTGAAAATCAAGGGGTTGAATGTTTTTATCCGCAAATGGAAGTTGAGAAAATTCTTCGCGGTAAAAGAAAAAAAGTACAAGAGCCCGTTTTCCCGTCTTATATTTTCGTGTGTTTTGATTATAAGCAAGGACCAACGTTTACGACGGTCCGTTCAACACGTGGTGTTGTCGATTTTGTTCGTTTTGGCCCTGAACCTAAAGAATTATCGGAAGCATTAGTCACTGAACTAAAAAAACTGGAATATCTACCCGATCACGAGCAACTGGGGTTACCTGCGGTAGGGCAAGAGATAGAAGTCAAAGGCGGTCAGTTTTGTGGTATTCGGGCTTTATATCAAGAACCTGATGGCGACGCGCGTTCTATGATGTTGGTACAGATGATCAATCAGCCGGTGGTGATCAGTATTGATAATAAAGATTTGGATCTTAAGCATTGCTTAGACAATTGAGCTTGCGTTGTCGAGAACGTTTGATGATTAAGTAGAAAAACTCAAGGCGCCATAGAGGCGCCTTGATTATTTATATCGAACGTTATTAATAAGCTTCATTATGTACGGCTTTCACGGCTCGACCTGAAGGGTCAATGCAGTTTTTGAAAGACTCATCCCATTCTACAGCTTTGGCGGATGAGCAGGCGACGGATGGACCACCAGGTACACAGCGTGCTGCAGACTCTAATGGGAACAGCTCTTCAAAGATTTCTCGATACACATAGCCTTCTTTGGTTGTTGGCGTATTGTATGGAAAGCGGAATTTAGCCGTTGCCATTTGTTGATCGCTAACTTTCGCTTCTGCGGTTGATTTCAAGGTGTCTATCCAGTTATAGCCGACACCATCGGAAAATTGCTCTTTTTGACGCCAAGCAATGGAATCCGGTAAATAGTCTTGAAAGCATTCGCGTAAGATGTGTTTTTCCATCTTACCATTACCACACATTTTGTCGGCAGGGTTGAGACGCATCGCGACATCAATAAACTCTTTGTCCAAGAACGGTACTCGTCCTTCAACGCCCCACGCCGCGAGTGATTTATTCGCTCGAGCACAATCAAATAGGTTTAATGCGAGCAGCTTACGGACGGTTTCTTCATGAAACTCTTGCGCATTCGGCGCTTTATGAAAGTAAAGATACCCGCCAAATATTTCGTCAGCGCCTTCACCCGATAGCACCATTTTTATGCCCATCGCTTTAATTTTTCGTCCGAGTAAAAACATCGGTGTTGAAGCGCGAATGGTCGTCACATCATAAGTTTCAATGTGATAAATCACATCACGAATCGCATCCAGCCCTTCTTGAATGGTATAGGTCATTTCATGATGTATTGTGCCGATTTTTTCAGCCACTTCACGAGCGGCTTTTAAATCAGGTGCGCCTTCTAGACCAATGGCAAACGAGTGCAGTTGAGGCCACCACGCAGCCGATTGTTCATCATCTTCAATACGCATCGCGGCGTAACGTTTGGCAATGGCTGAGGTGATAGAAGAATCTAACCCGCCAGATAATAATACGCCATAAGGTACATCGGTCATTAACTGGCGTTTGACCGCCGCTTCTAACGCTTCCGTGAGTTCTTCTTTACTCGATATATTCCCTTTTACAGCATCATATTCAGTCCAATCGCGTAGGTAATAGCGGTAAGGTTCTGGATCGGTTGAACGAAAGTAACTGCCAGGAGGGAATTCACTGATCGATTTACAAACCGGCACTAATGCTTTCATTTCTGAGGCGACATAGTAGTTGCCATGCTCATCGTGACCTTGATAGAGCGGGATGATGCCAATATGGTCGCGGCCAATTAGGAATTGATCTTTTTCCTGGTCATAAAGAGCAAAAGCAAAGATACCATTGAGTTCTTCGAGTAATTCAGCGCCTTTATCTTGGTAGAGGGCTAAAATGACTTCACAATCGGAATCGGTTTGAAAGTCGTATTTATCTTGATAGCGGGCACGAATTTCTTTGTGGTTATAAATTTCACCATTAACGGCAAGAATAAGTTTTTTATCAGGGCTATACAGTGGCTGAGCACCGCTGTTTAGACCGACAATCGCTAAGCGCTCATGAGCAAGAATAGCGCGCTCAGAGGTGTAAATACCAGACCAGTCGGGGCCACGATGACGTAGTTTTTTAGACATTTCTAAGGCAATTGTCCGTAATGCACTGGCGTCGCTTTTGATGTCTAAGATACCAAAGATAGAACACATACCGCTTCCTTAATTAGATGATGTTTAATCAGATGACTTTAATTTGCCATTTTGGTTAAAAAAGGCAACACTTCTTTGTTTAAATAATTAATCATTGCTTGTTATGGTGAATTTTTTCTAATTTAAATTGCTTTTCAGTGAATGAGTTCTAATTTGCGTCTAATAAATCAGCAATGAAGGTGTGAGAAAGGATAACTAGAAAGGCGATATCCCCAATCGTGTTAATGGCAACGTTCATGGGGAGAGAAAGGGAATCGCTGATCTGACTGGATTAATGTGGCGAGTTGAGCACAACAACGAGGCTCAATAGACCTTAGTCTTCGAGCAATTTCTGGAGTAAAACGCCATTAAGCATGGCTCGTTTTATCATAGCAAAAGCCCCAATCGTGGGTCGCTTGTCAATCGTTGATGCCACAATAGGTAACTGACGATGAAAAGCCTGTAACGACTGATTTTCAACATTACGTAAAATAGCTGGAAAAATAACCTCTTGAGCCGCAGTAATATCACCCGCGATGATGACTTTCTGAGGGTTAAATAAGTTAATCGTCATGGCTATTGCTTTACCAAGTTGATTACCGACTTGCACTAGGGCTTGCTTCGCTAGCTCATCATCTTGCAAAGCGTGTTGACAGATATCGTCAATGGTTACTTTAGGCAGATCAGATAAACTTGATTTGTAACCTTGAGCAAGCCGTTTCTTGACACGAGCGACGATGGCTGGATTGCTGGCGACGGTTTCTAAGCAACCGAAATTTCCACATTGACACTGTTCACCAAGAGGATCGATTTGGATATGGCCGATTTCGCCAACGTTGCGGTTAGTTCCTAGAAAAACGTGTCCATTGACAATGATTCCAGCTCCTGTACCACGATGCACGCTGACTAAAATAGAATCTTGGCAGTCTTGGCTCGCGCCAAAGTAGTGTTCTGCCAGCGCCATGCCACGCACATCATTACCGACAAAACACTCAACATGAAAGTGGTCTCGAATAATATCGCCAAGCCCAAGCGCATCAATTTCAATATTGGGCATATATTCAACAACGCCGAGCTCAGGGTTAACGAGACCGGGTAAAGCAATACCAATCGCAATTAATTGTTTAATATTACTTTGTTGTTGGGCAAGAAAGGCTTTTAAATGATGAATTAACCCTTCGATTAGCTGAGGTTGATGAGCGTAATGAAACTCATAGGAAGAGCAAGCCAGTTCTTGGCCTCCCAAATTATACAGGCCCAGCTGAATATAATCGCGACCTAATCTGACGGCGATAGAATGAAATGGTTCGACTTCCGTGGTTAAAGAGATCGCACGTCGTCCACCGGTCGAGGCTTGCTGTGCGACTTCTTTAATCAACCCTCTTTCTAGGAGTTGGCGGGTTATTTTTGTCACACTTGCTGGTGCAAGTTGACTGACATCGGCAACTTGGATGCGCGAAATTGGCCCCTGTTGGTCGATTAAGCGATAAACAGCTGCGCTATTGAGCTGCTTAACGAGATCTACATTACCTATTTGTCCGCCATTCATGATTACTTTTGCTCGTATTGTCCATTCACTACTGTCGCTTTTACATTGAAGTCACGGTCAAAAATGGTCAGGTTAGCAATATAGCCTGGTTTAATGCGACCTAACGTCTTATCAACACCGATGGCTTTCGCTGGATATAAGCTGGCCATCCGCAATGCTTCATCTAAAGCGATTCCGACATGCTCAACCGTATTTTGGACTGCTTCAATCATCGTTAAGGCTGAGCCGCCAAGTGTACCGTGTTCATCAACACACTTGCCGTCTCGGTAATATACTTTCTTACCGACAAAAATAAAGTAATCCATTTCAGCGCCTGCAGGAGCTGTGGCATCGGTCACTAATACGAGCTTATCGCCTTTTATTTTGTGAGCAATACGGATGTTAGCGTAATCAACATGAAAACCATCAGCGATGACTCCCGTATAGACTTCGGGTGTGTCATAAATGGCACCAACAACGCCGGGTTCACGACCAGCCATCGGTGTCATTGCATTGAAAAGATGGGTTGCGAAAGAGATTCCTGCAGCAAAGCTTTTACGAGCTTCTGCATAAGTGGCATTGCTGTGGCCGATAGAAACAATAATGCCCGCGTCAACGAGTTGCTCAATATGTCGCAAGTCATTATTTTCTGGTGCTAAGGTGACTTTAGTTACGACATCGTTATTTTGACAAATGAAGTCAATCATCGCTTGATCTGACTGACGAATGAAATCAACACTATGAATGCCTTTTTTCATTACATTCAAGTAAGGCCCTTCTAAATGCAGACCGAGAGATTGATGTGGGTATTTTTTTTGGTACTCACGTTGTGCGCTGATGGCTTGTTGAATATCGTGATCTGACGAAGTAATCAATGTCGGGAGAAAACTAGTACAACCGGATTTTAAGTTCGCCTGATGCATCACTTGGATGGTATCTGCTGAGATTTGATCATTAAACATCACGCCACCACAGCCATTGAGTTGCAAATCAATAAATCCAGGACAGAGATTGGCACCATTGAGATCAAAATGATTGATCGCCGATGGAAGTTGATTTATCGGACAGATAGCTTGAATGATGTCGTTATCCACGATAACGGCATGATCAGTTAACTTATCACTACCAGTGTAGATTTTGCAGTTTGTGAGCGCATACATAATCAGTTAATCCTTATCTATCGGGGGAGCTTCATTGTGTTGATATCCTTGCGACTTGAAGTCTGCGTACTGTTACTCAAAACGATGAGAGCCATGGTGATTTAGCAGGAGGTTATCGAGGCCAGCCAATAAGTAAATATAGTGGTATGGCCTACTTTTTCTCCCAGTAAGTCGGGCATCTCAACTTCAATTAGTTCGCGAAATATCTATCAATCGTGTGCTTACCAAAATCGTAAGCAAAAATAAGTTTTTGAACACCTTGTTATATAAAGAAATCATCGCTGAATAGGTTATCGATTTAGTCAATAATCTATCTTTGACTGGTGCTTTATAAGCTATCTTCTTGGTTAAGGATAGCGGCAAAGGTTTGTTTTTTTATATAGTAAAATAAGTTTTATGATCCTGCTAGCAAAATTGCTCAATTTCGCTGCTTTCTGGTGATTATGATCACAATTGATAAGGTTTTAATTTGCGGAGCAAAATTAATGGCATAAACTGACAGTGACTAAATTGGGCGATCAAAATAAGTAGCTCAACATATACAAAAATCCTATAGGGGGAACTTAAGGTGAATATTCTTGGATATTTTCAAAAAGTAGGTAAGGCCCTGATGGTGCCTGTCGCGACATTACCTGCGGCAGCCATTTTGATGGGGGTTGGCTACTGGATTGACCCAACGGGTTGGGGTGCAAACTCCGCCTTAGCGGCATTCCTAATTAAAGCGGGTGCAGCGATTATTGACAATATGTCAGTACTGTTTGCTATTGGTGTCGCATTCGGGATGTCAAAAGATAAAGATGGCTCAGCAGCCTTGGCGGGCTTCGTTGGCTTTTTGGTGGTGACAACCCTGCTGTCGCCTGGATCGGTAGCACAGATTCAAGGTATTGATTTAGCCGCTGTTCCTGCAGCTTTTGGAAAAATTAATAACCAATTTGTCGGCATTCTGGTCGGGATTGTTTCGGCAGAAATTTATAATCGCTATTCAACGGTTGAGTTACATAAAGCGCTCGCCTTTTTCTCTGGTAAGCGTTTAGTGCCCATTTTAACCTCATTTGCCGGTATTCTTATCGCCTTCGTACTAATGTACGTTTGGCCTGCCGTTTATGGTGGTTTGGTTTCTTTTGGCGAATCTATCCAAGGTTTAGGTGCGACGGGTGCGGGTATCTACGCATTCTTCAACCGTCTATTGATCCCTGTGGGTTTACACCATGCTCTTAACTCTGTGTTTTGGTTTGATGTTGCAGGTATTAATGATATTCCGAACTTCCTTGGTGGTGCAAAATCGATTGCTGAAGGCGTGGCTATTCCTGGCGTAACAGGTATGTACCAAGCGGGTTTCTTCCCGATCATGATGTTTGGTTTACCCGGTGCAGCGCTGGCTATTTATCATACATCTACGGCTAAGAATAAAGAAAAAGTAGCAGGCATTATGATTGCGGCAGGTTTTGCCTCTTTCTTTACTGGGGTGACAGAGCCGCTAGAGTTTTCGTTCATGTTCCTTGCTCCTCTACTGTACCTCTTGCACGCGGTACTCACTGGTTTGTCGGTATTTATTGCTGCTTCAATGCAGTGGATCGCTGGCTTTGGTTTCTCCGCTGGTTTGGTCGATATGGTATTATCTTCACGTAACCCGCTAGCCGTACAGTGGTACATGCTGATTGTTCAAGGTTTAGTATTCTTTGTTATCTACTATGTGGTTTTCCGTACCGTAATTTTGAAGTTTGGTTTAAAAACTCCGGGTCGTGAAGATGATGACGAAGCCGTGAGCTCGGTTAAAGGTTCACAAGAGTCTTCTGAATTAGCAAAACAGTACTTAGAAGTACTTGGTGGCCATGAAAACTTATCGAATATTGATGCTTGTATTACTCGTTTACGTTTAACCGTAAAAGATATGTCAATCATTGATGAGAAACAGTTAAAAGCATTAGGCGCAATGGGCGTGGTTAAACTAGGGACCAATAATTTACAAGTCATTCTTGGTCCTTTAGCGGAAATCATTGCTGGTGAAATGAAATCGATAGATTCCAAATCACAACAATAATCTCTCAATCGCAGAGCGAGCTTGATCACTACGGTGAGCGGCCTCAATGGCTGGTGATTATTCTGAAGCCTTCACATTAGTGAAGGCTTTTGTTTTGCTTGCGAAAAGATCCTGATTGACATCGTTAGGGTATAAAACGATAGATTAGGTCACTTATACCGCCAGTTCTGGTAAATATTCGTCTGAAAACCGCAGTTTTTATTGTGAAATAGGGCGGAATTGTGGATGATTGGTGGTAATACCTATGTTGAGTTGGAGATCGCCAACTCATAACGTAGAAAATCATTTCTGACAATACTAATAAATTTTGAGGTGCTATAGATGAGTGAAGCTGAGGCTCGTCCATCGAATTTCATTCGCCAAATTATTGATAAAGATTTAGCGGATGGTAAACACACTAGCGTACAGACTCGTTTTCCGCCAGAACCGAACGGTTATCTACACATTGGGCATGCGAAGTCGATTTGTCTGAATTTTGGTATTGCTCAAGACTATCAAGGCCAGTGTAATCTGCGTTTTGATGACACCAACCCAGAAAAAGAAGATCTTGAATACGTTGAATCAATTAAGAAAGACGTTAATTGGCTAGGCTTTGAGTGGTCTGGTAATGTTCGTTATTCATCCGATTACTTCGACCAACTGTATTTGTACGCAGTAGAACTGATTAATAAAGGGTTGGCTTATGTTGAAGAGCTGACTCCTGAGCAAATTCGTGAATACCGTGGAACATTAACTCAAGCGGGTAAAAATAGCCCATATCGTGATCGTCCGATTGAAGAAAACCTGGCTTTATTTGAAAAAATGCGTGCTGGTGAGTTTGCAGAGGGCCAAGCTTGTCTTCGTGCAAAAATTGATATGGCGTCTTCATTTATGGTGATGCGTGATCCGGTGTTATACCGCGTGCGTTTTGCAGAGCATCACCAAACCGGCGATAAATGGTGCATTTATCCGATGTATGATTTTACGCACTGTATCTCTGATGCGCTCGAAGGCATTACTCACTCATTGTGTACTCTGGAATTTCAAGACAACCGCCGTTTGTACGACTGGGTATTAGACAACATCACCATCGATTGTCATCCAAGACAGTATGAATTCAGCCGTCTAAATCTAGAATACACGGTGATGTCAAAACGTAAGCTCAATCAGTTGGTGGTTGAAAAGCTGGTCGAAGGGTGGGATGACCCACGCATGCCGACCATCTCTGGTCTGCGCCGTCGTGGTTTTACTCCTGCTTCTATTCGTGAGTTTTGTAAGCGTATTGGGGTCACTAAGCAAGACAATATGATCGAGTTTAGCTCTCTTGAGTCTTGTATCCGTGACGATCTCAATGAGAATGCACCTCGTGCTATGGCTGTACTTGATCCAGTGAAAATTGTCATTGAAAATTTTGCTGAAAATAGTGTTGAGCTGCTTACGGTCGCCAATCATCCTAATAAACCAGAGATGGGTGAGCGAGAAGTGCCTTTCACGCGTGAAATTTGGATTGAACGTGAAGATTTTCGTGAAGAAGGCAACAAAAAATATAAGCGTTTGGTCTTAGGTAAAGAAGTGCGCCTACGTGGTGCTTATATCATTAAAGCTGAGCGTATTGAGAAAGATCAACAAGGTAACATAACAACCATTTACTGCACTTATGATCCAGACACGCTGGGCAAAAATCCAGCCGATGGACGTAAAGTCAAAGGGGTTATTCATTGGGTTTCAGCAGATAAAGCCTTGCCTGCTCAATTCCGTTTATACGATCGCTTATTTACGGTGGCAAATCCTGCCGCGGCAGATAACTTTGCGGCAACAATTAACCCTGACTCATTGATCACCATGCATGGTTTTGTCGAACCAAGCTTGAAGGATGCTCAGCCTGAATTTGGTTATCAGTTTGAACGTATGGGATATTTCTGCGCAGATATCAAAGACTCGCGACCTGATTCACTAGTTTTTAACCGTACGGTTGGTTTGCGTGATACTTGGGCAAAAATAGACCAAGAGTAAGCCGCTTTACGTCTATCTACGATGATTTACACCAAGCCAACCGACTTTTAGGTTGGCTTTTTTATTGGTTTTCTTTCTCATGTGATGCTTCGAGGGGGATGTCTGCTTGCTCCTATCGGAATCTTCAAGTAGCTTAGAATCAGGGGTAAGGTAAGAAAAAGAGCGGGTCTGCCAGATATTTGTGTGAGATTCCTGCGATTATTGTAGGTAAGGCACATTTTTTGTATTAGTCCCTATAGTTTTACTGGGGTAATCCGATATATTTAACAGATCGTTGTATTCCCATCTTACTTAACGTTGCAGCGGTGTTAGGCTGTATTAGTTTGGTTTGTTTATGTTCACGGAGATTCACGCACTTGCCGTCTACCTGCATTGTTAAGTTGTTTAGGTCATATTCATTTTTAAAGCACAGAGCTGAGCCTTTTATGCGTCAATTTTTTAAGCGATGGCTGTTGCCATTAACGATCGTCGCCGTGACTCAGACTTCTATCGTTAGTGCAGAAGTCATTCGTCTCATCGGCCCAAACGGTGAAGTGCAATCTGCTCCGCGTTTTAGTCGTGATATGGGACAAAATACCACCAACAATTCTGAGCCTTCACGCTTTTTCGGCCCCACATCGGCCCAAGACACATTGTGGTCTATTGCAACGCAATTAAGGCCATCAGCCAATGTTTCAGTTCAGCAAACGTTATTAGCCATTTATCGTTTAAACCCTCAAGCGTTTGAAAATCAAAATATTCATAGTTTATTGCCCGGAAGCACTCTGCGGATACCATCGATAGAACAGATTAATCGTGCGTCAACGCAAGAAGCGATCACGATTATGACGGCTCATCAAGCGCGTTTAACGGGAGCACCAGAACCAGCGGTCGCGGCTGTCCCAACGCCTGCACGTCCTCCAGTCGCACCACCCGTTACGGAAGCATCACCGCTGGTTGAACAACCGGCGCCAAGCGTTGCTCCTGATCCAATCCCTGCACCTGCGCCACTCACTGACGTTGCGCAAGCCGAACTTCTCGCTTTAGAAGAAAAAAATCATCAGTTACGACTTCTACTAGCACAAATGCAATCTGAGGTGAGTGAGTTAAAGCATGAATTGGGTGATGACAATCGAATCCGCGCTGAAGTTGAACGCTTATTAAATGAAGACCGACGCAATAATCAACAAGTTCAGCAAGGCCCTTCTACGTGGGAGCAATTATTATCCAGTACTTGGTTTGTCGCGCTATTAGCACTGATACCCGGTTTACTGATTGCGGGTATAGTCATGCTTCTATTGAGTCGCCGCTCGAAAGCCGATCAGCCAGAGCCGGTTCAATCATCAACAGAAGAGAAAGTCGCTCCGCCACCAGTTGCTCCAGTTTTACCTGAAGAGGGAGAAGAGCTAGGAGACGATGATCTTTTACTTGATGATGATCTCTTCGGTGAATCTGACAGTAGCGAAATATTGTACGGCGATGATATGGCTGAAGAAGAGGATGTCTTTGCTTCTCTTGATGAAGGCGACATGGATTTAAATCTTGACGAAGATGATGATCCTTTCGCTGGTATTGATGACGATGGTGATTTGGATACCAATTTTGCCGATTTAGCGGAAAATCAGCCATCAAGTGATGAACTTGATGAAGAAGACTTTGATCTCGCAGAAGAAGACCCACTGTCTCAAGACGCGATGGATGCTTTATTAGCCGGTGACGAGGATGAGCTTTTATCAGGCAATGAAGTTGATCAAGCGTTACTTGATGAGTTACTCATGGAAGCTGAGGTCGATGATGCGGAGCTTGACTTAGATAGTCAACTTGATGAGCTTAAAGCAGACAGTATTGATAGTGGGCCAGAGCTTACCTCAGATGAAGAGTTGGACTCGCTTTTAGACAGCATTCAATCACAAACGACAGAGCCAGATCAAGCAGATGAAGTATTAGACGACTTATTAGATGGTTTGGTTGGGGACGATCTGGATCTTTCCTTGGACGATGATAGTACCGAATTACTCGATGAATTATTGGTGAGTGATGAGTTATCGGAACAAGATTTAGATACCGCTGTTGATAAATTACTTGATGAACTACTCGATGAATCTGACGTTGATGAAGCGCTGTCATTTGATCACGACAGCCCGACATTATTAGATGAATGGATTGATGAGCAAGAGCCAAAAGTAGAGAGCAATGAGTCCGTCGAATCTGATCTACAAGAAGCGATCAATGTATCATTGGATGATGGAACTGAGTTTCTCGATGAACTACTCGAAATTGAGCAGCAGGCTGAAGTTGAAGATAGTGAGTTCGATAGCAATAACTTTATCGATGATCTGATCAGTAATGCTCCAGCACAAGATCCGTTACTTGATGATATTCATCTTGAGGATAAGGATGAATCAACGCTTAACCAGCCAGTTGAGGAGGAGGAATTTGATTTTGATCCTCAGATTGAAGGGGGAGAAGCGGCTAGCGCGAGTGATCCAGAACCGCTAGCGAATGAATTTGGTGTTCCACAAGATGAAGATTGGTTGGTTGATGATGAAGATCCCGAACCGATAGAACCTTTAGATGCACCATCGCCGAGTATCGATGAAGCCAAACAAGAGGTCTCTGCGCTTGATGGTGAAGTCAGCGAACCTTCTACCAAAACAGATACACCTGAAGAAATACTAGAGGTTGAAGAAGGGGAGAAAACAGATGTTGAATCGAGCTTTGAAAGTGAAGATCAAGCCTCTATTGCCACCGATGGTGAGCCACAAGCTGCGCAAAGTGACCCTACTGAGTCAGAGAATGAACCGTTAATCGAGCAAACCGAGGTTAGCGATGTTGCTCATTTAATCGATGAAGAGCCTGATGCGCCAGTTTTACCAGAAACAGAAGGGCCGCTAAGCATTGATGAGAGTGAGCTTGCCGAGTATACCGAGCAAGACGCCTTGGCGGATTTAGACGATGATATTGAGCAACTCGATACTGACTCGGTGACAGAGCCATCGAGCGTTACTACTGATACTGAAGACGCCGATGAGAATGATGCTGTTCAACCGGAACAGCACGTACCAAGTGAAGAAGAGTCATTATCCGTTGATAGCGATGAGTTAGAGAATGATGACTCAGATCCAGAGCCGGAAAGCAGTCTTGTCAATCAGGTAGCAGATCAAGATACGCTTGAAGAGCAACCAGAAACGCAAGTAGATCAAGCGCCGTCATTTGATTTGGATTCGATGTTAGAAAGTGTCGATGACGATGATCGGCTGAGTGATATTGAGCAGCTTGAACCCCAGCAGTCTGATTCTGATAGTGAGGATATCGCCTTTGATGCCGCTCTAGAGACCATTGAGGATCAAGACCCTGAATCGATTGATGAGAATGGTCAGCATGCTGAACCGTCGGAAGATGGTCCATTAAATATTGATGAAAGTCAGCTTGCCGAGTATACCGAACAAGACGCTTTGGCGGATTTAGACGATGATGTTGAGGAAGTCGATGCGGACTCGGTGACAGAGCCCTCGACGGTTGCTACTGATACTGATAGCCAAGGTGCCGATGAGAGTAACGAGGCTGTTCAAGTAGAGCAGCCCATGCCAAGCGAAGAAGAATTATTATCCCTCAATGAAGATGAGTCTGAGAGTGATGATTTAGACTCTGAACCAGAGCCTGAAAGCAGTCTTGTCAATCAGGTAGCTGAACAAGAAACGCTTGAACAGCAACCAGACACGCAACAAGAGCAAGCGTCATCGTTAGATGCGGATGTGGCGGTAGAAAGTGACCACGTTGATAAAGTGTTAACTGAATCCGTCGAACCGGCTGAACTTGCTCAGCCGGACAGTAAAGCTCCATCCAGTGATGTTTCTTTAGAATCGATAGGCAATGATGTCGATGACGCCATTGTCGAGCCCGATAATAGCCAACCTGATGACTCAGCCCTTGAGCCATCTTCAGAGCAGGAAGACGGTCCATTAAGTTTTGATGAGAGTGAGCTTGCTGAATATACCGAGCAAGATGCCTTAGCCGATACGGAATTTGAAACCGAATCAGAGGTTATTTTTGATGGTGATGAAGATGCTGCTGAACTTAATGACATCATGGCTAACTTTGATCAACAAGAGGAGTTACAGACACCACATCAGGTTGCTGAACACTCAGACTTGACGGATCAGCAAGACACCGCTTCAATCCCTGCAGAGCCAGAGCCAGAGCCAGAGCCAGAGCCAGAGCCAGAGCCAGAGCCAGAGCCAGAGCCAGAGCCAGAGCCAGAGCCAGAGCCAGAGCCAGAGGATAAAAATGATGAGCCGATTGATTTCGCTACGTTATCCAGTAAAGCGTACAATGAGCAACAATTTACGGATTTATTGAATGACCCAATGGCTCGTCCAATGGATCTGTTTAATTCGCCGTTAGATGCTAAAACCATTGACAGTGCAGGCATGGATATTGATGCCATGTTACAAATGGGTGGAGAAGACTGGAATGGTTTTAGTTTAACCGAGGATCAAAAAGCCGTTATCCCTGATGAGATACCGGAAGAAGATCAAGCGATCTGGCAAGAGGAAATACAAAATCAGCAACCTGAAGTTGAAGTGGAAAATTGGGAAAATCAGGAAGATGTAGTTGATTTTTCACCTGAAAAGCGTGAGTTCATGACCGTTGATGAGTTGATGGCTCAAGTAGAAAGGGATGAAGGCTCGATAAATCCTGATGATGAAGCGCTTAAGCTGGATGTCGGTTTAGATGAATTTCCTGATGTGCTTGGAGATATCACTGATTTTGATGTTGACAATAATGCCGAAGCGGCCGGTAAGCTTGATTTAGCGAAAATTTACTTGGAAATGAATGACAGTAAAGGAGCAATCAAGTTACTGGAAGAAGCGATCGTTGATGGTGATGATGAAATTCGTCGCCAGGCAAAATACCTTATTGATAGGATCAATGGTCGACAATAGCCTGTAAAGATGGATGACTTTCGCGGCGTAGGTGTCTTCACGTTGTTTGGCGATCAGTATATACTGCCCGCCCCATTTTCAATGAGAAACAGAACATGAGAATTGCTCTGGGTATTGAGTACGATGGTACCCATTACTTTGGCTGGCAACGGCAACGAGACGTCATTAGCGTACAGGAAAAGCTTGAAAAAGCTCTGTCGATTATCGCGAATCATCCGGTAGAGGTTCAATGTGCTGGACGTACCGATGCAGGAGTGCATGGTACAGGGCAGGTTGTCCACTTTGATACGACAGCTGAACGTAACATGGCTGCATGGACGATGGGTGCTAACGCTAACTTACCGAAGGATATCGCTGTTCGATGGGCGAAAGTGGTTGCCGACGATTTTCATGCTCGTTTTAGTGCGACGGCGCGTCGTTATCGATACGTTATCTATAATCATGCTTATCGCCCGGGGATCCTATCTTCGGGAGTAAGTCATTATCATCCAGAATTAGACGTTCAGCGAATGCAGCTGGCAGGTCAATATTTATTGGGTGAAAATGATTTTACTTCTTTTCGAGCGGTACATTGCCAGTCTCGTAGTCCTTGGCGTAATATTATGCACCTGAATGTTTCTCGCCATGAGCGTTATGTTGTCGTTGATATAAAAGCGAATGCTTTTGTTCATCATATGGTGCGTAATATTGTCGGTAGTTTGATTGAAGTCGGACGTGGAGAGAAAGAACCACAATGGATAGAGTGGTTATTGGCAGCCAAAGATCGCAAATTAGCTGCCGCAACGGCCAAGGCTGAAGGCTTGTATCTCGTTGCTGTCGATTATCCTGCGCAGTTTGAATTACCCAAAGCGCCACTGGGGCCGCTATTTTTAGCAGAGAATTTGAACTAACTGGAGCAAATAGCTTCCAATACACAGATGCATATTGATTGGGCAAAGAAATAGGTACAACCAGTTTTTTGTCTACAGTTGCGGTTTTGTATGCTTTAATCCCACGCGTTTATGTCTAATTTATATCTTTCGCACTAGCGCGGGAGATGAGAAAGTAAAAAGGTCTTGCATGAGTTGGCTTGAAAAGATTTTAGAAAAAAGCAACATTGTCAGTTCACGTAGAGCGTCTATTCCTGAAGGGGTATGGACTAAATGTACCTCTTGTGAAGAAGTGCTGTACTACGCTGAGTTGGAACGCAATTTAGAGGTTTGCCCTAAATGTAACCATCATATGCGCATGAAAGGGCGTCGTCGTCTAGAGACCTTTTTAGACGAAGATAACCGCGAGGAAATCGCTCAAGAGCTTGAGCCACAAGATAAGCTTAAGTTTAAAGATACTAAGCGTTACAAAGAACGTTTAGCGGCTGCGCAAAAAAGCAGTGGCGAGAAAGATGCACTCATCGTGATGAAAGGGCAGGTGATCGGTGTTCCGGTTGTTGCTTGTGCGTTTGAATTCTCCTTTATGGGCGGATCAATGGGTTCCGTTGTTGGTGCACGTTTCGTGCGTGCAGTGGATGCGGCGATTGAAAATAATTGCGGGTTAGTCTGCTTTTCCGCCAGTGGTGGAGCGCGTATGCAAGAGGCCTTAATGTCATTAATGCAAATGGCCAAGACCAGTGCGGCGCTGCAGCGTTTAACAGAAAAAGGCTTACCTTATATTTCGGTGATGACTGACCCAACGATGGGTGGTGTATCTGCGAGTTTGGCGATGTTAGGTGATATTAATATTGGTGAACCGAAAGCCTTGATTGGTTTTGCTGGACGCCGCGTGATCGAGCAAACTGTGCGTGAAGATTTACCTGAAGGTTTTCAGCGCAGTGAGTTTTTGCTTGAACATGGCGCAATAGATATGATCGTCGATCGTCGTGAAATGCGTCAACGTGTGGCGGGATTGTTAGCCAAAATGACCAATCATGCTTCTCCTCTGGTGGTTTCTGTGAACGCAGCGCCAAACGAAGAAACATATTCTGTACCAGAAGCGGATAAAAAAGGGTAAAGTAACCACTAACAAAGCCAAGCATAACTATGGTTCTACGTTAGATGACTCAATACTCTATTCCTCAAGCCACATCGCCACTTACGGTGTGGCTTGATTATTTATCTCATATCCATACCTCGGCCATTGATCTCGGCTTAGAACGTGTTCAAACGGTTGCCGAGAAAGCGCAACTCACCAGACCATCTGCTACTGTCATTACGGTAGCGGGCACGAATGGTAAAGGCTCAACATGCGCCTTAATGGAAAGTATTCTTCTCCAAGCTGGCTACTCGGTTGGCGTGTACAGTTCCCCTCATCTTATTCGTTACAACGAGCGTGTACGGATTAACGGTCACGAACTTCCGGATTCAAAACATACCGAGGCCTTTGCTTACATAGAAACTCAGCGTGGTAATACTACATTGAGCCTATTTGAGTTTGGCACTCTAGCCGCGCTGCGTCTTTTTCAAACTGAGCAGGTCGAGGTGATTTTGCTTGAGGTTGGATTAGGTGGACGATTAGATGCAACCAATGTGGTCGAGCATGATGTCTCGGTGATCACGAGCTTAGCGATTGATCATGTGGATTGGCTCGGTGATGACATCAACGTGATTGGTTTTGAAAAAGCGGGTATTTTCCGTTCAGGGAAACCAGCGATTTGCGGGCAACCTTCTCCACCTGCAACGGTGGCGGCTCATGCTGATGATATTAGTGCGACATTCTATCAGGTGGGTATTCAATATCACTATGAGACGTTATCGAGTTCATCATGGCGTTGGCGCAGTGGATCATTTGAACTCAGTGATTTACCGATTCCGACATTGCCTCTTGCCAATGCCGCCACAGCCTTGATGGCATTAGGCTGCTCTGGCCTTGATATTAGTGATATTGATGTGAGCGAAGGATTACGTAAAGCCAATTTGGCCGGACGTATGCAAGTATTACAGACTCAACCGACGATTTTGTTGGATGTGGCACACAACCCACATTCGGCTCACTATCTTGTCTCGCAATTAGAACAGCGTTATCCACAGCAAAAAGTGCATATGGTACTCGGAATGTTGCATGACAAAGACATTAAATCCACTATCGAAGCACTGACTCCAGTCGTGAAAGCTTGGTATCCCGCCTCTCTTTCTGGTCCTCGCGCAGCGAGTTCACAGGAGTTAGTCCGTTATCTGCCCCCAACGCAAAGTGAATATTTGTGTCCAGTGGATGCTTTTGAAGCCGCGCTGACAAAGGCACAAAGCAATGATGTCATCGTGGTTGCTGGATCCTTCCATACCGTGGGTGAAGTCCTTGAGCATTGGCAAGGTAAAGGAGAGTAAATGGCCAGTAAATTTCAAAGCCGCTTAGTCGGTACGATCATTTTGGTTGCGATTGGTGTGATCGTATTACCCGATCTCTTGGACGGTAAAAAAATGCACTATCAAGAAGACGTTGCTAGCATTCCGCTAAGGCCTGAACTCGATAGTGATATTGAACGGTTTGAGATTCTTGATCCCATAGAAGATCAGGTGGCTTTGCCCGACTCTCCAGTCACCGTCACTGAATCGCCTACAGCAATACCGAAAGAGGCAAGTCATCAAACCGTAACGACGACCACACGTCCTGTGATTGAAAAAAATGATTATCAAGATAGCGCTTGGATCATTCAATTGATGGCACTGAGAAATGCAGAAAATGCTAAAAATGTGGTTGCTGACTTACAACGACGTGGTTATCAGGCACACACAAAACAAGAAAACGATTTTACGCGTGTCATTATTGGGCCTGATGTTTCAAAAAGTAAGTTAGAAAATCAGTTAGTGGAATTAGAGAAAATAACTGGCGCTAAAGGTCAGTTACTTAAATTTAAGCCATTAAATCCTTAAGAAAACGTTTGCGTTGCGCATTTTTCTGTTAAAATGCGCGCCAACTTAGAATGTAAGAACTCATGAATTGGTTAGATATTGTCATTTTAAGTGTGATCGGCCTGTCTGCGTTGATCAGCTTACTTCGTGGCTTTGCGAAAGAAGCGTTGTCATTGGTTATTTGGTTTGCCGCGTTTTATATCGCTTCAGAATACTACGCAAAGTTAGCCGTGTACTTTAGTAACATTAAAGATGAGATGTTTCGTAATGGCTCGGCAATTGCGGTGCTATTTATAGCCACCTTGATTGTTGGAGCGATGGTTAACTACGTCATTTCACAGTTAGTTGATAAGACAGGGTTATCTGGAACCGATAGGATCCTCGGTGTGGTTTTCGGTGCATTACGAGGTGTTTTGATTGTCGCAGCAGCTTTATTTTTTATGGATGCGTTCACCGCATCACCAAACGCAGAGTGGTGGAAAGGGTCGCAACTGGTGCCAGAATTCAGTCGCCTGATTGCTCCCTTCTTCGAACACTTACAAGCAACATCCAGTTTTCTTTCTGGCGCTCACTAAGCGCCAGTTATTGTTGAAAGTCGAGGGTTAAGACATGTGTGGTATTGTTGGAATCGTGGGTACAACGCTGGTGAACCAGTCAATTTATGACGCGTTAACGGTATTACAGCACCGTGGCCAAGATGCCGCGGGTATTTGTACCATAGAAAGCAATCGTTTTCGTCTGAGAAAAGCGAACGGTTTAGTTAAAGATGTCTTTGAAGCTAAACATATGCAACGCTTGCAAGGAACGGTTGGGATCGGCCATGTGCGTTACCCAACAGCAGGCAGTTCGAGTGCATCGGAAGCGCAGCCTTTTTATGTCAATTCGCCTTTTGGTATCACGCTGGCCCATAACGGTAATTTGACCAATGCGGCAGAGGTGCGCCAAAAGCTGTTTGAAAAAGATCGCCGCCATATCAACACCACCTCAGATTCAGAAGTGTTACTGAATGTCCTTGCCCATGAAATAGACTCTGTTGAAAGCGAAGTGACGCCGGAAGAAGTCTTTCGTGCTGTCGCCAATGTACATCGTACAATACGTGGCGCTTATGCTGTCGCGGCAATGATCATTGGTCATGGCATGGTTGCTTTTCGTGATCCGAATGGGATTCGCCCGCTTTGTTTAGGTAAGCGTCAAGTGGCTGATCGCACAGAATATATGGTTGCTTCTGAGTCCGTTGCCTTAGATGCCGTTGGTTTTAGCTTTATGCGTGATATCGCTCCCGGTGAAGCAATTTATGCCACCTTTGATGGCCAACTTTTTACTCAGCAGTGCGCTCAAAACCCAGTACTTAATCCGTGCATTTTTGAATACGTTTACTTTGCCCGTCCAGACTCTTTCATTGATAAGATTTCGGTCTACAGCGCACGAGTCGAAATGGGTAAAAAATTAGGCGAGCGAATCAAAGAAAGTTTTAGCGATTTGGAGATTGATGTAGTGATCCCTATTCCTGAAACGTCTTGTGATATTGCACTACAAATTGCCCAAGCGATTGATATTCCTTATCGACAAGGATTTGTCAAAAACCGTTATGTCGGTCGAACTTTTATTATGCCTGGCCAGCAGCAGCGTAAAAAATCGGTGCGTCGTAAGTTAAACGCGATTCGCTCCGAGTTTAAAGATAAAAATGTATTACTGGTCGATGACTCGATCGTTCGTGGTACGACTTCTGAACAAATCATTGAAATGGCCCGTGACTCTGGTGCTAAGAAAGTCTACCTAGTGTCGGCGGCACCAGAAATCCGTTTCCCTAATGTTTACGGAATTGATATGCCAAGTGCCAATGAGCTGATTGCCCATGGTCGCGATAACGAAGCTATCTGTAAACAAATTGGTGCTGACGGTTTAATTTTTCAAACACTACCCGATTTGATTGAAGCGGTGCGTCTCGGTAATCCTGATATTGCTAAGTTTGAAACGTCAGTCTTTAACGGTGAATATGTGACGGGTGATATTGATCAGCAGTACCTTGATTTTCTCGAATCGATGCGCGGAGATGATGCGAAAACGCTAGCGGAAATTCAACAAGATTTAGCGAACTTAGAGCTGCATAACGAAGGCGCTTAACTGCTTTTATTTGATGAGTTTACCGAATGGATAAAAAAGAGCGCCTAAATTGAGCGCTCTTTTTTATAGTCAAATCTGATACAGCTCTAGAGCACCATCGCCGCTAACCAACCGAAGGCAATCAGGGGCAGGTTATAGTGAATAAAGGTCGGTACGACCGTTTCCCAAATATGTTCGTGTTGGCCATCAGCATTCAAACCAGACGTTGGACCTAAAGTTGAATCAGAGGCTGGAGAGCCGGCATCACCTAGCGCAGCAGCGGTACCAACTAAAGCGATAGTCGCCATGGGGGAAAAACCAAAAGCCAAGCAGAGTGGTACATAAATCGTCGCAATAATCGGAATAGTAGAGAAAGACGATCCTATCCCCATGGTGACAAGGAGACCGACGACCAACATCAATAGAGCTGCGAGTGGTTTATTATCGCCAATGCTGGTTGAAAGAGCGGTAACCAGTGACTCGACACCACCAGTGGCTTTCATCACGGCAGCAAAGCCTGCAGCAGAGATCATGATAAAACCAATCATCGCCATCATGTGCACTCCTTTGGTAAACACATCATGGGTTTCTTTCCAAGCAATCACCCCGCCAAAGGTAAAAATCATAAAGCCAGCTAAAGCACCGATGATCATTGACCCAGTAGCGAGTTGCACCGCCAATGCCGCCACAATACCCAGTGTTGCGGTAAGTAAGTGCTTACGATTGATATGACTGTTTTCTTGGTGCTGAATGGTGGTCAATTCGGTTGCTTGGTATTCACGTGGTTTACGGTAAGTAAAAAAGACCGCAATCAACAAACCGACCAGCATACCAAGGCCGGGGAGTAGCATTGCCATGGGTACTTGACTGGCGGTAACGTTTTGTAGGCCATTATCATGCAGGTTTTTGAGTAAGATATTATTGAGGAAAATCCCCCCAAAACCGACCGGCAGGATCATGTATGGGGTAATTAAACCAAAAGTCAGCACACAGGCTATCATTCGGCGGTCGATTTTGAGACGAGCAAATACCGCCAATAAGGGCGGGATCAGGATCGGAATAAAAGCGATATGCACCGGGATCACGTTTTGCGACGACATCGCCATCAGCAGTAAAGCCACGAGCACTGCATACTTTAATCCCGTTGTCGCCGCATGATTTTGTTTACCATGGAGACGTTTAATCACGCTTTGGGCAAGGACATCAGTAATACCGGAGCGAGAAATTGCCACCGCGAAAGTGCCTAACATGGCATAGCTCAGAGCAATCGTCGCGCCGCCACCTAAACCACTTTCAAACGCAGCGACAGACTCATTTAAACTCATACCAGCAACAAGGCCACCGACCATCGCACTGAACGTGAGGGCGACGACCACATTAATGCGCATCAATGCTAAAATCAGCATGACGCACACAGATATAACAACAGGGTTCATAAATATCTCAATTAGTCAGTTGTGTTTGTTTGGGGAGCTAACGGCCAGCCACCCAGTGCTTTCCATTTATTAATAATTCCGCAAAATAGTGCTGCGGTTTGTTGAGTATCGTAAAGTGCGGAATGCGCTTCACGATTATCAAATTCCATCCCTGCGGCTTTGCAAGCCTTAGCTAACACTGTTTGTCCATAAGCTAACCCACTGAGTGCGGCAGTATCGAAAGTCGCGAAGGGGTGAAAAGGGACTCGTTTTAATTTACAACGTTCATTGGCTGCCATGACAAAACCGTGATCAAATGATGCGTTATGGGCAACGATGATCGCTCGGCTACAGTCTGCCGCCTTTTGTTCTTTACGCACCTGTTTATAAATTTCTTTTAGGGCATATTCTTCGGTGACTGCGCCTCGCAATGCACTGAAGGGATCATGAATCCCATTAAATTCTAAAGCGGCTTTTTCAATATTTGCCCCTTCAAATGGCTCAATATGAAAATGAAGGGTTGAAGCAGGATGCAAATCTCCTTGTTCATCCATGCATAAGGTAATGGCGCAGATCTCAAGTAAGGCATCCGTTTGTGGATTAAATCCAGCGGTTTCAACATCAATAACTACTGGGAAATAGCCTCTAAAGCGTTTATTTAACGCAAATGCTTCATTAATAACAGTCATGTGAGCCTAAATTAAGTGACAAGAACAACATTATTACAGATTATCTGCTTGAGAAAAACCAAATCCCAGCAATAAAATCATCAAAAGCTTGTTGTTGTGGCGAGTTTTTTGCATGTTTTACGGACCCTTCACGCAGATTGCGTTATTTGCCTTCGTTGCGGCAAGTTATCGCCTTAGTGCTTATTATTGTGGTAAGAGACAGATTATGAATAAATGGCTAATGACAGGTCTTTATGTAGCAGGTTGTCTTGGCACTGTGAATGCATTCGCTTCTGGTAAGCAATACGTTGCCTCGCCACAGCAGTCTACTTGGCAAATGGTGGTCAATACACCATTAGAGTGCCAGTTAGTGCATCCCATTCCTAATTATGGCGATGCTGTTTTTACTTCTCATGCCAGCAAACAGATTAATCTTGATTTTGAACTAAAAATGCGCAGACCGATGGGTGAGACTCGTAACGTAAGCTTAGTCTCTATGCCGCCGAGGTGGCGTCCGGGCGAGCGTGCTGATCGCATCTCTAATATCCAGTTTTTTAAACAATTTGATGGTTATATTGGTGGTCAAACGGCTTGGGCACTCTTGAGTGAATTAGAACAAGGGCGTTATCCAACCTTTAGTTATCAAGATTGGCAAAGCCGTGATCAACGCATTGAAGTGATGCTCTCATCGGTACTGTTTCAGCCTCAGTACAACGTGTTTAGTGATTGTATCGCTAATCTTTTGCCATACAGTTTTGAAGATATCGCGTTCACTATTTTGCATTACGACCGAGGAAATAGCGTCGAGCTTAATAAAGCATCGCAGAAGCGTTTAGCACAAATCGCGGATTATATTCGATATAATCAAGATATAGATCTGGTATTAGTGGCGACTTACACCGATACCAGTGAAGGCCGCAATGAGAGTCAAAGTTTATCAGAGCGCCGTGCAGAATCGTTACAACGCTATTTTCGCACCTTAGGACTGCCAGAAGATCGTATTCAAGTTCAAGGTTATGGGCAACGTCGGCCGATTGCTGACAATGCTTCGCCGATTGGACGAGATAAAAACCGCCGAGTGGTGATTTCGTTAGGACGAACTCAGGTTTGATGGAACGCTGATAAAAACGCACAGACCGTCGTATTTCATCCCCTCAGAGACAACAAAACCGCTCACTAGAGCGGTTTTGTATATCGGCATTAAACGTTAAGCTGATTAGCCTTCAAGCCCAGCACTGGCTTGTTTGTTTTGGATCAGTTCAACCATATAACCATCCGGATCTTTAATAAAGGCGATATGTGTACTGCCACCTTTAACAGGACCGGGTTCACGGGTCACATTACCGCCTGCTGCTTTGATGGTGTCACAGGTGGTGTAGATATCATCGACACCAATCGCAATGTGTCCATAAGCGTTGCCCATCTCGTAGTCAGCGACTCCCCAGTTATAAGTGAGCTCGATGACCGCACCTTCAGATTCATCGCCATAACCTAAAAAGGCAAGGGTATATTTATATTCGGTGTTTTCATTTTTACGCAGTAGTTTCATGCCCATGACTTGGGTATAAAATTCGATAGAACGATCTAAATCTCCAACACGTAGCATGGTATGAAGAATACGACTATTTGACATAATGACTCCTAGCTTTCTGGGTAGACTTTCTCTTTGTATTCACACAAGTCTTCAATAATGCAACTCCCACAACGGGGTTTGCGTGCGATACAAGTATAACGACCATGAAGGATTAACCAATGGTGAACATCGACTTTGAATGCTTTGGGGACGACTTTAAGCAGTTTTTGCTCGACTTCATCGACATTCTTACCGATAGCAAACTTAGTCCGATTTGAGACGCGGAAAATATGCGTGTCAACGGCAATCGTTGGCCAACCAAAGGCGGTATTAAGAACCACGTTGGCGGTCTTTCGACCCACGCCGGGCAGTGACTCTAAAGCGGCTCGATCTTCTGGAATTTCGCCGCCGTACTGATCAAGCAGTATTCGGCAGGTCTTAATCACATTCTCGGCTTTAGAATTGAATAGTCCAATGGTTTTTATGTATTGCTTCACGCCATCGACACCTAAATCCCATATGGCTTGTGGGGTGTTGGCGACGGCGTAGAGTTTATCCGTGGCTTTATTGACACTCACATCGGTAGCTTGAGCCGATAGTAAAACGGCAATCAGCAGCTCAAATGGCGTATTCCAGTTGAGTTCAGTTTGTGGGTTAGGGTTGTTGGCTCTCAAGCGCTCAAGGATTGCTAACCGCTTTACGTTATTCATAATCAAATACCCAGTCAATCGAGTTATACATTGGTGACGCGCGCGCGCTCAATGGCCTGTTTTTCAGGTTTAGGTTGACGCTGAGCAATCTGCTTATCAATCACGTTTTTGGCGGCAATCAGAAAGCCGACACCAATGAAAGCGCCTGGTGGTAGTAGTGCGAGTAGGAAACTATTGTCTAAATGCAGAAGATCGATACGCAGTATTGATGCCCAATCACCCAGTAGCAAATCAGCACCGTCGAATAAAGTACCATTACCCAGAATTTCTCGTAGAGCGCCTAAGACGACCAGAACGGCAGTCATGCCTAATCCCATCCAGAAGCCATCTTGAGCGGCAGGAAGCACTTGATTTTTTGAGGCGAATGCTTCGGCGCGACCAATAATGATGCAATTGGTGACAATCAAGGGAATAAAGATGCCTAAAGAGAGGTAAAGTCCGTAAGCATAGGCTTTCATTAGTAACTGCACACAAGTCACTAAAGCGGCAATGATCATGACAAAAATCGGAATCCGTACTTCTTTGGGAACATAATCGCGCACTAAAGAGACGGTCACATTCGAACCGACCAATACCAATAAGGTCGCTAGACCTAAACCAAGCGCGTTAGTGACGGTGGACGAGACGGCTAATAGCGGACACAGACCTAGTAACTGCACTAAAGCTGGGTTGTTATCCCATAAGCCATTTTTGATCAGTGTTTTATGGTCACTCATCTATTGTCCTCCACAGTTCAAGGGTTGATTAACGATCTGTTCGCGATGTAAATTCACATACTCGACCGTTTGTTTAACTGCTTTTACGACCGCTCTCGGCGTAATGGTCGCTCCGGTAAATTGATCAAATTGCCCACCATCTTTGCGTACTTGCCACTGTTTTTGATTGTCATCATTGACTTGACGGCCAGTAAAACTGAGTATCCAATCGCTGATCCGTAAATCAATTTTATCGCCAAGACCGGGGGTTTCTTGATGAGATAAAACACGTGTGCCGAGTATATTTCCTTGTTGATCAATACCAACAATGATTTTGATCGCTCCGCTATAGCCATCAGGTGCAATCGCCTCAATAGCCAATGCGGTGTGCTCTCCATTCAGAGTGGCCAGATAAACAGGCATGGCTTTTGAGCTACCGAGTAAGGGATCGCTTACTAGTGTGCATGCGGCTGACAGTTGATTATCATGCCATTCAGGTGGGATCACCTGATTTAACACTGATAATAATTGTGCAGTTTCTTGAGCTTTGATTTGGCTGGCGGTCAAATATTGGGTTAACGCGACGACACCAGTGGAAGCGCAAGCAAAGATAGCCAAAATTAACCCATTTTTACGGATGGCAGTAAACATAATGCTCCTTAATGCCCGTAAGTACGAGGTTTGGTGTAATAGTCGATTAAGGGGACACACATGTTGGCGAGTAATACCGCAAAGGCGACACCGTCAGGAAAGCCTCCCCAACTACGAATCATCACCACTAAACTCCCAATAAACAGGCCATAGATAATCCGGCCTTTATTGGTAGTAGAAGCGGTAACGGGATCGGTAGCAATAAAAAATGCCCCAAGCATCGTCGCCCCAGAAAGTAAATGAATAATCGGCGAAGCGGTCGTGCCCGGAGCCAGCAGCATCAACAGTAAACTAGAGACAATCACCCCAGAGAGAAAAGCGACCGGTATATGCCAATTAATCACCCGTAGCTTAATCAGTAATAAGCCGCCTGCTAGATAAGCGAGATTCACCCAATCCCAACCAATCCCCGCTAAACCACTGAATGGGGGTAAGGAAAGCGCTTGTGATAGTGTATTGCCAGCATGCAACGCCGTTTTTAAAGCATCCAATGGGGTCGCCATGGTCATGCCATCAATCCCTGTGCGGATCTGCTGTAGCGATAACCCATCTTGATTAAAGCCAGTAAAAATCAGTGATAAAGAATCAACAAACGACACGGATTCTGGGGCTAATTGATGTGGTGCCAACCAACTGGTCATTTGTACTGGAAATGAGATTAACAGGACAACATAAGCCACCATCGCTGGGTTAAATGGATTTTGACCGAGTCCGCCATACAAATGTTTACCGACCACAATGGCAAAAACTAAACCGATGATCACTATCCACCAAGGTGAGAGTGGGGGAATAGCAATAGCAAGCAACCAAGCGGTGACAAGGGCACTATAATCTCGTAAAGCTAAACGTGGTGAGCGTTTGCGCAGTAACATCACTATGGCTTCTAAACCTAAGGCAACGGTTATCGCCAGTATCAATTGGATTAATGTTCCCCAACCAAAAAAATAGCTTTGTGCAACCAATCCGGGTAGGGCACAAATCGCGACCCATTTCATCAACTCAGCGGTGCTGCGCTTGCTATGCGCGTGTGGCGAACTAGCAATAAAAAAGGCCACTATTTTTTCTCCTCAGCGTTATTGGCTTGGTGATTGGTTTGCAGGGCGGCTTTACGCGCTTTAGCACGAGCAATGGCCGCGGCGACAGCGCCTTTTTTGTCATCATTGGGCGCAGAGGCTATCGGTTTAGGCGCTGGAATGGTTGCTGGAGACGAGTCAGCAGCAGAGGTCTCTTGCTGGGCGGCTTTACGCGCTTTAGCACGAGCAATAGCTGCGGCGACAGCGTCTTTTTTATCATTGTTAGATGCTGCGACGGTAGGCTCCGGCGCTGGGCTGGTTGCTGGAGACGAGTCAGCAGCAGAGGTCTCTTGCTGGGCTGCTTTACGCGCTTTAGCGCGAGCAATGGCTGCGGCGACAGCGTCTTTTTTGTCATCATTGGGCGCAGAGGCTATCGGTTTAGGCGCTGGGCTGGTTGCTGGAGACGAGTCATCAGTAGAAGCCTCTTGCTGGGCGGCTTTACGCGCTTTAGCGCGAGCAATAGCCGCGGCGACGGCGTCTTTTTTATCATTGTTAGATGCTGCGACGGTAGGCTCCGGCGCTGTACTCGTAGCTGAAGAGATTTCTTCGACTGGCGACTCTACGGATTGTCTCGCTTCAGCTTGTTTGGCTTTCGCGCGGGCAATGGCAGCAGCAACCGCTGGTTTCACTGCTTTCTCATTACTATCCTCTTGCTGCTTTTGCGCTTTGACTCTCGCAATAGCGGCGGCGATCGCATCATCACTGCCACTATTTTGCATCTCTTTGCGGCGATCTTCGGCAGCTTGTTTAAAGCGCTGTTCTCGTTCGGCTTTATCACGCTCCATGCGGGCTTTTTTCTCTTCAAAGCGCTGTTTCGCACGCTCAGCCGCTTCGGCTTCACGTTTGCGGGTGCGAATTTCCGCTTTCGCTTGACGATAATATTGCACCAAAGGAATTTCACTTGGGCAAACATAAGCGCAAGCGCCACACTCAATGCAATCTTTTAGATTCAGCTCTTCGCATTTATCATATTCTTCAGCTTTGGCGTGCCATTGTAACTGCTGCGGGAGTAGCGACGCGGGGCAGGCGTCGGCACATAAACCACAGCGAATACAGGCCATTTCTGCTTGCGGTGCACTAATTTCTTTGCTGGTCGGCGCTAAGATGCAGTTGCTGGTTTTGGTAATTGGCACCTGAGCATGAGGTAGGGTAAAGCCCATCATCGGCCCGCCCATGATCAAACGCGGTAATTTTTTGTCGGCTTGGTAAGCAAACTTCTCTAGCAGATGCGCAACTGGCGTGCCGAGCAGCGTCCATACATTGGTTGGTTGTTTAAAGGTATTACCGGTTAAGGTAACTACACGTTGAATCAGGGGTTCGCCATCGATGACTGCACGTTTAATCGCATGTATTGAGCCGATATTTTGCATCATCAAACCAATATCCGCCGGAATGCCATTATTAGGCACCTCAAGGTTGGTCAAAATTTTGATCAACTGTTTTTCACCGCCAGAAGGATATTTAGTCGGGATCACTCGGATCAGCAAATCTTTTTCTTTTGCCGCTTGCTCTAATGCTTGGATGGCTTCTGGTTTGTTATCTTCAATGCCGATAATCGTCAGCTTAGGGCGCAATATATGCTCGACAATACTGATCCCTTTAATGATCTCGTCGGCATGGAAGCGCATCAGTGCATCATCGGCTGTAATGTAAGGCTCACATTCAGCCGCGTTAATGATCAATATTTCGGTACGTGATAGCCCAGTTTGAATTTTTTTTGCGGTTGGGAATCCCGCACCGCCCATTCCTGAAATGCCGGCGTTGCGGATGATTTCAATCAGTTGTTCGGCTGAATACTGAGTAAAATCGGCGATTGATTGGCGCTCTATCCACGATTCTTGACCATCTGGACGCAGCACAATGCACATTTCTGGCAATCCTGAAGGATGAGCGGTTGTGCGTGGTTCTATTGCGATGATTTCTCCAGACGTCGGCGCATGCACTGGCAGCATAAATGTCGTTGTATATTTGGTGAGCGCTTGACCTTTGAGCACTCGCTGCCCGACCTCAACCAGTAGATCGCCCGCTTTACCTATGTGCTGCTTTATTGGCAGAACAAGTTCATGAGCAATGGGAGCATGAGCGATAGCGGTTTGTGTTGATTGCTGTTTATTTTCAGGTGGATGAATGCCACCGGGGAAATCCCAAAGACGACCAGCTTGGATTTGTTCAATTAATGACAACATACCTATCCTTAATGCGCACTTTTTTGCGAATTAGACGCAGGTTCAACGATATTCACGACTGGGATAGCATTCATTTGCCATTTCCACGTTTCGGGAGTGGTCTCTAATGGGATCATCTCGATACAGTCAGTTGGGCAAGGGGCAACACACAAATCACAACCAGTACACTCGTCTTTTATTACGGTATGTAAGGCTTTGGTGCCTCCGACGATAGCATCGACAGGGCAAGCTTGGATGCACTTGGTACAGCCAATACACATATCTTCGTAAATAAAAGCAACGGTTTTGACCTTATTATCCAAATCATGGGCGGATTCTTGAACTTCAACACCCATTAAATCAGCTAACTTTTCAATCGTCGCTTGGCCACCTGGTGGGCATTTATTAATCGTATCACCATTGGCGATCGCTTCAGCATAAGGTCGACAGCCCGGATAGCCACATTGACCACATTGCGTTTGCGGTAAAATGGCATCGATTTGATCAACAATCGGATCGCCTTCGACTTTGAAGCGAACAGAAGCAAACCCCAAAATAGCCCCAAACACGGCAGCCAGTGCCGCCAGCGCAAGAATGGCGATCAGTAACGTACTCATTTATTTCACCAAACCGGTAAAGCCCATAAAGGCCAAAGACATTAAACCTGCGGTGATCATGGCAATGGAAGCACCTTTAAACGGAGCGGGAACATCGGCGACCTGAATGCGCTCACGCATCGCCGCAAAAAGAATTAGCACCAGAGAAAAGCCAACCGCTGCCCCAAAACCATAAATAATCGATTGGATAAAGTTATGATTTTCATTGATATTGAGCAGCGCTACGCCAAGCACTGCGCAGTTGGTGGTAATTAAGGGTAAGAAAATACCTAATAAACGGTATAAAGTGGGGCTGGTTTTATGAACGACCATCTCCGTAAACTGCACCACCACTGCAATCACCAAAATAAAACTCATGGTGCGCAAATACTCAATACCAAGTGGCGCGAGAATGTAACTTTCAACAAGATAGGCACATACAGAGGCAAGGGTTAGGACGAACGTCGTCGCTAACCCCATACCAATCGCAGTTTCGAGTTTTTTCGACACACCCATAAAAGGGCATAAGCCTAAGAATTTTACCAGTACAAAGTTGTTAACCAGAACAGTGCCGATTAACAGCAAAAAATAGTCGGTCATAGTGATCGTTGTCTTAAATTCCGAGCTGGGCATTATCCTGCTTTGCGCAGTCAATAACAACCGAGTAAAACAAAGGTTTTAGTATGTTGACTACAAAGTATACGTAATAATTGCGGTTAGAGAGTAAATCCTTTGATTGGCAACCTGATGCGAAGAGGAATTTGAACCATTAAGCTAAGATTGTGCTGAACTTTATTGATTGTGCTCGGTCATATTCGCCATAGGTTGTATCCCCTTCCTACCTGTAACTCCAAGTGGTTTGGGTAGAGTTTGTCGATTTATGTTACTCAGGATTGTTGATTGGATTATTTACGTCGCCCTCGTTACCGATTATTAGCCTTACTGTTGATCAGTTGGGTGATGGTGCTGTGTCTGGCGAAAAATAGCGGCGTGTTAAGTTTTTGCCCTGAGGCGTCCTCGGTGCTCGCTGATCTGGTGTCGGCCGATAACGATACCTTGAGTGAGCCCTGCCATTTAACAGAAAAACTGCTGAGTCATCATTTACAACAATTAGTTGAGCTATTTAGCCCATTATTGTGGTTAACGGTTGCGATCATCGTCAGTCAACGGCTGATGAGTCGTTTACCTTTTACCATTTTTCGCGAACCGAGAGTTCCCAAGCGGCGACCCCATCTTCAACTGTGTGTTTTCCATGAATAAAACCAGCATGTATTGGCATTAAAGCTACAAACCTGTTGGTGTTTATTAATAAGGAAAAACCATGTTCCCTGTATTTAGAATCTTCTTAACACGTTTAGTGCGTGTCTGTTTGTTATTAAGCTTATTTAGCTCGTTCTTGGCGCAGGCTGAAGTCGTTGCTACCGATTGGTTGACCGATGCTTATCATCCACCTGTTGCGGTACGTTTGGTGTTAACTGGCCAAAGCGATCCGCAAAGCGGAGAGGCTGCTGGTTATCTGGAGGTAAAGTTAGATAAGGGATGGAAAACCTATTGGCGATCTCCCGGAGAAGGCGGTGTTGCCCCAGAAATTGACTGGTCTGCATCTGAAAATGTGAGTGACTTTCAGTGGCATTGGCCGTTTCCTAGCCGTTTTTCGCTGCTCGGTATTGAAACGATCGGTTATCAAGGTGATACGCTCTTTCCGATCACGCTTAAAATACAAGACCGGCAACAGCCAGTCCTGTTTAAGGCGCGCTTACGGCTCTCATCCTGTTCGACCGTTTGTGTGATCACTGACTATCCCGTTGAGCTGAGCTTTGTTCCTGATCAGTTGATGCCTGGTAGTAATGAAGTGGCGCAATATGCACAGGCGATTAGTCGGGTACCGCAAAAAACGCAGCAATTATTGACATTAGGCGCTGTCTGGGATGAGGCTCAGCAACGTTTACAAATCACCGCACACAACCTACAAGGTTGGCAGCAGCCGGATCTCTTACTTGATGGTCAAAGTGATAAAGTCGCAGAAAGTAGCTTTACTCAACCACGAATTCAGGTTGATGGGCAAAACTTGACGGCGACATTTACTGTTTCTAGTTGGCTCGGTAAAGCAGATTTGAGTGGTGAATCCGTACAAGTTACTTTTGCTGATCAGTCGCTATTGGTTGAACAAACCGTGGCGATTGAATCTGGTCTGATTCAATCCACAACCTCAGGTTGGGGACTGATGCTGATGTTTGCTAGTGCGTTACTGGGTGGTTTGATTTTAAATGTCATGCCGTGTGTGTTACCGGTATTAGGCATGAAGTTAACGTCAGTGTTGACCTTGGATAAACCACTGCGTCGTAGTGTCCGCTTGCAGTTTCTCACTTCGGCCGCAGGAATACTCAGTGCTTTTTGGTTGATAGCCATAGGATTATTGGCACTGAAATGGAGTGGTCAGGCAATCGGCTGGGGTATTCAATTTCAAAGTGCCAGCTTTATTGTCCTAATGCTGCTGATCACCACCTTATTTGGCGCCAATATGCTCGGCTTATTCGAGTTACGTTTGCCAGTGAGTGCTTCGACATGGATGGCAACGCGCGGCTCCGATCAGCGTTATTTGGGTCATTATTTACAAGGTATGTTCGCAACTTTATTAGCAACGCCTTGTTCGGCGCCTTTTTTAGGCACGGCGGTCGCTTTCGCACTGGGCGCAGACACGCTCACCCTATGGTTTATTTTTACCGGCTTGGGTATAGGTATGGCGCTACCTTGGTTATTGGTGGCACTGTTTCCTCTGCTTGCACTCCGGCTGCCGAAACCGGGTGCGTGGATGAACCGTATAAAAATCCTTTTTGGGTTGATGTTATTGGCTACCTCATTGTGGTTATTAACCTTACTCGCTGCCCATTGGCCGCTGTGGGCAATACTGCTTTATCTGTTATCTACTCTAGCACTGTGTGTTTGGCAAGGATGGAGACACTACGGCGCTCAGCGTATCGTTCTCTTCGTGCTCATTACCGTATTGTCTTTTGGCGCGGGTCTATGGCTGGCCAAACTCAGTACCACTCATGGACTCACTCAGCTTAGTGACGATTTACCCTGGCAGCCACTGGTAGCAGAGCAAATTGCTCAGCATGTAGAGCAAGGTAAAGTGGTGTTGGTTGATGTTACAGCTGACTGGTGCATTACTTGTAAGGTCAATAAAATGAACGTGTTATTACAAAATCCGGTGCATAAAGCTCTACAGCAAGAAGAGGTGGTTCTGATACGCGGTGATTGGACGCTCCCCAGTGAGTTGGTTACTCGTTTTTTGCAAAGCCATGGCCGATTTGGCGTGCCGTTTAATATAGTGTATGGCCCTCAAGCTCCACAAGGCATTGCTCTGCCCGTGTTATTAACCGATCGTGCGGTGATGGATGCCTTGCGTCAGGCAAAAGGAGAAGCACGATGAAGAAAAAGCGCTTATTACATCTAGGACGTGAGTGGTTGATGATTGGTTTGCTACTGAGCATCGTTTCTGTGGCTATCGATCAATGGCGTAGCCAACAGATGCCAGAGCGTAATCAATTCAGTTTACAGGCGGTGGATCTCCAAGGTCAGTCAATCGATATTCAAGCCATGAGTGCAGAGAAACCCATGGTGATCTATTTTTGGGCCAGTTGGTGCAATATATGTCGTTTTGTCACCCCAACAGTCAATTGGCTCAGTCAATACTACCCAACGTTAGGTATTGCGCTCTCTTCTGGTAGCGATGAGCAGATACGACGTTATTTGGCTTATCATGACATTGAATTTCCTCAGCTTAACGATCCTCGCAGTCAAATAGGACAGGATTGGCATATACGTTACACGCCAACAATCATGATTGTGCATCAAGGGAAAATTGAATTTATTACCAGCGGTTTGACCACTCCATGGGGATTATTGGCTCGTTTGTGGCTAGCAAGTTATCCCCTTGCTACTTGAAGCTGCAGGGGGTGTTGGCCACGTTCGTTCCCCCCAATCACATAGCCTATCTATGCTCATGGGGACTTACTCACTTGCTGCCTACCTGCAACTCCAAGTTGTTTGGGTATAGTCATTATTAAATAAAGGATAAAACATGAAAATTTACAGAATTGTGCTGATCGGCTTATTAGCCACCTTTTCACTGAGTAGTGCTGCTGCATTGACGGTAGAGCAAACCAAACAGTTGGCGGATATTGAACAAATTTTACAACGTAATCCGCAAGTGATTGACAATCTGCACAGCACGTTACGTATGTACGAGCAACAAGCCAATCGTTTTGAGCAGGTATTAAAGGATAATCAAGCCTATTTATACAACAACCCTGATCACCCGAGTTTTGGTGCTCAAGACCCTGAATTAACGCTGATTTTTTTCACCGATTACAGCTGCCCGTGGTGTAAAAAACTCGATCCGGTATTGCATGAGTTGGTCAAACGTTACCCGACGATCAAAGTGGTGAGTGTGCTGGTGCCGCTGAAAGAACTCGATAGTCCAGTTAATTCGGCCAGCTATGCATTAAACCTATGGCAGACGGATCAACAAAAATTTACTCAAGCGGATGAATTGTTGGTCAAAAAACCGGGCGCGCATAATCCACAGTCGTTACTGCAAGTCGCTCAAAAAACCGATACCAGCCAAGCGCTGAATACACAGGAAAAAACCCAACAACAATTGGCGAAAAACTATCAGCTATTTAGTGAATTAGGGCTAAACGGTACGCCAGCGCTGTTAATTGGTCAGCAAATCATCCCCGGTTATCTACCGCTAGATAAGTTAGAGCCATTAATTCGTGAAAAACTTGCGAAATAATTTTTCACTATTCAAGTGGCTTTCTATTTGTTGAGGAAATGCAATAGGTGTCGATCTATTTTTTGTTTTTATTATGTAAGAATTTGCAAGTAAAAATGACATTTCCTTAACATTGTGCTCACGTTGACAGAACAAAAATTGACTTTAGGCCAATACCTCTCTGCTAATCTGCTGCTCACCTCGCTTTCCGCAGGAATAACATCTGCTACGACACGCAGCTAATTGAAGCTGTATACATGGAGTGATCATTGAGATGAATAGGTTAACGAGAGCTATTATTATTGCTATGTTGCTGGGTATTGCTACCGGACAAGGTATTCGTTGGTATACCCCTGTTCAGCCAGAAGAGTTTGCCAATAACATAACCCTAATCACGGATGTGTTTTTACGGCTGATCAACATGATTATTGCCCCTTTAGTGTTTACCACGTTAACCGTCGGCATTGCTAAAATGGGAGATACGACAACGGTTGGGCGTATAGGAATTAAAACCTTAATGTGGTTTATGATGGCGTCAATGATGTCATTAATTCTTGGCTTGGTGATGGTGACCATTCTGTCCCCAGGTGTTGGTTTACATTTAGATATTCCTTCCAGTTCCCTAGCCAGTGGTGTTGATGCACAAGCACTAAGCTTCCGGGACTTTGTTATTCACGCTGTACCAAGAAGCGTGATTGAAGCCATGGCCAGTAATCAAATTCTACAAATTGTGGTGTTTTCTCTATTTTTTGGTCTAGCTGCTGCCGCTATTGGTGCTCCAGCTTACCCAGTAATTGATATGCTAAAAAGTGTGTCAGAGATCATGCTGAAGGTAACCGCTTATGTGATGAACTTTGCTCCATTTGCTGTCTTTGCGGCAATCAGTGCCATGGTGGCTAAAGAGGGAATGGGGATTTTGAGTACCTATGGTACGTTCATGGGGCAATTTTATCTCTCACTTAGTATATTGTGGGGCGTATTATTGTTGATGGGAGCCTTGGTGCTCGGACGACGCGTGTTTACCCTGTTTCGCATGATACGCGAGCCAATACTATTAGCATTTTCAACGGCAAGTTCAGAATCTGCTTATCCCAAAACGCTAGAAAGTTTAAGTGCTTTTGGTACTCCTAAGCGAATTTCTAGTTTTGTATTACCGATGGGCTACTCATTTAATCTTGATGGTTCGATGATGTACTGCACCTTTGCCGTTATGTTTATCGCTCAAGCTTATGGGATTGAGTTAACCATGGCACAACAAGTGACCATGTTACTCATTTTAATGGTCACTTCTAAAGGTATGGCAGGAGTGCCTCGTGCGTCATTGGTGGTGATCGCCGCCACGCTTCATCAATTTCACATCCCTGATGCGGGCATATTGTTACTGCTCGGCATTGATCACTTCCTAGATATGGGACGTTCAGCGACCAATGTATTGGGTAATGCGATTGCTGCTGGTGTCGTGGCGAAAAGTGAAGAGGGTAATGAAACCCCGCTTGAAGAAAATGTGGCTTAACCGCTAGGTTAATCGAGTTATGTTGTTGCCTTCTCAGTTGTGAGAAATATAAATAGACTAAAAGCAAAAAAGACGTCCTAGGACGTCTTTTTTTCTGGAATTTGGCTCCCCCTGCGGGACTCGAACCTGCGACATACGGATTAACAGTCCGCCGTTCTACCAACTGAACTAAGGGGGAATGGTTTTGCGGCGAGAATACTACTTATCCGCTCTTTTTCTGTCAATATCTACCCCTTAAAAAATCATAGATATTTTTGATGATAGAGACTTTACTTTTCTGTACTCCTTATCAGGCATGCGTTGCATTTACTTATCCACCAATTTTGTGGATAAGTGTATAAGGGGATTTGTAAAATTAGCCGTAGTTCCAATTGTTATCATACCCCCGCCAGTGTAATCGATTGCTTTTTATGGCTAGTATTTTGACTTTATAGGATTTTTTAGTTTTACCCACAGATTGTTCAGGTGTGGTTGTCAGATTCATGATTATTGCAGTGATGCGAGGTCGAGAGTCTTTTTGTGGATAAGTAATGGGATGTTTTTTGTACCAAAGGGATAATCGTTACGCGTTTTTAGTGTTAACCCCTAAACTACTTGCGAGTTTGCAGCGCTGACCGGACAATAGTCATTCAAAGCAATGAATGCAGCAGGATAATGGGTAATGAGCAAAACGTTTGAGCTGGTCTCTGAATACCAACCCTCTGGCGATCAGCCGGAGGCAATTGAACGATTATTGGCAGGCATTGATGCGGGATTGGCGCACCAAACCTTATTGGGAGTAACGGGATCGGGAAAAACCTTCACGTTAGCGAATGTGATAGCTCAAGCCCAACGCCCAACCATTTTATTAGCACCGAATAAAACATTAGCGGCCCAGCTTTATGGTGAGATGAAAAGTTTTTTTCCTCACAATGCGGTGGAGTATTTTGTCTCATACTATGATTACTATCAGCCGGAAGCGTATGTTCCAACTACCGATACCTTTATCGAAAAAGATGCTTCGGTTAACTCTCATATTGAACAGATGCGCCTATCGGCGACCAAAGCGCTATTAGAGCGTAAAGATGCGATCATCGTCGCTTCGGTATCGGCAATTTATGGCTTGGGCGACCCCGATTCTTACCTAAAAATGATGTTGCATCTAAGACGCGGCGATGTGCTTAACCAACGTGACATGTTACGGCGCTTAGCAGAGTTGCAATACAGCCGTAATGATGTTGCTTTTGAGCGCGGTCAGTTTCGGGTTCGTGGTGAGGTGATTGATATTTTCCCAGCCGAATCGGAGCAAGAAGCGGTTCGGGTTGAAATGTTCGACGATGAAATTGAGTGCATCAGTCTGTTTGACCCATTAACGGGTGTCATTCGCCAGCGTGATTTGGCGCGTTTTACCGTTTACCCCAAAACCCACTATGTAACACCTCGCGAGCGGATTCTTGATGCGATTGAACAGATCAAACAAGAGTTACAACTTCGGCGTCAAACCCTGTTAGATAATAATAAGTTATTGGAAGAGCAGCGCATCTCACAACGGACACAATTTGATATCGAAATGATGAATGAACTGGGTTTTTGTTCAGGCATTGAAAACTATTCTCGATATTTAAGTGGTCGTAGCGCCGGTGAACCGCCACCGACCTTATTTGATTACTTGCCTCACGATGGTTTATTGGTAATTGATGAATCACACGTGACGGTGCCGCAAATTGGCGCCATGTATAAAGGCGACCGCTCACGCAAAGAAACCTTGGTTGAATTTGGCTTTCGTTTGCCTTCAGCGTTGGATAACCGACCTTTAAAATTTGAAGAGTTTGAAGCCTTAGCACCGCAAACGATTTTTGTATCTGCAACGCCGAGTGCCTACGAATTAGAGAAATCCGCAGGTGATGTGGTTGAGCAGGTCGTCCGGCCAACGGGGTTACTCGACCCTGAGATTGAAGTACGTCCCGTAGCCACTCAAGTTGATGACCTATTATCAGAAATACGCATTCGGGCCGCCAAAGAGGAACGAGTGCTCGTAACGACACTGACTAAGCGTATGGCGGAAGACTTGACCGAGTATTTACACGAGCACGGGGTAAAAGTGCGCTATTTACACTCGGATATTGATACCGTTGAACGGGTGGAGATTATTCGTGATTTACGACTAGGAGTGTTTGATGTCTTAGTTGGGATCAACTTATTACGCGAAGGGCTGGATATGCCTGAAGTATCCTTAGTCGCGATTTTAGATGCTGATAAAGAAGGTTTTTTACGTTCAGAGCGCTCATTGATCCAGACTATAGGTCGCGCTGCGCGTCATTTGCGTGGTAAGGCGATTTTGTACGGGGACAACATTACCAAGTCAATGCGTAAAGCGATTGATGAAACCGAGCGTCGCCGTGAGAAGCAGCAAGCGTATAACCAACAGCGGGGAATAGAACCTCAAGCGCTAAGACGCAGCATTAAAGATATTATGGAATTAGGCGATGCGACGAAGCCGAAACAGCAGAAAGCGAGCAAAGTTGTGCCACTTGCTAAGGTTGCTGAACCCGGTGCGAGTTATGACTTACTCACTCCCCAGCAGTTAGAAAAGCAGATCATGAAGCTCGAAGCTGAAATGTACAAACACGCACAAGATCTCGAATTTGAATTGGCGGCTCAAAAGCGCGATCAAATTACGCAGTTACGTCAGCAGTTTATCGCTAATAGCTAGAGTATATAAGAGTTGCATACGGGATAATGGTAATAAGGAGTTTGCAAAATGCGACTCTTGATGCAACAATTAAGCAAAATGCAAAAATAAAATGGCTGGGTAGGCAATTGAGCGAAAATAACGTTAAAACCAAGTATCTATTGATGGTTGAGGATACGGCTTCTGTGGCAGCATTGTACCGATCCTATCTGACTCCGCTAGAGATTGACATTAATATCGTCAGCACCGGGCGCGATGCGATAGAGAGCCTTAACCGACGAACGCCCGACTTAATCCTGTTAGATTTACGTTTGCCTGATATGACAGGAATGGATGTGCTTGCCGCTGTAAAAAAACAATCTCCCGATGTGCCGATCATCTTTATGACCGCACATGGTTCGATCGATACTGCGGTCGAGGCGATGCGTCAAGGTGCGCAAGACTTTCTGATTAAGCCGTGTGAGGCGGATCGGCTACGTATTACCGTCAATAATGCGATGCGCAAAGCGAATAAGCTTAAAAGCGAAAATTACGATCCAAATAATCAAAACTATCAAGGTTTTATTGGCAGTAGCCAAACGATGCAGGCGGTATATCGCACGATTGATTCCGCAGCGAGCAGTAAAGCCAGCATTTTTATTACCGGCGAGAGTGGTACTGGTAAAGAAGTGTGCGCCGAAGCGATTCATGCCGCCAGTAAGCGAGGCGACAAACCGTTTATCGCCATCAACTGTGCTGCGATTCCAAAAGACTTAATTGAAAGTGAACTTTTTGGTCACGTCAAAGGTGCCTTTACCGGAGCCGCCTCAGATAGACAGGGCGCTGCGGAGTTGGCTGATGGTGGAACGCTCTTTTTGGATGAGCTGTGCGAGATGGATCTTGATCTGCAAACCAAATTATTGCGTTTTATCCAGACTGGTACTTTTCAAAAAGTCGGCTCTTCTAAGCTACACAGTGTCGATGTGCGCTTTGTTTGTGCGACGAACCGTGATCCCTGGAAAGAAGTTCAACAAGGCCGTTTTCGCGAAGACTTATATTACCGTTTATACGTGATTCCATTACATTTACCGCCACTACGAGAACGGGGCGATGATGTGATTGAAATTGCTTATTCATTATTAGGTCATATGGCGAAAGAGGAAGGCAAAGGATTTGTTCGCCTCTCTTCAGAAGTGACAGAGCGTTTTAAGCATTATGAATGGCCAGGTAATGTGCGTCAGTTACAAAACGTACTGCGTAATGTCGTGGTATTGAATGATGGACAAGAAATTACCTTATCGATGCTGCCTCCGCCACTCAATGCGCCAAGAATGGCAGAGCCTACCTTTTTGTCTCAGGATGAGAAGGTGCTTTCTGTGCATGATATTTTTCCGTTATGGCTAACGGAAAAGCAAGCGATAGAAAAAGCCATTGAAGTGTGTGATGGCAATATTCCAAGAGCGGCGAGTTATTTAGATGTCAGTCCCTCAACGATTTATCGCAAACTGCAAACCTGGAATGAAAAAGAGCAGGAAAAGGAGCGTTAGAGACGTTATGCAGTGGATGAATACCGAAAAAATTGATGCATTGGCTCAAGAGATTGGCAAAGAGAATATTCCTATCTTAATGGATATTTTTTTAGGTGAACTTCGCCTTTATCATCAGCAGCTCACTCAAGGGGCTGATGGCGGCAATATGACTTACTTAATTGAAATTAGTCATGCTCTTAAAAGCAGTGCCGCCAGTTTTGGTGCCGATAAGCTGTGTGCTTTTGCGACACAAATCGATAGCAATGCCAAGCAGGGGATTGCAATGAATGAAGAAACAGAAACGGCTAAGATGCTAGAGATACTCAGCGAAACCGCCCAGTGTTATGCTCAGTTACAAAGCGCGGTGCATTAACCGCTTCAAACCTGTCTTATAATAAGGCGCATTTTACTGGAAGGAAAATCAGTGTTAGCGGAACGAGCTGGGCAAATGGTGATTTTTGCTACTTTGGTGCAGCAAAAAGGCTTTACCGCTGCCGCCAAGCAATTGGGGGTATCGGTCTCTCATGTCAGTAAACAGTTGGCTTTACTTGAAGCGTCTTTGGGAATTAAGTTGGTACAACGTACAACGCGGAGTGTCACGATTACCGAAGCGGGGCAAGGTTTTTATCGGCATTGTGCCGAGTTACTTCGTTTGGTCGATGAGGCGCAAGCTGAAGTTGAAAGTCAGCGTGATGAAGTCGCTGGGCTGCTGCGTTTGGGTTTATCGCAATCTTTTGGAACTTTACATGTTTTACCTGCGTTAGAATCGTTGCGTCAACGTTATCCTGAGCTACAAGTCGAGGTTCACCTGTTTGATCATCGTGTTGACATGTTACAAGAGGGGCTCGATTTATGGATAACCAGCAATGAGCATATACCTCAGGGATACATTGCTCAGCGTCTAGCGGATAGCCGTTTTGTTGTGGTCGCCTCACCGGACTATTTACTCCACCATGGTACGCCGCATACTCCGGAAGCGTTATCAGAGCACAATTGTTTGATTTATCGAAGTTGGGATCGTGACTATACCCGTTGGTCTTTTGCAAAATTGGATCACAAGTTGACCATACAAGTTTCGGGTAACTACTCGGTTGATTTAGCGGAAGCGGTACGTGATGCTGCAGTGGCTGGATGGGGGGTAGCGTATCTAGCGACGTATCTGCTTAAAGATGAATTTCGTCACGGACAATTGATTCAATTATTGCCAGATTGGCACGCCAACCAAAATATGCCGTTTTATGCGGTTTATCCTAGCCGCCAGCATATGCCTAAGAAAACGTCGGCGGTGATCAACTTTATCAAAGACAAATTAGCGAGCCCTTGTTACTGGGACAGCCGCTTAGAGCCTTATGTGCGCTTCGCATCGACAGGATGCTAAGTCTGCCACCCATTTAATGTTTCAATCTCCCCCTGTTTTCCTCGTCTGGCAACATTGGTCGTCTATGCATGAGTTTGTTCTTTTTTCTTAAGTGATTCTTTCCATGACTAGAAACATTATTTCCATATGGAAATAGCATCAAAAAGCAAACGTTTGTTTTGTTGAAATTCAATGGCTTAAATAGTCAGTGATCGCGTGGATTATTTTTGATCTACTCCGTTAACATTTGCTACTTGCGTATCTACTTTTGCGCTATAGAATGCCTCGCCTTGCATTATTAGTAACTTTTCGGATTGGATTTATGATCTCATTGCTTGGTGTGATAGCCATTTTAAGCGTTGCTTGGCTATTTTCTGCAGATAGAAAAAATATTCGACTTAGAACGGTCGGTTTGGCTTTTTTGTTGCAAGTAGGTTTCGCCCTGTTGGTGCTCTATGTGCCAGCCGGTAAAGATATACTCAATGGGGTGACAGGCGCCGTTGCTCATTTGATCGATTATGGCCAAGAAGGGATCAGCTTTATCTTTGGTGGGTTAGCCAGTGAGAAAGTAGGCTTTGTATTTGCCATTCATGTCCTTGGTATCATTATCTTTTTTTCTGCGTTAATTTCCGGGTTATACCATATTGGTTTGATGCCGAAAGTGATTAATTTGATTGGCGGAGCGCTACAAAAATTACTGGGTACTGGCCGAGCAGAATCGCTGTCAGCAACCGCCAATATTTTTGTGGGTATGATTGAAGCTCCCCTTGTGGTTAAGCCTTATTTAAAGCAGATGAGTGATTCACAGTTTTTTGCGGTGATGACTTGTGGTTTGGCATCGGTTGCCGGAGGCACCTTGGTCGGTTATGCGTCATTGGGCGTCAATTTGAACTATTTGATTGCCGCCGCGTTTATGTCTGCGCCTGCCGGTTTATTAATGGCAAAAATGTTGTTTCCAGAAACGGAAACCTACCAACAAAAGGCCGAAATCGATATTGATATTCCAAAGGCAACCAATGTCGTCGAAGCGATGGCTGATGGGGCGATGTCGGGACTACGAATTGCGGTTGCGGTTGGCGCGACACTGCTGGCTTTTGTTAGCGTGATTGCCTTACTCAATGGTCTATTAAGCTGGGTAGGGGACGGGATCGGCATTACATTAAGTTTTGAGCTGATACTGGGGTATTTATTTGCACCAATAGCATGGTTATTGGGCATTCCATGGCATGAGGCGATTACCGCCGGGTCGCTGATTGGTAATAAAATCGTCATCAATGAATTTGTCGCTTTTATTCAATTCATCAACGTACAATCACAATTGAGTGAACATTCGCAAGCGATCATAACGTTTGCTTTATGTGGTTTTGCTAATATTTCGACGATGGCGGTCTTGATCGGTGGCTTGGGGAGTTTAGTACCAGAGCGGCGCAGTTTTATCTCTCAATATGGTTTTAGAGCGATTGGAGCTGGCGTTTTGGCTAATTTAATGAGCGCTGCATTGGCTGGTGTGATCTTATCACTATAAATATAAAAGGGGCGAGAGAGATTATTACTCGCCCCTTTTTTGTCTCACATGTTACTTCTCATTGTTAATCAGAGATAATTAATGCGAGTGATTAAAGTTGCGTTTTATCTTGAGTATGGAACTGTTCGCACGCCATCATGGTGTTTTCAATTAAACTTGCTACCGTCATCGGGCCAACCCCACCAGGAACCGGAGTGATAAAACTGGCTCGTGTGCGTGCAACTTCAAAATCGATATCACCAATCAATTGTCCAGAAGCAAGACGGTTGATACCGACATCAATCACTATGGCTCCTTCTTTCACCCAAGATCCGGGAATAAAATTAGGCTTACCGACCGCGACGACTAAAATGTCGGCTTGACGAACATGGTGTTCAAGATCTTTAGTGAAACGATGGCAGGTTGTCGTTGTGCATCCCGCTAGCAGTAATTCCAGACTCATTGGACGCCCTACAATATTCGATGCACCAACGACAACGGCATGTTTACTCCGCAATTCGATATTGTAACGTTCTAATAAGGTAATGATCCCCTTAGGGGTGCAAGAGCGCAGTTTAGGGATACGCTGAGCTAAGCGACCGAGATTGTAAGGATGAAATCCATCGACATCTTTATCTGGTACAATACGTTCTAGTACTTGGGTCGTATCAATGCCAGCAGGTAGAGGAAGTTGAACAAGAATACCGTCAATAGTGTCGTCTTGATTCAACGTATCGATTAACGCTAAGAGCTCCGCTTCGCCCGTTGTTGCCGGCAGATCATAAGATTTCGAGATAAATCCGACTTCTTCACAGGCGCGGCGTTTACTGCCGACATAGACTTGCGAAGCCGGATCTTCGCCGACAAGAACAACCGCAAGTCCAGGAGCCCGTAGTCCCAAATCGGTGCGGGCTTTTACTCGTGCTGCGACTTCAGATCGCACCGTTTGCGAGATTAATTTTCCATCAATATATTGAGCCGTCATAACATTCCTTACTTACACTGCAAAGCACAAAATTTTGCGCGCATTGTGGCAGATGACAAGCAAAATATCCATAAGCAAACGTTTGCTATTTGATTTTTAATGTTTGTGCGGATTTTTCTGTTTCAAATTCGGTAAAGATGATCCGCTAAATAGTGATGAGTCATGCTATTTTAGTAAGACGTTATGTGGTTGGCTGACGACGACATCGTGAGTTATGTACTCGTTAACCCGTTTTAAAATAGTACTTTTGCTTTATATTTAGGCACTTGATAGAAAATAACGGTCAAAAGCGTTGATTTACGCGCTTGAACTCGTATAATCCTTTCCCGTAACGCGCCCTTAGCTCAGCTGGATAGAGCACCTGCCTTCTAAGCAGGTGGTCACAGGTTCGAATCCTGTAGGGCGTGCCATATTTTAAGCCCCAGTACTTGTACTGGGGCTTTTTGATCGGCGCTTATTGTTTGAAGCGCACGACAAGTTCATGCAAATCGTCCGAGACCTTATCGACATCATTAATACAGTCATTCAACTGATTTGCACTCCGTTGGGTGGATGCCGCTAAGTTTGAAATATTGACGATTTGTTGATTAACGTCCTCTGCTACATGAGCTTGCTGCTCAACCGCAGTAGCAATTTGTGCTGACATATCAGCAATCTGCTCAACGGCCTGTGAAATACCTTCCAATACTTCACTACTTTTTAAGACGTATCCTAGTCCTTCTTCAGCATTTTGCACGCCTACTTTGGATACGTTTACTGCTTGCTGAGCTCGACCGGTCAGCTCAGAAATAATATTGTGGATATCTTGCGTTGATTGCTGAGTTCGAGTCGCTAATACGCGTACCTCATCAGCGACGACAGCAAAACCTCGTCCTTGCTCTCCGGCTCTTGCCGCTTCGATAGCCGCATTAAGTGCTAATAGATTTGTTTGTTCAGCAATATTTTCAATGATTTGGGCGACTTGAGCAATTTTTGTGGTCTGCTCAGAAACACTTTCAACAGAGTGACCAATCTGCTGCACCGTTTGTTTGAGCTTTTCAATTGAATCTCGAGTAATGTGGGCCGTTGTGACGCCGTTTTGAGTCAACGTATTGGCTGTTGATGCTTGCCCCGCCGTATTATTAACATGCTCGGAAACATCATTGATTGAAGTGCTCATTTGGTTCATCGCCGCAGCGACAGTCTCGGTTTCGGCTTGCTGGCGTATGATTTCTTTACGGGCGCTTTGAGTTAAGCTTTGCCCACGCTTCATGCCCGATGAAACGTCACTGGCCGCGTTTTCAATTCGCGCCAAAATGGTACTGAGATGAGCGGCTTGACTGTGGAGGGAGACTTTAATCGTTCCTAGATCGCCACTATCGTCTGTATAAGTGCTGACCGCTAACGGGTGACTAAATGAGTTTTTCAGTAGTGCGCTGAGTGATGCAAACATTTTCTTGCGTGAGTATGAGATCCAAGCCGAGAAGATAACAACACTCAATAGAAAAAAGCGCTCAGAGAGTTGAGAGTAACCGATATTCCATAAAACGATGGCGAACAAGAAAGCGATACTTAACAATAGATATTCAGGGTGCGCGAGCAAAGCTAGTGACTTTGTTGATTTTCCAGACTTAATTCGTTGATAAAACTTTTCTGCACGAGCAACTGCTTGTCTCTCTGGACAAGAACGGACAGACTCATAACCCACGACTTTTCCATTTTTAGTAATTGGAGTGGCATAAGCATCTACCCAATAGAAATCGCCGTTCTTACAACGGTTTTTCACCAACCCCATCCAAGGCTTTCCTGCTTTTAGATATTGCCACATTACCTCAAATGCTTCAGCGGGCATGTCGGGATGGCGTACGATATTATGCGGTTGACCAATCAGCTCGTTCTTGCTGAAACCACTGATGTCGACGAAGGCATCGTTACATTCCAAAATAATACCTTGGGTGTCGGTCACCGTAATTAATTTGGTTTTTGGGTCAAAGGTTTTTTCTTTATTGGTCGTTGGTTGGTTATTACGCATAACGATATCCTAAGCAAGGGGATGCAGTGAATCAAATCCTTTCCATTAATAAGAGTAATACAAATTTGATAATCGGCTATGGCGTAATAGGGTAAATCCACTTGCTTATTTAAAAATAGGATCAGAATCGGTTCGGTTTACTTTTAAAGAATCGCAGGTTTTGCTTGATTATTATGCTACTATTTTCTGGTGTATAAGTTTGTTTGATAAGGCTCGTTGTTATGACTTCTTGCTCTGATCCTGTTTCTCGTGTGAGTTGTGCTCACTGCCAATCTCATGATGGACTGGAATTTTCATTTACGATGGCTTTTCAGCCGATCATTGATGTTAAAAATCGGACGATTTTTGGCTATGAAGCATTGGTGAGAGGCGAGCAGGAGCAGTCTGCTTACTCAATAATTTCTCAAATTAATGAGCATAACCGTTATTTGTTTGATCAAACTTGCCGAGTGAAGGCGATTCAGCTCGCTAGCCAATTAGGGTTAGATTCGATGTTGAGTATCAATTTTTTACCGAATGCGATTTATCAACCAGAACGCTGTTTGCGGACAACGATAGAAGCTGCTCAACGCTATGATTTTCCTATCTCCCGGATTTTATTTGAATTTACTGAAGTTGAAAAATTTGAAGATACGACACATGTCAAACGGGTGGTGGAGTATTATAAATCGTTGGGCTTTTTAACCGCGATTGATGATTTCGGTTCTGGTTATTCTGGATTGAATCTCTTGGCTGATTTTCAAACCAATATCGTTAAATTAGACATGCAGTTAATTCGTGGTATTGATGTGGATCTGACCCGACAAAGCATAGTGCGTAATTGTTTAACTATGTTTAAAGATCTGAATATTACACCGTTGGCTGAAGGGGTTGAAACGCTAGCGGAGTTGGGTTGTTTAATGACACTGGGTGTTCCATTAATTCAAGGTTATGTCTTTGCTAAACCTGGTTTTGAGTGTTTACCTAAACCGGATATTGACCACATATTGAATACCCTTCCTACTTGAAGCTGCAGCGGTGTTGGCTACGTTCGTTCACCCCAATCATATAGTTTGCCTGTGCTCATGGGGATTTACTCACTTGCCGCCTACCTGCAACTTCAACTCGTTTGGGTATAGTCTATAGTGGTGAATATGAAATCGTATTGCATAAAAAACGCTAAGTAACAGGGTTACTTAGCGTTTTTTCTTATTATCTTATGCGATGTTTCAGCATGAGAGGAGTCTATTAGGTTTAGATAATGACAACAATCGCCAATAACACCAATAATCCCCCCAAAATAGAAGGGCGTTGGAAGCGGTTCGCCGCTTTTAGCTCTGAACCAGGGACAACGGGCACGGTGGTTGAAAGAGCAGCAACGGGACCCCCTGTTAAGAAGTACTGCATAACCGCACAACCACCAGCAGCAGCAGCAGCGGCAGCGAGTGGAGAAACATCGTATTTCAGAACAATGGTTAAAAATGGTAATACAATGGCCGCTGATGCTGCGTTTGATTGAGTGATCAAACCAGCAATCGCTGACACTAACAACATTACCACGATCGGTGCGTAGTTCAGCGCAGGATCAAACCAGTTGGCGACCATGTCCACAACACCAACATTACGAATGACAGTCGACATAAATAAAAAGCCGATAGTCGCAATGAGTGGGATAGCGACTCGTTGCACGCCTTCAAGCATCATTGATTCAGCTTGTCCTAGTGGTGTTTTGGCTAAAATGGCGACTAACAAAGCAGAGAACACGCCGACTAGAAACACTGGATAACCAATAGCAAAACCAATCACCAAGGCAATAAAAGGTAAAATAGCGATTAAAAAGCTTTTATCTTCATATTTATCTTTAATGTCTTGCAATATGGCATTGATTTGCTCTTGAGTATAAGTAATACCACTACGTTTTTGCTCAACGCGTAGACGCCAAAAGCTGATCGCAATAATTGATAAAGCGGTCACCGCACCAATGACGTTGATCATACCAAAGCCAATACCAGCAGTGGCGATGACAGCAAGTAGGGTTGGGTGAGTGAATCCACCAAAGTTACCTAAGTGACCGGCATGCGCTTGTAATCCTGCGACTTTATCTGGATTAACACCGAGTTTAATCGCGGCAGGACCAGTAATGACCGCAGTAATAGCGGGTTGGGTAAAACCAGTCAGACCACCAATCACGCCAGCAGCGACGGTTCCTGCACTGGCAATGCCAGGGCCTCCTCCAAAGCGGCTACCCAACAAAATGATGCGTTGAATAATCACGTTGAGGAAGCCGGTTTTTTCCATGACACCAATAAAAAGTAATACACCCGCCATATCAGCAATCACGGGGTGTAAACTGCCGTTGACCATTTTCAAAACAGTAATATCCGCACCGCCGGTGACGGGGAAACCAGCCAGTAAAGCGGCCAATGTCGAGCCGATAATCGCGGTCATATACAGTGGCGTTCGACCACTGATCATTAATATCAGGGTAAGCCCGATAACTAATTGTGCAATAAGTAACATAGTACCTCTCTTAATTTAGTAATTGATGATCCCTTCTCACTTGCCGTTGCCGAGGTATTGAATGTATCAATGACACTTAATCATAATGTTACCAATCTTAAGGCCACGGATTCACTGACCACCGACTCGCTATCTCATGTTGTCTGGGCATCGAAGATGTTGATGATGAACCATTTTGAGCAGAGAATATCACCACTTCAGAGTTAGATAATGAGTATAAAGTGTTATAAAAAGTAATTACCTAGTGTTTCAGTCTGTAAGATGAGGAAACTATACCGAATTAAAGGGGGTTAATGATGACAATGATCATGGTTGTTGCCGAAAAGAGACGGCCTTTCTCGGAGAAAGGCCGTTTTGTCTAATAGCTCTCAAAATCATCTTAAAGCGATGTCAGGGAGAAGGTGGTTGGAATCACGATGTTGCTTCAATCGTATTAATGGCGTGGATCAGTTTGTCGGATAGGTGAGCTTTTTGTCCGTTTTTGAAGTTAAACATGACTACGGTCGCCGAGCCTGTCGTGGTCACTTTGCCCATTTTTTTACTGACCGCTTGATATTCCATAGTAAAACGATCGCTTTGAATATCAACTACACGTGAACCAATCAGTAAGGTATCAGGAAAGGTGACCGGAATTTTGTAACGGCATTGGGTTTCACTTAGCACTGGGCCGATACCTGTACTTTGCGTTTCTTCCATCAGGGCAACTTGTTTGAAATAGTCGATACGCGCGGTTTCAAAATAACGAAAGTAAACCACATTGTTCACATGCTGTAGCGCATCCATTTCTCCCCAAGCCACAGGGATTTCAGTAATAACCGGAAAATCAGCGAGTAAATGTTCCATAAAAGTTAGTTCCTATGTGCGTGTGACAGGGTATTCTAACGTGAACGGAATGAATGATGGTGAGTTTGGTAACATTAATTTAACGTTTTGAGGGGTGAGTAGCAAAGTTAAAGACAACCTACGGTGAATAATTTCATTTTTAACAGTAGGTTGTCTTGAGTGCGTGTCATTTTGTTAAGAGAAGGTTAGTTTTTGGGGTGAGTAAATCCACCGTACAGATCCATACGACGATGGCGTAAATTAGTCACTGAGCCTTCAGTATTGAGCTGCTTCAGTTTATCGAGATCAACATCGGCAAAAATGATCATTTCGGTGTTAGGACTTGCTTCAGTGATCGTTGCATCGTGTGGGAAAAAAACATCGGACGGTGAAAATACAGCCGATTGCGCATATTGAATATCGACATTATCAACCCGTGGCAGGTTACCGACGCTTCCCCCGATAGCTACATAACACTCATTTTCAATCGCTCTGGCTTGCGAGCAAAGCCGCACACGTTGATAGCCATTTTTGGTATCTGTCCAAAATGGCACAAAAATAATTTGCACATCTTGCTCTGCTAACATCCTTCCTAGTTCTGGAAATTCACTATCATAACAAATTAAAATCCCCACTCGTCCGGCATCGGTTTCAAATACGCGGACTTGATTGCCTCCATCAATTACCCAGTCACGTTTTTCATGGGGAGTAATGTGTATTTTGTATTGTTCGTCGATAGAACCATCACGATGCAGCAAATACGCTACGTTATACAATTGACCATTTTCTAACACTGGCATGCTGCCAGCAATAATATTGATGTTGTAAGTAACGGCCAGCTTTGAGAAATGATGTTTGATTTGTTCACTAAAAGAAGCAAGAAAACGAATCGCTTCGACGCTGTTTTGTTCACGTTTTAATCCCATCAGTGGCGCATTAAAAAACTCCGGGAACAGGGCAAAGTCGGCTTGATATTTGGCTAATGAATCAATGAAAAACTCAGCTTGATCGAGCAAATCCTCTACGCCATCAACGGCGCGCATTTGCCACTGGATGATACCAATACGAACCAGCGTTTTTTCAACGTCGTGTACCGACTGAATATCTGCCTCATAGAAAAAATTATCCCATTCTAATAATGTTGCGTAGCCTTTTGAGTGGTCATCTTCTGGAAGATAATGGCGCATGATGCGCTTAACATCAAAATCGTTCGCTAATTGAAAAGAGAGGATCGGGTCGTGTAACTCACGGCGTTTTACTTTTTCAATATAGTCAGCAACGGGCATTTGATCGGCGTGTTGAGCATAGCCTGGTATACGTCCACCCGCTAAAATCGCCTTAAGGTTATTACTGCGGCATAACTCTTTTCTCGCCGCGTACAACCGTCGCCCTAAACGTAAACCACGATAATCAGGATGGACAAACACATCCAAGCCATAGAGAGCATCACCGCTGGTTTTATGCTGAATGACATTATGTTCACTGATAATGTCAGTGTAGACATGCGGTAGAGAGAATCGGTTGTAATCGACTTTGATGGTGAGAGCGGCACCGATGATTTTACCATCGTCTTCGATACAAATCTGACCATCGGGAAATTGATGAATGAGATCCATGATCGTCATTCGTGGCCAAGCTCCCCCAACATCGTGGAAAACGAGATCCATCAGTGCGGCTAACTCAGGATAATCGTTCTTTTCAATCACACGCAGAGTTAAGCGTGGCGCGATATTACTCATACTTTATGAACTCCTTTTTTAACCATACTGGCTAATTTATTGGCGCGATTCAAGGTTAAAGATAGTGAGCTATCTATTCGTTACCGCATTAGGTGGTGTCGATAGGGTTAATTTTATAACAGAAATGTCATTAACTTGTCGCACAACCTGGATGCTTGTCACGCGATTGCCGCTGAAAAAATAGTCACCATGGTCCATAGTACTAGCTTATTTTTCGTCAACCGATAGATGACATTTATCGGTTTACCATACATTGAGGTAACACTCATGAAGTCCTGTCCATTACCGCTTTTATATACTTTAGTCAGCGCGGCTCAGCTGATTAAACGTCAATGGCGGAAATTTTTATGGCTCTCTTGGCCACATTTAGTGATCACTCAGTTAGGGGGATGGCTTCTTTCCAATCCGTTTTTCTCTGAGCAAATGCCTTTGGTATTCCTAACGGGGGTAGTGATGATTGGTGTGACGGCTTGGGTTACCGTCAGAATGCACAGAGCTATTTTACTCGATCATTCATTCGAGATGAAGAATCCACAACCCGTCTCTGGGCTAAGGGAATTGAGAGTCATCGGTTATTGGTTATTGCTATTTTCGGGATTATTGGTACTTATTTTTCTATTAACTTTCTCAGTCATGATTCTATTTGAACTCTCTTTCTTTGGTTTAGCGTTGCTGTTTTTGCTATTGGCTGTACCGGTTATTTGGTTATTTTCTCGCTGCCTATTAGTGATCCCTGCGGTATCGATCGACGATGAACCACGCGGGCTCATTACCGCATGGCGTTTGTCTCAGCCTTATCAGATATCGCTGTTTTTGCTCGTTGGTGTGTTACCACTAGGGGTTGGATTCATGGTGTATCAGTCAGCCCAATGGCATCAAAGTGTCAGTTTTTCATTGTTGGTGAATATATTGGGTTATGCATTTTGGATCTACGAGCTGTGTCTATTGTCGCTCAGTTATCGATGGATTAAACAGCGTAAACAGATCGATAACATGCTTGATACCTCGTCAAATAAACCGTCTTTACTGATTAAAGAATAATGTTGGTATGGGTAGAAGCGTCATTCATATAGATAAGAGCCATCCTTGGTTCGCATCTGCATCTATCTATCGTGTCAGGGTAAGCATTATTCGCAAGGGGGGGCTAAGTGAATTAACGCTAAACCTCCCAACGCCGTTTCACGATATTTTTTATTCATGTCTTTCCCTGTTTGGAACATGGTTTCAATCACTTTATCTAAAGAGATTAAGCACTTACTTGTGCGTTTCAGTGCCATGCGAGAGGCATTAATCGCTTTAACGGCGCCCATCGCATTACGTTCAATACAAGGAACTTGCACTAAGCCGCCAATTGGGTCACATGTCATTCCTAATGAATGTTCCATGGCAATTTCTGCTGCCATACAAATTTGTTCATTACTGCCGCCACGTAATGACGTTAATCCTGCCGCCGCCATGGAAGAGGATACGCCGATTTCTCCTTGGCAACCGACTTCGGCTCCTGAAATGGAGGCATTCATTTTATATAGCATACCAATTGCCCCTGCGACGGCGAGAAAATCTTTAATTTGTTTAAGATCCAAAGGGCGAATAAAGCGATGATAGTACATCAGTACTGCGGGAATAACTCCGGCTGCGCCATTGGTTGGGGAAGTGACGACCTGACCTCCAGCCGCATTTTCTTCACTGACAGCAAAAGCAAATAAGTTAATCCAATCCATGACTTCTAATGGGTCTTGTTCTGTGGACGCATTGGCTTCGAGTTTTTTCAAGAGCGCAGGTGCTCGGCGAGTCACATTAAGTCCGCCTTCTAAAATCCCTTCGGTTTCAAACCCTCGTTCCATGCAAGAGGACATCACTTGCCAAATCTGTTCTGATTTTCGATCGATCTCTTGCCCATCACGCAAAGCAAGTTCATTGCGAAGAACGAGACCGGCGAGACTAAGCCCATTACGTTGCGCTTTGTTGAGCAAGTCATCGGCACAGGTAAAAGGAAATTCAACGTTAATGGGTGAAGCGGCATGACCATGTTCAAGTTGCGCAGCGGTAGCAATAAATCCACCACCAATTGAGTAGTAAGTTTCAAAAGCGACAAGGCGATATTGCTGATCAAACGCGCTAAACGTTAGGCCATTTTCATGTAAAGGTAAGCTCTGTGGATGAAAAAGGAGATCATCTTGATGAGAAAAAGGGATGTTTTTTTTACCTGCTAAATTTAACGTAGCGGTTTGTTGAATGGTGTGTAAATCCATCTTCGCTTGTGTGATATTAATAGTATCTGGCTGATTACCGAGTAGTCCGAGCAATACCGCGCGATCGGTATGGTGACCTTTTCCGGTCAATGCTAATGAGCCATACAAATCAATCTGGATTCTGGTCACCAGCGATATATCCTCAATCAAGGATAAAAATTGAAAGCCAGCGATCATCGGTCCGTTGGTATGAGAGCTGGATGGCCCAACACCAACTTTAAAAATATCAAATATTGACAACATAATGTTTCCCTTATTGGTGTAATGCACTCGGCTACGTTTAGTGAGTATATACCCTTCCAACTTGAAGCTGCAGCGGTGTGAGCGGCGTTTGTTTATCTCTATCACATCGTGTCTATATTCATCGGGCTTCACTCACTTGCCACTTCGCTGCGACTTCTCGTTATTCGGGGATAGCGCTCTTTTTCTTGTCATACTGAAAGCGACGCTGCGTTCAGCGCAAGGTTGTTTTGATGAGTGTTATCCATCGAAAACCGAGTGTGCAGAGGATAATATAAAACCTAGTATTTTACTCAAGTATTTGCTATTTTTCGCAAAATACCACCAAAAGAGCAGCATTGATGTCTATCTGGCAAACCACGACACTGACCAATCGTTACCATGCGTTACCCAAGGTTTTTTATCGAGAAGTAATGCCTCAACCGCTCGATAATCCACAATGGATAGCATGGAATGCGGAATTCGCTACTCAGTTCGGTTTACCCGATCAACCCGATCAAGAACTGCTTGTTTGTTTCTCTGGGCTACAGATGCCGGAGAGTTTTAAACCATTGGCAATGAAATACGCGGGTCATCAATTCGGGGTTTATAATCCAGATTTAGGCGATGGGCGAGGTGTGCTATTAGCCGAAATAACCAGTCTCTCAGGGGAAGTCTTTGATCTGCATTTAAAAGGTGCTGGGCTTACCCCTTATTCACGGATGGGGGATGGGCGTGCGGTCTTACGTTCGACAATCCGTGAGTATTTATGTAGCGAGGCGATGGCGGGATTAGGCATTGCCACCACTCGAGCGCTGGGGATGATGGTTAGTGATACGCTAGTCTATCGTGAGCAAGCAGAAAAAGGCGCTTTATTAGTCAGGATGAGCCAAAGCCACGTGCGTTTTGGTCACTTTGAGCATTTCTTTTATACTAATCAAATCAATGAGCTACGTTTGTTGGCCGATAAGGTTATCGAGTGGCATTATCCGCAATGTCTGCAAGCGGATAACCCTTATGCTGATTGGTTTGCACAGGTTGTTGAGCGAACCGCAAAGATGATTGCTCAATGGCAAGCGGTCGGTTTCGCTCATGGGGTGATGAATACGGATAATATGTCTATTCTTGGACAAACGTTTGATTATGGTCCTTTTGGGTTTTTAGATGATTATGACTCAAGTTTTATTTGTAACCACTCGGATTATCAAGGCCGTTATGCGTTTAATCAGCAACCAAGAATCGGTTTATGGAATCTGTCTGCTTTAGCACACGCTTTATCACCACTTATTGACCGCGGAGATTTAGAACAAGCATTGAGCCGTTATGAACCGCTACTTAATCAATATTTTAGCGAGCTAATGCGTCAGAAACTAGGCTTATTGACCCAGCAGCCTGGGGACAGTGAGTTATTCGACCAGCTATTTACGTTACTCGCTAAACATCGAGTCGACTACACGCGTTTTATGCGTCAGTTATCGTGTTTAGATCATGCTGATGAACAAAGCGTTATCGATCTCGTTGCTGATAGAGACGCTGGTCAGCGGTGGCTAGAGCATTATCTGCAGCGTTGTCAGCAAGAGAAAGACGCTCAAGGCCATTTAGTCTCGGTCTCTCAACGTTGTGCCACGATGCGTAAGCATAATCCGAAATACATTTTACGAAATTACTTGGCACAGATCGCAATTGAACGCGCTGAGCAGGGGGACTATCGTGAACTGGAGCGGTTAACCAACGTATTACGTGACCCTTTTTCTGAACAAGTCGAGAACGAGCATTATGCTCAATTGCCGCCAGATTGGGGAAAGACGCTGTCGATAAGCTGCTCTTCTTAGCTTATGAGCTCTTGCACCTCGAGGTTACTATCGGTCTTTTTTAAGTAGGACCTTCATCCTATTCTCATCTCGACGATGCCTTGTTGACTATAGACTCGTCATTACGGTGGGACCGCCGAGTGTCGAATTTTTTAAAGTATAAAAGTAAGAGCAAGATCTCTTTTTATCGATTTGGATAAAAAAAGACCTCGATTCTCTTGAAAAAGCCTTTATTGTCCCCATTTCGATTACAGCGTGTTGAAACGAGGTGATGGATTTTTTAGCACTTAGGCGAGTTTTTATCAGATTGACGGGTTCCGGCTTGGGGTTTAACTCGACAGCAAAAGCTTGGGTCGGTAGAATGTCGCGTCTAAATTTTTGTCCTGAGACTAATCAGAGATACCTTTATTCGGCGCAAATCGGCAAAGATATCACTCATTAGTCCGGCGTGAAGGTGAGTTAACTGGATACGCCGATGCTCAATGTTTTATCGCTAAGTGTTCAATCGAGCACCACACAAGGATGCAGCCAGTCAACGTATTGGCTCATGATGCTCAGTAATACTGAGCCAGTTTTGAGGTTTATAAATAATGCAAGTTACTGTTGAAACGCTAGAAGGCCTAGAGCGCCGTCTCAATATTACTGTTCCAGCTGCAAACATCGAAGATGCGGTGACAGCGGAACTACGCAACATCGCGAAAAACCGTCGTTTTGATGGTTTCCGTAAAGGCAAAGTGCCAATGAAGATGGTTGCTAAGATGTACGGCAAAGCAGTACGTCAAGATATGCTTGGTGAAGTGATGCAGCGTCACTTTATCGAAGCTATCGTAAAAGAAAAAATCAACCCAGCGGGCGCACCAACGTTTGCTCCTGTTTCAATGGAAGAAGGCCAAGATTTGGTATTCACCGCTACTTTTGAAGTTTATCCAGAAGTTGAGTTGAAAGGTTTAGAAAACATTACGGTAGAAAAACCAGCAGCAGAAGTGACCGACGCCGACGTCGCTGAAATGCTAGAAACGCTTCGTAAGCAGCAAGCGACTTGGGTAGAAGTGGATGAAGCGGCTGAAGAAGGTAAGCGTGTTTCTATCGACTTCATCGGTTCGATTGACGGTGAAGAGTTTGAAGGTGGCAAAGCTGAAAACTTCCCACTAGAAATGGGTGCAGGCCGTATGATCCCTGGTTTTGAAGACGGTATTGCTGGAAAAACCAAAGGCATGGAATTTGAAATCGACGTAACTTTCCCAGAAGATTACCATGCGGAAAATCTAAAAGGTAAAGCGGCTAAGTTTGCTATCAAAGTAAACAAAGTTGAGGCTCGCGAGCTGCCAGAGTTGAACGATGAATTTGTTGCTAAATTTGGCGTTGCAGACGGTGGTCTTGAAGGTCTTAAAGCTGAAGTTCGCAAAAACATGGAACGTGAGCTAAAGCAAGCCATCAAAGCACGCGTTAAAGAGCAAGCGATTGAAGGCTTAGTAAAAGAGAACGAACTACTGGTTCCTTCTGCTTTGGTTGACCAAGAAATCAACGTACTACGTCAGCAAGCAGCCCAACGTTTTGGTGGTAACACTGAAGCGGCTAACCAACTTCCACGTGAGCTATTTGAAGAACAAGCGAAACGCCGTGTTGTTGTTGGCCTACTACTTGGTGAAGTGATCCGTACTCAAGAGCTGAAAGCGGATGAAGAGAAAGTAAAAGCGATCATCGAAGAGATGGCCACCGCTTATGAAGATCCAAGTGAAGTGATTGCTTACTACCAGCAAAATGAGCAAATGATGAACAACATGCGCAATGTAGCTCTAGAAGAGCAAGCGATTGATGCCATCATTGCCAAAGCACAAGTAACGGAAAAAACCGTTAGCTTTAATGAGCTAATGAACCCAGAAGCGGCTTAATTTTAGTCGGTGATCAGCAAGAAGGGTTGACGAAACCTCGACTCTTCTGCTAACAATGGTCCGTGTGATGCCCATCATTCGGGCCATTTATTTTAGGGATATTAAGACTATGAGCTACCAAGAAAAAAATGCAATGTCGCCAATTATTGACGCGCTAGTACCCATGGTGGTGGAACAAACTTCTCGTGGTGAGCGCTCATACGACATCTATTCTCGCTTATTGAAAGACCGTGTTATTTTCCTAACGGGTCAAGTAGAAGATCACATGGCAAATCTTGTCGTGGCTCAACTGCTTTTCTTAGAATCTGAAAATCCAGATAAAGATATTTTTCTATACATCAACTCACCCGGTGGCAGCGTAACCGCAGGTATGTCGATTTATGACACGATGCAGTTTATTAAACCGAATGTAAGTACCCTGTGTGTTGGACAAGCTTGCTCTATGGGTGCTTTTTTATTGGCAGGTGGTGCTCCTGGCAAACGTTACGTTCTGCCTAACTCACGTGTCATGATTCACCAACCACTCGGTGGATTCCAAGGGCAGGCATCGGATATTCAGATCCATGCGCAAGAAATTTTGAGCATCAAGAATAAATTAAATACGCTACTTGCAGAGCATACCGGACAGCCACTAGATGTCATTGAACGCGATACTGACCGAGATAACTTTATGTCAGCGCAGCAAGCAGTCGATTACGGTATTGTTGATGCGATACTTACCCATCGCGGTGAATAACAATCGTAATAATTGATTAACGCAATTTGGGGTAAATTGTTATACACTCAAATTATCAAGAGTAAAGGCTAAGAGGTTAGCGAATGACAGATAAAAGCAAAGAGGGTAGTAGCAGTAAGCTACTGTACTGCTCTTTCTGTGGCAAAAGCCAGCACGAAGTTCGCAAGCTAATCGCAGGTCCTTCAGTCTACATTTGTGATGAATGTGTCGATCTTTGTAACGATATTATTCGTGAAGAGATCAAAGATGTTTTACCGAAGAAAGAGTCGTCGGCGTTACCAACACCGCGTGAAATTCGTGAACATCTTGATGACTATGTGATTGGCCAAGAACACGCGAAAAAAGTGCTCGCTGTTGCGGTATATAACCACTATAAGCGTTTACGTAACGGTGATACGACCAGTGATGGTGTGGAGCTCGGTAAAAGTAATATTTTGCTGATCGGTCCAACCGGTAGCGGTAAAACACTGTTGGCAGAAACGTTAGCTCGCTTTTTGGATGTGCCATTTACCATGGCCGATGCTACGACCCTGACGGAAGCGGGTTATGTGGGCGAAGATGTTGAAAATATCATCCAAAAATTGCTACAGAAATGCGATTACGACGTTGCAAAAGCGGAGCGCGGAATCGTGTATATTGATGAAATCGATAAGATTTCACGCAAAGCAGAAAATCCGTCGATCACTCGAGATGTCTCTGGTGAAGGCGTTCAACAAGCACTGCTTAAATTGGTTGAAGGTACCGTTGCTTCTGTTCCGCCACAAGGTGGACGTAAGCATCCTCAGCAAGAGTTTTTACAGGTTGATACCTCCAAAATCCTCTTCATTTGTGGTGGTGCTTTCTCTGGTTTGGATAAGGTGATTGAGCAACGCGTTGCTAAAGGCACTGGGATTGGTTTTGGTGCTGAAGTTCGTTCAAAAGACAACAGTAAGTCATTGAGTGAATTATTCACCCAAGTTGAGCCAGAAGATTTGGTTAAATACGGTCTGATTCCTGAGTTTATTGGTCGTTTACCAGTGACCGCAACGTTGACGGAGTTGGATGAAAAAGCGTTAATTCAAATCTTGTGTGAGCCTAAAAACGCGCTGACTAAACAGTACGCTGCTCTTTTCGAGTTAGAGAAAGCAGAACTTGAATTTCGTGAAGATGCCTTGCGTGCTATCGCTGCTAAAGCGATGAAACGCAAAACAGGAGCACGTGGTTTACGTTCAATTCTCGAAAATGTTCTGTTAGAAACCATGTACGAGCTCCCTTCAATGGCAGACGTTGAAAAAGTCGTGATTGACGAATCCGTCATTAATGGTGAGTCAGAGCCGCTACTTATTTATTCTGGAAATGAGAGTCAGGCAGCAGGCGCTGAGTAAAAAGTGTTCAACCATTTTTAAAAGGAGGTAGTGATACCTCCTTTTTTTAATTCCGTCATTGAATCCAGTCAGTTAGGCCCCATATACTCCGATATACATAAAAGCGGAAGAGAGAATAATATGAACTTGGAACGTTCCGAGCGTATCGAGATCCCAGTACTACCTCTGCGCGATGTGGTGGTATACCCACATATGGTCATTCCTCTGTTTGTTGGCCGTGAAAAATCCATCCAATGCTTAGAAGCAGCGATGGATAACAACAAACAAGTGCTCTTGGTTGCTCAAAAACAAGCTGAAACCGATGAGCCGAAAGTTTCCGATCTATTTGCAGTAGGAACGGTAGCGACCATTCTTCAACTATTAAAACTGCCAGACGGTACGGTCAAGGTTTTGGTTGAAGGTCAGCAGCGCGCGAAAATTAATCAATTTCATGAGGGTGATTTCTTTTCAGCAGAGGCGGAATATCTGCTGACACCAGAGTTGGATGAAAAAGAACAAGAAGTGATTGTCCGCAGTGCGATCAATCAATTTGAAGGCTTTATCAAACTGAATAAGAAAATCCCACCTGAAGTACTTACTTCACTGAATGGGATTGATGAAGCCGCTCGCTTAGCTGATACCATCGCCGCTCACATGCCTTTAAAATTGGTGGATAAGCAAAAAGTATTAGAGATTTTAGACATTTCTGAGCGTTTAGAATTTTTAATGGGGCAAATGGAGTCGGAAATCGATCTGTTACAAGTTGAGAAGCGTATTCGCACTCGAGTGAAAAAACAGATGGAGAAATCTCAGCGTGAGTATTATTTGAATGAGCAAATGAAAGCTATTCAAAAAGAGCTCGGTGAGATGGACGACACGCCTGATGAATTCGAGACTCTGCAAAAGAAAATCGATGATTCAAAAATGCCCAAAGAAGCTCGCGATAAAACTCAGCAAGAGCTACACAAACTCAAAATGATGTCACCGATGTCAGCAGAAGCAACCGTGGTGCGTAGCTACATCGATTGGATGGTCAGCGTGCCTTGGACGAAGCGTTCGAAGGTTAAAAAAGATCTCGCGAAAGCGGAAGAAATCCTTAACGCTGATCATTACGGTTTGAAACGAGTTAAAGAGCGCATCTTAGAGTATCTTGCGGTGCAAACTCGGATCAATAAACTCAAAGGCCCTATCCTATGTTTGGTTGGACCTCCAGGGGTTGGTAAAACGTCATTAGGTCGTTCTATTGCATCAGCAACGGGTCGCCAGTATGTGCGTATGGCACTAGGTGGGGTACGTGATGAGGCGGAGATTCGTGGTCACCGTCGGACTTATATTGGCTCACTGCCTGGAAAATTAATTCAGAAAATGGCTAAGGTTGGGGTAAAAAACCCACTTTTCCTGTTGGACGAAATTGATAAAATGTCTTCAGACATGCGTGGCGATCCTGCTTCAGCGCTGTTAGAAGTTTTGGATCCAGAACAGAACAATTCGTTTAACGACCATTACTTGGAAGTGGATTACGATTTATCTGATGTGATGTTCGTTGCAACATCAAACTCGATGAATATTCCGGGGCCACTGTTGGATCGTATGGAAGTGATTCGTTTATCTGGGTATACCGAAGATGAAAAGCTCAATATTGCTAAGCGCCATTTGGTGAATAAGCAGATTGAGCGTAATGGACTAAAGCCCAGTGAAATCATCATCGAAGATTCAGCGATCACCGGCATTATTCGCTATTACACGCGTGAAGCTGGTGTACGTGGACTGGAACGCGAAATTTCGAAAATTTGTCGTAAAGCGGTGAAGAAGATCCTGCTCAATGCCTCAGTGAAAACGGTAACGGTCAACCAAGAAAACTTAAAAGAGTTTTTAGGGGTACAGCGTTTTGATTACGGTAAAGCCGATGATAGTAATCGAATTGGTCAAGTAACGGGGTTAGCGTGGACAGAAGTTGGTGGTGACTTACTGACGATTGAGACTCAATCGATGCCAGGTAAAGGTAAGTTAACCCAAACGGGTTCACTTGGCGATGTGATGCAAGAGTCTATTCAGGCCGCCATGACCGTCGTTCGTTCTCGTGCCGATAAATTAGGCATCAATAGCGATTTTTACGAGAAAAAAGACATCCATGTCCACGTTCCTGAAGGTGCAACTCCGAAGGATGGGCCAAGCGCTGGTATTGCAATGTGTACGGCACTGGTATCTAGCTTAACGGGTAACCCTGTTAAAGCTGAAGTCGCAATGACGGGAGAAATCACGTTACGTGGTGAAGTGCTCCCTATCGGTGGCTTAAAAGAGAAGTTGTTAGCAGCGCATCGTGGCGGCATAAAAATGGTATTAATTCCAAAAGACAATGAACGTGATTTGGAAGAGATCCCAGATAATGTCATCGCGGATCTGCAAGTGATCCCTGTCCAGTGGATCGATGAAGTATTACAGCTTGCCTTAGAAAATGACCCTGCTGGGGTTAGTTTTGCTGTTGTAAAATAGTGATGTGTAGCAAAAATAACTAAAAGATTACGCTGATAGGTCGAAAAAGGCTTGTCAGCGTTTTTTTTGGGAGCTAACGTTACCAACTATGGCTTAAGCCCTGTTGTAATAAGGCATTAAGCCTGTTTTTAATCTTAATGGAACGAAATCGGCACCGAACAAAACAATAACTTGGTGACCAAAGGGGAATTACAGTGAATAAGACACAACTAGTAGAAAAAATCGCAGAAAATGCGGATATTTCAAAAGCATCCGCAGGTCGCGCACTGGATGCATTTATCGAAGCAGTGACCGATACACTTCAATCTGGTGATCAAGTAGCGTTAGTAGGTTTTGGTACTTTCTCTGTCCGCTCACGCGCAGCTCGTACTGGCCGTAACCCAAAAACGGGTGAAGAGATCCAAATTGCTGAAGCTAAAGTACCCGCGTTTAAGGCTGGCAAAGCTTTAAAAGACGCTTGTAACTAATACAGGGTGTTTTTTGCCGTTTTAACGCAAAAATAATTCGAACCTTTTGAAATTATGCGCATCCTACTGATGCGCATTTCTTTTTCTGATATTATCGCGCTATTCAATTTTGGCTGAAGCATTTAGCTTCAAACCCGGAGAGCAGTACAACTATGATGGAACGATTACGCGAAGGCGTGAACAGCATCGCGGTGAAAATTATCCTAGGACTCATCATCCTATCGTTTATCTTTGCAGGCGTGGGTAACTATATCGTTGGCGGCGGCAATAATGCAGCGGCCAAAGTCGGCAAGACAGAGATCAGTCGTGGGGAATTTGAACAGGCGTATCAAAATGAACGTAATCGCATGCAGTCACAACTTGGCGATTACTTTTCTACATTACTAGCAGACCCAACTTATGTCGCTTCACTACGACGTTCAGTGCTTGATAGCATGATCAATGATATTTTAATTGAGCAGCATGCACAGTCGCTCGGTTTACGTGTGAGTGATAATCAAGTTCGTCAAGCCATTATTGCCATGCCAGAGTTCCAATCGGCAGGTCAATTTGATCAAAATATCTATCAATCTGCTCTGCGTCGTGCAGGGTTTACCCCCGATGCTTTTGCCGAGTATATGCGTCGTAGCCTGGTCCGTGATCAACTGGTTGCGGCTTTACAGACCAGCGAGTTTACTTTACCTGGTGAAGTCGAAGGGTTGAGTGCGTTAGTGGCTCAAGCTAGAGATGTGCGCACCATCACGCTACCGACCACTGATTTCGCAAAAGACGTTCAGCTAACAGATCAAGAGATTGAGCAGTATTATCAACAAAATGATGATCGATATACTCGTCCTGAACAGATGAGAATTTCTTATATTGAGTTGGCTGCGCAGCAGTTGAAAGAAGCTATCACGATTACGGATGAGCAGACCAAAGCATTCTATGACGCGCATCAAGATAAATATGCTTCTAAAGAACAGCGTAAAGTAAGCCACATCATGATTCAAGGTGATGATGAACAAGCAGCTCAAGCGATTTTAGATCAATTACACAACGGGGCGGACTTTGCTCAATTGGCGAAAGAGAAATCACAAGACATCGGTAGTTCACAAGAGGGTGGTGAGCTAGGTTGGATTGAACCTGATACGATGGACGCGGCTTTTGAAAGTGCGGCTTTTGCTCTTCAACAAGTGGGTGAGATCAGTGGACTGGTTAAATCAGATTTTGGTTACCACGTCATTAAACTTGATGAACTTAAGGCTCCAGTGATTAAGCCTTATGAGCAAGTTGCTGTTGAGATAAAAGCAGAGTTACAAGATCAGCAAGCGGTTGATCGGTTTTATCAGTTACAAACTGAGCTAGAACGCATCGCTTTTGAATCACCAGACTCTTTAGACGAAGCCGCTAAGGCGATTGGCGCAGACATTCAACACACGGATTTTATTTCGGTTGCAGAATTACCAGCTATATTGAGTGCTCCAGCGGTTATACAAGCGCTACGACAGCCAGAAGTGAAAGAAGATCAACTGAACTCGGATGCGATTGAAATTGCCCCTGAACATGTTGTGGTTGTCCGTGTTGAGCAAACCCGCCCAGAAATTATTTTGCCATTAGCTGAGGTACGTGAGCAAATCGTTGCGACGTTATCGCGTTTAAAAGCGGAACAGCAAGCATTGCAGTTGGCGAATGATTTAGTTACGGGTTTAAACGCTGGCGATAATAGTTTATTAGACACTCATCAATTAGCCTTTAGTGAGATTCAGCGTATGGATAGAAGTTCTCCATTGGCTGAAATCGTCTTCTCTATGCCGAAGCCAGAAGGTGAGCATCATGTTTATGCACATGGCAAAGATGCACAAGGCAATGTTGTTGTTATCGCTTTGGCCGCTGTGACGACTGAGGTTGACCCACAATTGAATCAGCAAATTGGCGCTCAGTTATCTCGCATTGGACTACAACAAAATGTTGAGGGTATTTTGGGTGTATTACGTCAAAATACGAAAATCCAATATTATGGTTTAGAACAATAACGGCCTGTTATGTAAATAACATGTTTATCATTTTGGGCTGCATTTGCAGCCCATTTTATTTTCTTGTTTTGTTCAAATAGTCGATGTGAGTAATCCTTTATTATCGTTTTGTCTACCCCTGTGCTATGAGAATATACAACGTTGTTGTTCACCAAGCTCCAGCTTGTTTGGCCGGTGATTCTTGTTCTATCTGATGGTGTAGGGATGCGATAAACACTTAAACAAGGAAGGAACAATGGTTAAGAATTATTTACTTGCCCTGCTGTTGGGCTTAAGCCTGCCTGTTAGCCAAGCGATGAGCGAAGAAACGGTCAGCGTTAATCAGGGCTTTGAGATCACAGTGAATGTTAATACCGCCTCTGCAGAAGAGATCGCGACTTTGTTACAAGGTATTGGCTTGCAAAAAGCTCAGGCGATTGTTGAATACCGTGAGATAAATGGTCAGTTTTTAACAAAAGAAGATCTAACTAAAGTGAAGGGAATTGGGCCAGCAATCGTGGCAAGAAACGATAAACGTATTTTACTGTAATGTGAACCACCCGCGAACAAGAAACTCAGGCTTAGCCCTGAGTTTTTTATGAGGGGAACTCCTCGCCTGAAACTCGCATCTTATTGCCAGTTCAGTATATAATTCATCGTTGACCAATCACGCGATGAGTCGTGAACCAAACGAATGGAGTAAAGCATGTCCTTGCAAACAACGGTAATTACCGTGGATGGACCTAGTGGTGCTGGTAAAGGCACACTGTGTATGTTGTTGGCGAAAAAGCTCGGTTTTCAACTGTTAGATTCGGGCGCAATCTATCGCGTACTTGCCTTAGCCGCGATTCATCATGGTGTTGACCCTGACTCTGAAGAGGCATTAGTTCCTCTAGCCACACACCTTGATGTTGAGTTCATTGCTGAAGGCGACTTGGTTAAAGTGATTTTAGAAGGTGAAGATGTTTCTAAGGCCTTGCGTAAAGAAGAAACGGGTATGGCCGCCTCAAAAATTGCTGCCTTACCTCGTGTCCGTGAGGCGTTATTGCGTAGACAGCGCGCGTTCGAGCAAGGTAAAGGCTTAGTGGCCGATGGGCGAGACATGGGAACAGTGGTCTTTCCTGAAGCTGCGGTGAAAATTTTCCTTGATGCAAGTGCAGAAGAGCGTGCGCGTAGACGCTATAAGCAGTTGCAACTGAAGGGCCTTGATGTTAAATTTGACGCCCTTTTAAGCGAAATTCAAGAACGTGACGATAGAGATCGTAATCGTTCAGTGGCGCCACTGCGTCCAGCGGAAGGTTCGCTATTATTAGATTCAACGACTTTGTCTATCGACGAGGTTGTGGCTCAAGCATTACAATACATCGAATCGAAGTTAGCGGAATAAACCACGTTAGCTAAGAACGTTGGTCGCAAGGATGATGACTGGCGATTTTAACAACCCCATGCGGTAGGATACCCGTGGACGTTTAATTATTGAAGATTAAATACATGACTGAATCTTTTGCTCAACTCTTTGAAGAGTTTCTAAACGAAACCCAATTTCAACAAGGTACTATCGTTAAAGGTACTGTAGTTGCGATTGAAAATGGCTATGTACTTGTTGATGCAGGCCTTAAGTCTGAGTCTGCTATTCCAGCAGAACAGTTCAAAAACGCTGCGGGCGAACTAGAAGTAGAAGTTGGTTCAGAAGTTGACGTAGCACTTGACGCTGTTGAAGACGGTTTCGGTGAAACTCAACTTTCTCGTGAGAAAGCTAAGCGTCACGAAGCTTGGATCGTTCTTGAGAAAGCTTACGAAGAAGCTGAAACGGTTATCGGTATCATCAATGGTAAAGTTAAAGGTGGCTTCACTGTTGAATTGAACGGTATTCGTGCATTCCTTCCAGGCTCTCTAGTTGACGTACGTCCTATCCGTGACACTGCTCACCTAGAAAACAAAGAGCTAGAGTTCAAAGTTATCAAGCTAGACCAGAAGCGTAACAACGTTGTTGTTTCTCGTCGTGCTGTTATCGAATCAGAAAGCAGTGTTGAGCGTGACGAACTTCTTGAAACTCTACAAGAAGGTACTGAAGTTAAAGGTATCGTTAAGAACCTTACTGATTACGGTGCATTCGTTGATCTTGGCGGTGTTGATGGTCTACTACATATCACTGATATGGCGTGGAAACGTGTTAAGCACCCATCAGAGATCGTTAACGTTGGTGACGAAATCCTAGTTAAAGTTCTTAAGTTTGACCGTGACCGCACTCGTGTATCACTAGGTCTAAAACAGCTAGGCGAAGATCCATGGGTAGCTATCGCTAAGCGTTACCCAGAAGGTCACCGACTAACTGGTCGTGTTACTAACCTAACAGATTACGGCTGCTTCGTAGAAATCGAAGAAGGCGTTGAAGGTCTAGTACACGTTTCAGAAATGGATTGGACTAACAAGAACATCCACCCATCTAAAGTTGTTAATGTTGGCGACGAAGTAGATGTGATGGTTCTTGATATCGATGAAGAGCGTCGTCGTATTTCTCTAGGTCTAAAACAGTGTAAAGCTAACCCTTGGCAGTCATTCGCTGAAGCGCAAGCTAAAGGCGACAAAGTAACTGGTAAGATCAAGTCTATCACTGATTTCGGTATCTTTATCGGTCTTGACGGTGGTATCGATGGTCTTGTTCACCTATCTGATATCTCTTGGAATGTTCCTGGAGAAGAAGCGGTACGTGATTACAAGAAAGGCGATGAGATCTCAGCAGTTGTTCTAGCAGTAGATGCAGAGCGTGAGCGCATCTCTCTAGGCGTTAAGCAAATGGAAAATGACCCATTCAATGCTTACGTTGCAGACAACAAGAAAGGCACTCTAGTTAACGGTACAGTAACAGCCGTTGATGCTAAAGGCGCAACGATCACTCTTGAAGATGGCGTAGAAGGTTATATCCGCGCTTCTGAAATTGCTCGTGACCGCATTGAAGATGCCTCTCTTCTTCTAAGCGTTGGTGATAAAGTTGAAGCGAAATTTACTGGTGTTGACCGTAAAAACCGCGTAATCAACCTATCTATCAAAGCGAAAGATGAAGCTGATGAGCAAGAAGCAATGGCAACTATCAACAAGCAAGATGAAGCTGCTTTTGGTAATGCAATGGCTGATGCTTTCAAAGCTGCTAAAGGCGAATAAGTTAAATTCGTAAATAGAAAGGAACCTGCATAGGTTCCTTTTTTTTGCCTTTTCTCTACAAAATTAAGCAAGTGTTTGTTGGAACTGCTATTACTGACTATAATCAAGGTAAAAACTCAATGAGGGAAACTATGACTAAGTCTGAATTGATAGAAAGGCTGTGTGCAGTACAAACGCATCTGTCAGCCAAAGAAATTGAAGATGCCGTAAAAGATGTTCTTGAACACATGTCCAAAACGTTAGAAGACGGAGAGAGAATCGAAATTCGTGGTTTCGGCAGTTTCTCTTTACACTATCGTGAGCCTCGCATTGGACGTAATCCGAAGACTGGCGAAAAAGTAGAGTTAGAGGGAAAATATGTACCTCACTTTAAGCCGGGTAAAGAACTACGTGAGCGGGTTAACCAGAACATTTAGTAATACGACAAGTACACCAGCGGCATGCTTTTTCAGTATGCCGCTTTTTTGTGTCTCAAAAGTCACTGGATTATTAGATTGAGCATGGTTTGTCAGACGAATTTACTGCATAATCAGCAAGCGAATTGGTGAATATGAACCTAAATAGGATAGGTATTATGAAAATAATAAAAATTATCGTGTTATTGGCCTTATTTCTTATCGCGTTAGCGTTAGGTGCTCAAAATCAAGCGATCGTGACGTTTAATTATCTGCTTGCCCAAGGTGAGTTTCACTTATCAACATTATTGGGCGGCGTGTTTGTGACTGGTTTTTTAGTGGCTTGGATTTTATTTGGTGGTTTGTATCTTAAAGCGAAGCTTGAGATACGTAAGCTTAATCGTAAAATAGCCAAGCAAGTCGTGCCGCAAACGCCAATCAAGCCAAAAGCTAATCTGGAATAATTAATGTTAGAACTTCTCTTCTTGCTCTTGCCTATTGCTGCCGCTTACGGATGGTATATGGGCAATCGTAGCGCCCAGCAAGACAAGCAGAAGCACTCTCACCAAATCTCCCGCCAATACGTTACGGGGTTAAACTTATTACTTTCTGATCAATCTGATAAAGCAGTTGACCATTTTATTGAACTGCTTCAAGTTGATAATGAAACGATTGATACTCATCTCGCGTTAGGTAATCTGTTTCGTTCCCGTGGTGAAGTCGATCGCGCCATTCGCATCCACCAGAATCTTATTTCTCGATCAGGTTTAACGATTGATCAAAAAAATCTTGCACTGCAACAGCTTGCTAAAGACTATATGGTGGCTGGTTTTCTCGATCGCGCCGAAAAAATATTTGAACAATTGATCGATGAACCGGAGCACCGAGAATCCGCTTTGCAACAATTAACGGCGATTTACCAACAAACACGCGAATGGCATAAAGCGATTGAGTGTGCACAGGCGTTAGTGAAGTTGGGGCGTAAGCGGATGAAAAATAGTATCGCTCATTTTTGGTGTGAGTTGGCAATGCTAGAGCAATCTGACGGGCAAGATAATAAAGCGATGCAGTTTTTTAAACGTGCATTGCATGAAGATCCTAAATGTGTCCGCGCCAGTATTTCGCTGGGTAAGCTGTGTCTCGCGAATCAGCAATATCAGCAGACGATCAGTCATTTAGAGCGTGTCTTAAGCCAAGATATTGACTTCATTGGTGAAGTGTTACCAACCTTGGCTGAATGTTATCATCATCTTGGTCAAGAAGATGCTCTGGTTGAGTTTTTGCGCCAATGTATTGATAACAATGCCGGAGTTTCTGCGGAGTTAATGCTTGCGCAGTTGGTCGCTCAACATGATGGTGTGGCAAGTGCTCAGGAGCTGTTAACTCGTCAATTAGTTAAAAACCCGACCATGAAAGGTTTTTATCGCTTAATTGGTTATCACATCGCAGAAGCGGAAGAAGGCAGAGCGAAAGCCAGCCTTTCTACCTTACAAAAATTGGTTGGAGAACAGCTAAAAGCCAAACCTCACTATCGCTGTCGTCATTGCGGATTCTCGACTCACTCGTTGTATTGGCATTGCCCCTCTTGTAAGGGGTGGGGGACAATTAAGCCGATCCGCGGTTTAGATGGTGAGTAATTCCCTCATGCATGTTTAACCAGAAATAGACCGAGCATCCATCGGTACGTATTGAATGGAACAAATGTTAAGTATCAAAACGATAGGTCATTATTAGGAGTAAAAATGAACGACCAAAAAGTCATTGTTGCCTTGGATTATGAAAAACGAGCAGAGGCGCTTGCCTTCGTCGATAAGATTGACCCATCGAGCTGTCGATTAAAAGTGGGTAAGGAAATGTTTACCCTATTTGGCCCGGAGTTGATACGTGAATTGCATCGCCGTGACTTCTCTGTCTTTCTTGACTTAAAGTTTCATGATATTCCGAATACTTGTGCGAAAGCGGTTCGCGCTGCAGCAGAGCTTGGCGTATGGATGGTAAATGTCCATGCTAGTGGCGGTGAGCGAATGATGGTGGCCGCTCGTGAAATACTCGAACCTTATGGTAACGAGCGTCCGTTACTGATAGCGGTGACCGTATTAACCAGTATGGAGCAGGTCGATTTGGCAGGGATAGGGATTAACCTTGCGCCAGAGCAGCATGTACTACGCTTAGCGACCTTAACTAAAAATGCTGGCTTAGATGGCGTGGTCTGCTCTGCTCAAGAAGCCTCTGCATTAAAACAGCATTTAGGCTCATCGTTTAAGTTGGTTACACCGGGGATTCGTCCGGTTGGAGCTGATGTTGGTGACCAAAAACGGATTATGACGCCGATTCAAGCCCTAGAAGCGGGCTCGGACTATTTAGTGATTGGACGGCCTATCACTCAAGCTAATCATCCCGCTCAAGTCTTAGCCGAGATTAATGCTTCACTGATAGTTGTTTAGCATTGAGAGTGCGCCAATTAAATTGGCGCACCGCTATGAAATTTAAAATCATCATCTGGACTCTGGATGAGCTCAGCTTCAATAGCAGCAAAATAGTCGATACGTTGACGGATATCGTTTACTGCAATGTGTTCAGCTAATGCTAGATAATCTTGATAGTGCCGAGCCTCAGAACGCAATAATGAGAGATAGAATCGTCCAATCTCTTCCGGTAAGTGAGGAGCTAACTTAGCAAATCGTTCGCAAGAGCGAGCTTCGATAAACGCACCGATGATCAATTTATCAATCAATGCATCCGGTTCGAAGGTTTTAACGTGCTTAAGCATGCCTTTGGCATAGCGACTCGCATTGATTGGATGATACTCTAACTTTTGGCGTTCAATAATTTCTGCTACTTGATAAAAATGATGCAACTCTTCTTTGATCAATAAAACCATTTTCTCAATCATCGCTTCGCCATAGTCACAGTCGCTTCTCGCGTGAATCGATTTCGACAACTGACTGGTTCCTTTGAGAGAAAGCAAATCGCCTTGGCATTGATAAGCAAAACGTTCATAGGGTTGAATTAAGGCTGTCAATTGCTGAGCGGCTTCATCGGTTAGCACATAGCGTTTGAGTAAAAAAATGGCGCTTTGCGCCGCCTTCAGCTCACATAATAAATGATCTCGTAAAATGACGTTTAAATTCTCAGGTCGTTTGGCTTGAACTATCCAAGAATCGGGTGTCGGGCAGAGTAGGAATTGCTCAATTGGAGCGAGTAATGGTTGAATGGCGGTTTGTATCATGGTCATTAAAAAGTATCGGCCTAAGCTATCAGTTGAGTCAGTAGTGATAGGATGAACTTGACGTGGAGCCCCAATCATACCATTGGTCGATATTCATGGGGAACAATGGTAACGTCCTATACGGTCACTTGTCTCGGGATAAAAGACGGTGAATGGTGAACTGTCGTCTGTCTGGCATTTGATGATGGAGGATGGCGATGGGAAAAGTCTCGAGTTGTCCCTTTACCACTTTTTCTTCTCACCAAATAATGCTTCCATATCACTGTTGCGCTCTTTGTCTTCCATTTGTTGGACATCAGAAGCACTTTTAGTTTGACGGCGTTGTTCAATGTCATCATGCATGGTTTGTAGCTTTTCTCTTGCTTGAGTGGAATAGCTGTCGTTTTTGGTATTCAGCACATCAATGCCTTTGCGGAGAAGTTGCAGTGCGGTTCCCGGTTGTCCGCGAACAATCGAATCATTGGCACGTTTAATCACGTTTTCAATATTAATTCGAATTTGAATGGTTTCCAGCCGAGCGTTTTCTGCGACGAAGGCTTGGGTATCAAAACGACCTTTGTTGTGTTCACTGCGTACCGTATCTCGGAGTCGTTTAACCAGTTTGAGCATAACAATGGCTTGCTTATCGCTACTTGGAACTTTAAACGGCGTACTTTCTCCACCGGGATGGTTTTCTTTTAGGTGTTTAATTTGTGCCTGCATATTTTCGACGCGCTGTGCCAATTGCTTATTTTTGGGATCTAAATCAAGCATGTTTTGCAGAGCATCAAGAATTCGGTTATTTAAACAAACCAGCAAATCTTTACTAAATGGCATATGATGCGCATTACCGATTAAATCTTCGGTAGCATCAATAATGGTTAGATAACGTGCAGATTCTTGTTTCTTGGCCGTTTCTATTTTTAATCGATACTGCAACATAATGTTGTAGCCTAAGATCAAAACCAGAAGCACGACTCCGAGAGCGATAAGTAAACCTATATTCATAAAATCCGTATCTTTTTTAGAGCCCGATAATAAAGGATACACTATCCTACCTGTATCGACATCACCAACAAATAGACAATCTTAATTATTTATGTGTTAAGCATAAAAAAGTGTAACCGAGCCGTCATTTTAGATGAGGATAGGCGATCTATTGGCAGTATAGTACGATTTTTTTGCCAATGGTCTTCTTTCTTCCTCGTTAACTTGACCCTAAAATAGCGCTTTAGTTAGGGGGCATAATGCAGACACTTTTTACTCAGCTAGATACATTTCTTTCTCAAACCGCGTTATTTTGGCGTTTTGAGCCCTTTCATCATAGTGTGGATGATGCTGATCATTGGCATGGGGTTAACTCTGAACTGGATGGTTGGCTTAACTCGCTCTCTCCACAGCAGATAGCTCAACTGAAACAGCAACCGGATGTTTTGCTTTGCCATCTATCTATATATATTGAAGGACTTGCTGAGATCCTTGCCAGCACTCATGATTTTCTTGTAAAGCAGCCATTACTCACGGTATTGCCTACTGACGAGAATACGCAAAGGCTACATTCGCTCTATACGGGTATTCCTGGACGAAAAATTCAACAAATCAAGCGATTGGGACAACAATTGGTCGCTCGGCATCAAGGTCAATCATGGTTAGAGTGGTGTGCAGGTAAAGGGTATCTGGGGCGTTTTTTAGCCACTTATTCTGATAGTCCAGTGCTCAGTTTTGAATATCAAGAGGCTTTATGTTTACAAGGACAAGCTGAAGCGGATAAGCGCCAATTAGCGATGACCTTTGTACAAGGTGATGCTTTTCAGCTCGGTAACCAAAGATTATTTAAATCATGTCAACATGCGGTAGCTTTGCACGCTTGTGGTGATTTACATGTGCGCTTAATGCAATACGCTGCGCAAGCTTCGGTGTCTGCAGTGAGTGTTGCGCCTTGTTGTTATCATCTTATCGAAGCGGATCACTATCAACCATTATCGAGCTTAGGGCAGCAGTCTGGGTTGAATCTTACTCGCCAAGAGTTACGCATTCCTGTTCAAGAGACGGTTACTGGAGGTGAGCGAGTGAAACGTCATCGTCAACAAGAAATGAGTTATCGCTTAGCTTGGGATGAGTTACTTAAAGCGGAATTAGGTTTAATGGACTATCAACCGACAGCAAGCATTAAGAAATCGCAGCTCTCTGAAGGGTTTAAAGCATTTTGTCTTTGGGCTGCAGAGCAAAAAGGCTTTTTGTTGGCGTTAGATAAGATTAATTTTGAGCACTATGAACAGCAAGGGTTAGCCCGTTATTGGCGTATGGAAAAATTGAGCCTTGTTCAACAAGGCTTTAGACGCTTATTAGAAATGTGGCTCGTTTGTGATAAGGCGCTGTTCTTAGAAGAGCAAGGCTATCAAGTGTCAGTCAATGAATTTTGTCCACGAGAGGTAACACCAAGAAACTTGCTCATTCATGCCAAGCAGGCTTCTTTACCGGGGTAAAGTGTGGTCGTATCAAGTCGGCACTATCGTTCGTTACGTGCAGCCAGTTTTAGCACCGACTTAAACTCAATGCGTAGATTTTAGCGCCTCTATCGCTTTGATATAAGGTAAATTAAAGCTGTCTGCGACTTCTTTACAAGTTACTTGTCCTTTGAGGATGTTCAGCCCCGCCAATAATCCTTTGTCCTCGATCAACGCTTGTCGATAACCCAGATTGGCAAGTTTTACAATGTAGGGAAGGGTGGCGTTATTAAGAGCAAAAGTGGAGGTTCGCGCCACGGCTCCCGGCATATTCGCGACACAGTAGTGAACCACATCATGCACGATATAACTGGGTTGATCGTGGGTCGTGGGATGAGAAGTCGCAAAGCATCCCCCCTGATCGATAGCGACATCGACGACCACCGATCCGGGTTTCATGCGTTTAATGTGCTGTTCATTGACCAATTTTGGGGCGCTGGCTCCAGGGATCAACACTGCACCAATCACTAGATCGGCGTGAGTAATTTGTTGTTCAATGACGTCAGCGGTGGAGTAGAGCAGTGTCGCTCGACCTTGGAACTCTTCATCTAATCTGCGTAAGGTTTCTAGATTACGATCGAGTAGGATGACATTCGCACGTAAGCCAATGGCGATTCTTGCGGCACTCGCGCCGACTACCCCGCCCCCTAATATTAATACATTGGCTGGCGCGACACCGGGCACGCCGCCGAGTAGGATTCCCATTCCTTTGTGAGATTTTTCCAACATCCGAGCCCCGGCTTGTATGGACATTCTGCCAGCCACCTCAGACATTGGTGCTAGTAGTGGTAATCGACCCATACTATCTGTTACAGTTTCATAGGCAATACAGACAGCATTACTCTTGATAAGTGCTTCAGTTTGTGGAAAATCTGGAGCAAGATGCAAATAGGCAAATAAAATTTGCCCTTCTTTGAGCATAGCGCGTTCTGTGGCTTGAGGTTCTTTGACCTTAACGATCATTTCGGCTTGCGAGTATACGTTTGCTGCATTAGGAACAATGGATGCCCCTGCAGCGATATAATCATCGTCTGAAAAGCCGATACCGGATCCTGCTTCGGTTTCGACAATCACTTGGTGGCCATGTAAAGTGAGCTCTCTTACACTGGCGGGTATCATTCCCACGCGATATTCGTGGTTTTTGATCTCTTTAGGTACACCAATAATCATTCTAACTCCTTACATGAATCATTCATGTTGGGCTTTTGTTGGAATTTTGTGTCGAGTTTATGACTAGTATAGTTGTGCGTATATAAAGTTTGATGCTGAATATGAAGAAATTGTAATATATTTTTTTGCAAGGAAGTAATAAGGTGGAATAAAAAATGGCAGACAACTATAAAAGGCCCTCCAAGGATCTTGACCGTATTGATCGCAATATCTTAAATGAGTTGCAAAAAGATGGTCGTATTTCGAATGTAGAATTATCCAAACGGGTTGGTCTCTCGCCAACCCCTTGTTTGGAGCGGGTAAGACGACTTGAGCGTCAAGGATACATTACTGGGTATACTGCCCTGTTAAATCCCCAGTATCTTGATGCCTCACTGCTCGTGTTTGTGGAGATTACCCTTAATCGGGGGGCACCAGATGTTTTTGAGCAATTTAATGTTGCTGTGCAAAAACTCGATGACATCCAAGAGTGTCATCTCGTTTCTGGGGATTTCGATTATTTATTGAAAACACGAGTATCCGATATGGGAGCCTACCGTAAACTATTGGGTGATACCTTGTTGCGGTTACCTGGCGTTAACGATACGCGCACCTACGTGGTCATGGAAGAAGTGAAACAAACCAATCAACTGGTGATAAAAACTCGTTAAGCTTGATGATGTGAATAAGAGACTTCTTACCGCATTCTGACGTTGATACATTGGGTTTTTAACCGTGATATGGTTAAATCTACCAACAGTCTGAGCGGCCATCGCCGCTCAGACTGTTTTCTCCTCTCCAATATGGGTTATAGTATTTTTTATACTGGCCATTATCATAGTCAAGTTGGTATATGTTCAAACACAGTAACAATAAAGTTGAAACGATCATCAAAACCTCTGAGCAGTTGCCTCCCTCACGTTTAAATGGCAAGCAGCGTTTAAAAGAGTGTGGGCTTATCTTGGCGGTTCTCTGCTCCGTGTTACTGGCGGTAGCTTTACTGACCTTTCACCCAGCGGATCCTTCTTGGTCACAAACCGCGTGGGGTTCTGACATTCAAAATGCTGGTGGTATCGTCGGCGCTTGGGTTGCTGACACACTCTTTTTTGTTTTTGGCTCGCTGGCTTATCTATTGCCGATTATTTTTACTGTCACGGCATGGATAACGTTACGCCGCCGTGAGGAGCAAGAAAGCATTGATTTGATGCTGTGGGGGACCCGTTTACTCGGCTTAGTTATTTTGATCCTCACCAGTTGTGGGTTAGCTGATATCAATTTTGATGATATTTGGTATTTTTCGTCCGGTGGGGTGATTGGTGATGTTCTCACTAGCTTAGCATTACCGACCCTGAACTTACTTGGTACGACCTTAGTGCTGCTCTTTTTATGGGGAGCGGGGCTAACGTTATTAACCGGAATCTCTTGGTTAACGATTGTCGAGTGGCTCGGCAGTAACGGTATCCGAGGCGGTCAGTGGTTGATTAACCGTGTCCGTGGTGACAAAGACGAGCTTATCCAGCCACAGAGTATTGATCTTGAGCCGATGTCTCCCGATGTCGCGCCTGACAATACCTCATCCGTCAATTCGATCTCTGAGCGTATTTTGGAGACGAATAATAAGATTGTTGAACGCCAGTCAACAACAACAGAGCAAGCACCGCGACGCTTCAATATTCATATTCCGGATAACCAAAATACAGAGAAACCGGAGCGGAAAGTCTCGCTTAATGCGACGATAGAAGAGTTAGAACAGCAAGCTCGTCAATACGACGACTTTGCTGAAGAACAGGATTTCACTCCCTCTGTTCAAGAAAATCCTGTTCAGCCAGTCGAATCTATAGGATCGGTGACGCTGAGCGAAGCGAACGTGGATGATGAACCTGTATTTAATCCTCAAACGTTAGAGGAAACGGAATGGGACGATCCCATGACTCAACCTGCGATATCTCGCTTAGATGTTGTTGAAGACGAGTCATCGTCGCCCACATTAAGCCACTCGCCATCATCGGATCCGAGACTGACTGCTGATCATGAGCAGAATATTGAGATGAGTGATGACGACGATGAGAGTATTGAAGATGAGTCATTGCCATTGGACGCTGATGTTCAGGCATTTCAAAGCATGGTGTCTGATGCGCAAGCCAATATGGCGGCGACCCAAAATCCATTTTTGATGCAGCAAAATGTCAATTTGCCCAAACCTGCTGAGCCAATGCCCACTTTAGAGCTACTGTATCATCCTGAGAAACGTGAAAACTTCATAGATCGCGTAGCGTTAGAAGAGATTGCCCGTTTAGTAGAATCAAAATTGGCTGATTATAAAATTCAAGCTCAAGTGGTGGGGATTTTTCCTGGGCCGGTGATTACGCGTTTTGAATTGGATTTAGCGCCTGGAGTCAAGGTCAGTCGAATATCGAGTTTATCGATGGATTTAGCTCGCTCCTTATCGGCGATGGCGGTACGAGTCGTGGAAGTTATTCCTGGTAAGCCTTATGTTGGCTTAGAGCTACCGAATATGAGTCGACAAACGGTGTACTTGTCGGATGTCGTCAGTAGTGCGCAATTTAAAGAGGCGAAGTCACCAACGACCATGGTTCTTGGGCAAGATATTGCTGGTGAAGCCGTGGTTGTCGATTTATCAAAGATGCCACACGTGTTAGTGGCAGGAACCACAGGTTCCGGTAAATCGGTTGGGGTTAACGTGATGATCCTCAGTATGCTTTACAAATCGACGCCAGAAGATGTGCGATTTATCATGATTGATCCTAAAATGCTCGAATTATCGGTATATGAAGGCATCCCACATTTATTGTCTGAGGTTGTCACCGATATGAAAGATGCGTCCAATGCATTGCGTTGGTGTGTCGGCGAAATGGAGCGTCGTTATAAATTAATGTCAGTATTGGGCGTGCGTAACATCAAAGGGTTTAACGATAAACTCAAAATGGCAGCGGAGGCTGGGCATCCGATTCACGATCCACTTTGGAAAGAAGGGGATAGCATGGATACCGCTCCCCCGCGTTTGGAAAAGCTGCCCTATATTGTTGTCGTCGTCGATGAGTTTGCAGACTTAATGATGGTGGTTGGTAAAAAAGTAGAAGAGTTGATCGCGCGCTTGGCGCAAAAAGCCCGAGCGGCGGGTATACACCTTATTCTTGCTACTCAACGCCCTTCAGTGGATGTGATCACCGGCTTAATTAAAGCAAATATTCCAACTCGCGTGGCGTTTACCGTATCAACCAAAACGGATTCTCGAACTATTCTTGATCAGAGTGGCGCAGAGTCATTACTGGGAATGGGGGATATGCTCTATCTCCCTCCGGGGTCGAGCCATACTATTCGCGTTCATGGAGCGTTTGCGTCTGATGATGATGTCCATGCGGTGGTCAATAACTGGAAAGCTCGCGGTAAGCCTAACTATATCAGTGATATTATCGCTGGTGATCAAGGGCCAGAGTCGCTGCTGCCAGGTGAGAAAATGGACGATGATGAGGAAATGGACCCGCTATTCGATCAAGTCGTTGAACATGTTGTAGAAACTCGCCGAGGTTCGGTCTCTGGTGTCCAACGTCGGTTTAAAATTGGCTACAATCGTGCGGCAAGAATCGTTGAGCAGCTTGAGGCGCAAGGTATTGTCAGTGCACCAGGCCATAATGGTAATCGCGAAGTACTAGCGCCTTCCTCTAACCGAGAGTAGCCTTTAAAATTAATCTATACATAAAAAGGCCCTGTGTTCAACAGGGCCTTTTTTCATCATTAAACGCGTAGGTTATTGGCTAGCTGGTTTTATCACTTGATAGCGAGTTGTAACTAAGCAAACTGCGGGGGTTTGATCGGTCAGAAAAGCTTGTTTACCAGCGATACGATCGCTAGTAAGAACCATAGTTTCTTGATTCAGTTTACCTTGAAATGTCCACTTACTGAACGCTTCGTGCCTTGCGTCAGCACAATTGGTTTGTAACAAGTAACTTTCGATCGCCGTTGCCTGACATTGGCCCGCGGCATTTTCTACGGCATGAAAAGTGATATGGCTCGCTCTGTCTCGATAATCGGTGACCGTGAAGGCATGAAACAACTGATCATGGCTAATAGGGGTTATCTGCTCTAGCATGCGGTGTGGATTGAGTTTCAGTACTTCTGCCGAAAATTCAGTGAGCATGCTCTCGCAGGGCAGTGCTTGCTGCTCGGCAATAATATCCATTGAGGTTGTGGGTCTTGTCGGAGACTCAGCCATGACACTGCAAGAGATGGTACTGGTGAGTGCAATCAAAGACAGTTTTTTCGCGGAGGTAAGCACTTTTTTCTCCCGAGGTGATTAATGGGCGTGAGTGTGGTTGTTACTCATATCCAGTACCGGTAGCTCAACAGGATAAACATTTTGCGCATCATCGATCAATTCGACAACAACAGTTTGCCCAGCGACGAAGGGCGTTGCAATATCCATAAACATAATATGATAGCCACCTGGAGTAAGATCAAACTGACCATGAGCTGGCACCGTGATGCTCTCGACTTGACGCATCGACATACGGCTATTTTCCATCACCATATGATGTAACTCAGTATGTGTTGCGGCATCGCTACGTGCAGCGATGAAAACAATATCAGAGTCAGACTGGTTGACCAATGAGAGGTATCCGGCACTGACTTTGGTTCCTGGAATGGTGGCTTTCGCTTTAGGCTCTGCAATCGATAAGCCTTTACCGATAGCAATCAGTTGTTCATCTTGTAAAGAATGATGAGCATGATGATGACTAGAGGCGGCATCGCTTTCAGCCGTGAAATGACGAACGATGGTTGCTAATACGAGTAGCAAAATGACGCCAATAAAGAGTTGGACAATACGATTCATGATTAACCTTGTTTAGTTTCTTGGTAGCGTTGTAGTGTGCGTTCGATACGGGCAGCCAGTTCTGTCGGTGTTGTACTGTAGCTCATCGACGTAACAAACTGTCCATTAGGGGCGATAACAAAGAATCGGGAGACATGATCAACGGTGTAGCTCAATGCGGAATTTTGCATATTAACCATGTCATAATAGACACCATATTGGTTTGTGATTTTATTAATGTCTTCTGCAGTGCCAGTTGCGCCTTTAATTCTGGGATCAAAATGCTGCGCAAATTGATGCAGTGATGTCAGATCATCGCGCGAGGGGTCGACACTGATAAACAAGCCTTGTACCTCATCACCGACTTCGGCAGGTAGCATGCGAAAAGCCGCCGACATGACGCCCATTGACGCCGGACAGACCTCGGCACAGCTCAGATAACCAAAGTAAAGTACCACTACTTTCCCTTGATAATCATCCAAATTAATGTCACCCAGTGCGGTATGAAGACTAAAGTTACCACCGATTTGATTGGGTTGTACTGGTCGCTCCCCGATGGGGACGGTTGAATATTTAACATACAAACTAATAACAATGGCGATCAAAATCGCCCCAGTTATTAAGGTGTATTTAATCGCTTTTGAACTCATGACGATAGGCCTTCTAAACTGAACGTTGGCAGTGCCGCTTGAATATCGTTATGTACTGCTACATGAGCGAAATCAACTGAAATCAATAAGCAGAACAGCATGATACAAGCAATAGATAACAACATTAATTGTTTGCCCCACTGCTCGGTCGGCATCTTTTGAAAGCCAACCTTGGCGATATATAACCAATAAAGGCTAATCAATCCCATACCTAAAGCGAACCAGCTTCCCGCATATCCATGGTAAGTGAGTGCCCAACATGCCACAGCAAAGGCAATAATATAACCAATGATATGGTAGCGAGCCTTAGCGATACCTTCTTGAATAGGAAGAACAGGAATGTTAGCCGCTTTATAATCATTAAATCGATAAATGGCAATCGCATAAGAGTGGGGGATTTGCCAAATACAGAACGTTAAAAATAAAATGGCGCCACCAATATCAAGTTGATGAGTGACGGCAAAGTAACCAATGACAGGAGGACAAGCACCAGATAAACCACCAATTAAAGTACCATGCACAGAATGGCGTTTATAATAGAGGCTGTAAAAGCCGACATAAACGACAAAACCCAGTACACCGAAGCCAAAGGCAAGTTTTGAGGTGAAAAAATACAAAATGGCAAAGCCAGCAAGCCCAAGTAAGCAAGCTTGCATCAGCGCGTGTGAAACGGGAACGATTTTTTGTACCAGTTCACGGTTACGTGTACGCTGCATTTTTGCATCTATGTCTATGTCAATATAGTTATTAAAGACACAGCCAGAGGCTACGACCAAACTGGTGCCAAGGCAAACAGCAATAAAAAGTTGCCAGTCAATCTGACCTTGTGAGGCCAGAAAGAAACCACCCGCCGCGGCAACGAGGTTGCCGCGGATGATGCCTGGTTTAGTAAGTTGTAAATAGTGCTTGAACATCATTACTTCCAGTTAGTGTCCCATCAGCATATTGTGGTTAAGATGCTGCATGATCCACATAGAGCCGACTAAGACGATAGCGACAATTACCACAGAAAAGACGGCGGTAATCACATTCCAAGCTTGCTCTGATGAGGTGTTCATATGTAGAAAGAACACAAGTTGTACTAGGATCTGAGCCACGGCACAGATCAGAATGACCACAACTTTGGTGGTTGGCGAGCCAATGTCTGCCATCACCATCGCAAATGGGATTAACGTCAGGAGTACTGAATACAAGAAACCCAGTAAGTACTCTTTCACGCTACCATGCGCTTGACCACCATGGGTCTGTTCATAAGAGTGTTCCATTACATTACCCCCATTAAGTACACTACGCTGAATACACAGATCCAGATAATATCTAAGAAGTGCCAGAACAAGCTGAGTAGTGCTAAGCGGGTCTTATTCGCTGTGGTGAAACCATCACGTTTAAAATGGAAGAATAAGACGATCATCCAAATTAAACCAGCAAAGACGTGCAGACCGTGAGTCGCCACCAATGCGTAGAAAGATGACCAATAGGCACTGGTGCTAAAAGTAGCCCCAGCGAGGCTAAGATGATGGAACTCATAGAGCTCCATGATCAAGAAGCCAAAGCCTAGCGCGAAAGTAATGCCTAGCCAAGTCGCCATGCCTTTCATATCATGGGCATTTTGCTTTAGCATTGCCATACCGAAGGTTAAGCTACTTAGCAATAGTAAAGCCGTTGTGCCAGCAACAAACCAAAGGTCAAACAGAGCGCTTGGTTCAACCATTCCAGCAAAGCTGTTAGAAAAAACCGCAAAAACAGCGAACAGGGTACCGAACAATAAACAGTCACTTAGGATATAAACCCAAAAGCCAAAGAGATCGTCACCGGCGGTATCATGATGATCATGATCATCATGTAAGTCATTAGTTTGAGTATGTGTGCTCATTATTACTCCTCAATCCTCATACCGTTTGTTTAGAGCCAGAAAGCTCTGGTTGAGAGTTGAAATGCGGGTGGTCTTGATAAACGCGCTCTAGATGCGGAGTTTCAATCGCTTCAACCTCCGATACTGGAACATAGTAATCTTTGTTGCGGTCGAAGCTGTAAGCAATCCACGCACCAATCATACCAACGAAGCCAACAATCACCATCCACCAGATATGCCAAACAAAAGCAAATCCAAATACCAATGAGAAAGCACTGATTACGACGCCAGCCCAAGTATTTTTTGGCATATGGATCTGTTTGTAACGCTCAGGTTTCACGTATGCCATACCATGTTCTTTACGGTAGTGATGCTCATCACGATCGTGAATTTTTGGCAATGTCGCAAAGTTATAGAATGGTGGTGGTGACGATGTCGCCCACTCAAGAGTGCGGCCATTCCATGGGTCACCTGTGGTATCTAAGTTATCTTTGCGATCACGGATACTGATGAAGATTTGCCATACTTGCGCAGCCACGCCAAGAGCGACGAGACCAACACCCGCAGCAGCAATCCACAACAGCGGTGCCCATTCTGGGTTTTCTATGCTCGATAAGCGACGAGTCATGCCGTTAAAGCCCAATACATAGACAGGCATAAAGGCAACAAAGAAGCCGACACTCCATAGGACACAAGAGATCTTGCCCCATTTTTCGTTGAGCTTAAAGCCGGTTGCTTTCGGGAACCAGTAGGTTAAACCTGCAAAGTAGCCGAACAGCGCACCACCAATAATCACGTTATGGAAGTGGGCGATAACGAATAAGCTATTGTGTAGGACAAAGTTAGCCGCAGGAACGGCCAGCATAACCCCCGTCATACCACCGATAGTGAAGGTGATAAGGAAGGAGAAAGTCCACCACATACTGGCTGAGAACTCGACCCGTCCTTTGTACATGGTAAATAGCCAGTTGAATATTTTCACCCCGGTTGGAATGGAAATAATCATGGTTGCAATACCAAAGAAGGCATTGACGCTCGCTCCCGCCCCCATGGTGAAGAAATGGTGTAACCAAACCACAAAAGAAAGCAGCATGATCACAGCGGTAGCAAGAACTAACGATGTATAACCGAAAAGACGTTTGCGTGAGAACGTCGCCACCACTTCTGAGAAAATACCAAATGCAGGTAAAATCAAGATATAAACTTCAGGGTGACCCCAAGCCCAAATCAAGTTTACGTACATCATTGGGTTACCACCCATGTCACTCGTAAAGAAGTGAGTACCGATATAACGGTCAAGGGTGAGTAGGGTAATAGTGACGGTTAGAATCGGGAATGCAACGACAATTAAGGCGTTGGCGCAGAGCGATGTCCAAGTAAATACTGGCATCTGCATGAGTTTCATTCCAGGCGCTCGCATGCGCAATATCGTCGCGATGAAGTTAACCCCAGTTAACAAGGTACCTATCCCGGATATCTGCAGCGCCCACAGCCAGTAATCGACCCCGACCCAAGGGTTATATTCACTCCCTGAAAGAGGAGGATAAGCCAACCAACCCGTTGCTGCAAACTCACCGACAAACAATGAGATATTGACAAGAATTGCCCCTGCCACGAATAACCAAAAACTCAAAGAGTTAAGGAAAGGGAAGGCGACATCTCGAGCCCCGATTTGCAGCGGAACAATGATATTCATTAAGCCGACGATAAAGGGCATCGCAACAAAGAAAATCATGATCACGCCGTGAGCGGTAAAGACTTGGTCGTAATGCTCTGGTGGAAGGTATCCAAGACCGACGCTCTCTGCAGCTTGATGCGAACGCATCATGACAGCATCAGCAAATCCACGAAACATCATCACACCTGCGACGATGATGTACATCAGACCTATCTTCTTATGGTCGACAGAGGTAAACCATTCGTGCCATAAGTAAGCCCATTTTTTTGCGTAAGTGATATAACCGAGCAGTGCTAAACCGCCGAGAACAACCGCAAGCATGACGGGTAAAATAACCGGGTCATGATACGGGATAACGTCCCAGTTCAGTTTACCGAAGACTGCATTCGGCTCGGCATGAACATCGCCTTTATAAGCCATTTTGGACTCCTGAATATTTCTCAATGATGTCTTTAAATTGCAGTGGATTAACCGTAGAGAAGTAGGTAATCGGGTGCTGAGTTCGAATTTGCTCGTGGGAATTATCCACTAGCGCTTGATAGCTATAGTCATCAAGCACGTTGCCTGAACTTTTTACTTGGTTAACCCATTGCTCAAATTGCTCATCAGTGACGGCATGAGCTTTAAAATGCATATTGGAAAAACCTAATCCACTGTAGTTCGCTGACATGCCACGATAAACACCTTCTTCAGAAGCCATTAAACTCAAACGGTTTTCCATCCCTGCCATCGCATAGATTTGACTACCTAATTGAGGGATAAAGAAAGAGTTCATCGTTGTATCTGAAGTCACCAGAAATTGCACTGGGCGATCAACGGGAAATGAAATTTCGTTGATGGTGGCGATTCCTTTCTCTGGGTAGATGAATAGCCATTTCCAGTTCATCGCGACGACCTGAATAGTCAACGGTGGCTTATCTGACTCTATTGCTTGCCTCGGATCGAGTGAAAAAGCAGTAAGATAAGTGATGCGGCCCAACGCGAGAATAATCAAACATGGAATCGCCCAAACGACGATTTCAATCTTCGTTGAGTGTTCCCACTTGGGTTTGTACTCAGCCTTAGTGTTGCTATGACGGTACTTGTAAGGAAAGTAAATCGCCATGAACAATACCGGGATAATGATAATTGCCATGAGTAGCACGGAGGTAATGATCAGTGATTTTTGCGCTTCACCAATCGGTCCTTTGGGATCAAACAACACCATATCAGTGCTGAAGATAGCGCCAATAAGACCTAAAACCGCAACCCCTAACAATATCAAAGTAACTTTAATGTTACTTTTGGTTTTCATTTTTCCTCCCAGGAAACCATAGAGTCTTATGTAATGGATAAATAAACGTCAAAACTAAGTCAGTGATGAGGGATTATCTATCAACTAGTTTGCTTCGGCACATTATTCTAAAGAAAACAAAGCAGTCTGCAACACATTATACACGTATGTTACAACTAAGTAGCCATTTGGCATTCTACGTCACAACAAAGCTACCGAGTTCACTGCAGTTTTTCATTTTGTCAACAAAGAAAAGTGCTAAAACGATTAATTCGCTGTCAGTTAAGCTCGTTTACGGATACTGAGAGTGGTTCGATCATTGGCATATTTATATTTGTTTTTCGCATTGACATGGCGCGCTATTTTTATGGCTGCTAGAGGAAGGTTTGCCATGACCAATTCGGTAAGTCGACCGTAACAGGTCCAATGATGGTGAGGCTTGATTGACGATAAGCTAAATCATGGCGAGGTGAAAGCAAGATTATTTTCAGACCAAGAGAAGGGAGCTATTATTTAACCTCTAACGATATCATGCACACATAAGTAATATCATTCTCGTCTCCGCCATTCATCATTTTATCCATGCCTATGCCCACATATTTTATCAAGCTAATAACATTCTTGGGTTTAATGTTAATTTTTTCAGCAAAAAAATTAACATTAAAAATCATGCCAGTAATTAATTTCGTATCCAAATTAATTTAATAAGCGTGACGAAACGGAAATAATTCATAATTTATTAATTGGGAACGGTTTTCATTGTGATCAGATTCATGGTTTCTATCTATTTGGTGAATGTACACTCAGCTCGTCAGCGGCACGAAGGGATTCTCATGCACAGTGGTCACTGACCTCGGACTTCAAAACGATAACCACATGAAAACGATGTACCCCCTAATCGCACACTTGGGGTCTGGGTAAAGCTAAGGACAGCACTAAACTAATAAAATCAACACAATGACCTTAAGGTCAATGGAGATAATAATGAAATTTAATACCTTTGGTAAACTTTCGCTTGCTTCTGTTTTGGTCTCTGCTGCACTGGCTGCAAATGCAGGGATCAGCGTTGAAAATGAACAGGGTTTATTTACGATTGGCGGTGATGTTGAGTATGATCTTAACTTCGTCGATAAAGACAGAAACAATCAAGGTACTCAAGACTTTAGTCAAAGTGGCCGTATTTTGGTGCAGATCGCAGCAGAACGTGAAGTCGCGAATGATCACTATTTAAGAGTTCAAGTTCAGCCGCTACTAAAATCCAGCGGTGATGTGGATCTGGATGATGCTTTCTTCGCTATTGGTCGCCAAGCCGATTGGGAATTAAAAATTGGTCGCTTTGAAGGCTTTGATATGTTCCCTGTTGGCCAAGATACGATGCTCGATTTTGCTCGTACTAATGCCGCTGGCGATGTTATTGAACCTTACCGTATGAAAGACGCTCGTGGCCGTGGTGACTATGGTCAAGTGAGCTATGCAAAATCGATCGATAGTCTCTACTTTGAATTAGGTTCGCTGTTTAAGCAAAATGATGGCGCTGACAAAAACGCAGTTTTTGTTCGCCCTGTGGTCGCTTTCCAAGCTACAGATAACTTACGTTTTGCTGTAGCATTAGAAGCAAACCTAACGGCAGATAAAGCCGATGCGGCTAATGATTATCTTGGTTATGGTGCAACGGTTAACTACTCAGTACAAGACTTTAGTCTGGATTTGAGTTACGCCTACCGTGATTTTGATGTCACTGGTACTGAAAAAGATACTTCCATTGGTGCAGTGATTCAGTATAAGCGCTTTGGTTTAGGCCATATCTATTCACAAGCAGATACTGGCAGCAAAGAGAAAATGAATACGACTTGGGCATCTTATGAAATTGCTAACGTAATGGATGTACAAGATTTCTCTATCTACTTGGGTTCTTACTTCTCGAAAGTTGACAACGCTGCCGATGATCAAGATGTAGGTGTTCGCGTTCGTTTCAAATACTTCTTTTAAGTAATTAATTGCACTGCTGATTTTGCCCACCACATCATGGTGGGCATTTTTATCATTTCTGTTTTACAAACTGTACGGCCACCATCACGCTCAGCGCGAGTAAATTACCTGCAAAAATTACCACCAACCATTGCGGCATCGATAGATTGAATAATTGCCAAGAGATTTGGCTACAATCGCCATACGCTTCAAACATCCACGGCATCCATTGATTAAGTGGTGCCCAACTCGGAAAAGTAACAAACAGATCGCAAGTATTAAATGGAGATGGGTTCAGTTGATAATCGACATGTTGGAGTGAAAGGCTTAGGCCTTGATAAGCGCTGTAACCCCAACCGGCAAAACCAAGCCATCGCAACAGAGCGCGTTGGGGGTTAATTAAGCCGATACCTGCGGCACCGACAATGCCGAGCATAGCGATACGTTCATAAACACACATCACGCAGGGAGCAAGCAGCATGACATGCTGGAAGTAAAGTGCGCAAAGTTCAAAAAAAATCACTAAGCCAAGCAGTAAAGCCCATGATAGACGAGAGCGGGAAAAGCGTTGAAGTTGAAAGATAAAGTTCACATGACTGTCCTTGCTAAATTAACATGACGACGAAATAGTCATTTCGTCGTCGATTAGAGCTTTTTAGCTTGGATTGGTTTCTTATTCAATACAATTTTTAATGGCTGCTGAGCATGGCTCCCGCTTTGAGGCTATGATGGGTTATCCAGCCAAGATCATAAAAATACCCAGTCATCGGTTCTAGGAAGACGATCACACCGACTAATCCCACTAAGGTCATGACAATGGTATAGGGTAGCGCCATAAACACCATGCGCCCATACGACAAGCGAATTAATGGCGCTAGCGCTGAAGTGAGTAAAAATAAGAAAGCGGCTTGGCCATTAGGCGTTGCTACAGAGGGGAGGTTGGTCCCGGTATTTATTGCCACTGCAAGAAGATCGAATTGATCTCTTGAGATAATGCCGTGTGTTAACGCCGCTTGAACCTCGCTAATGTAGACCGTACCGACAAATACGTTGTCAGAAACCATCGATAGCAAGCCATTAGCAACATAAAACAGAGCCAGTTGACTGCCCTTATCATCAATATGCAGAACCGCATCGATAATAGGTGTAAACAGTTGTTGATCGATGATCACGGCGACAATCGAGAAAAAAACCGCCAGTAACGCGGTAAAGGGCAGCGCTTCTTCAAAAGCTTTACCCATCGCATGTTCTTCAACGATACCAGAAAAGCTGGTGGCGAGAATGATCACTGATAAACCGATCAGACCAACTGCAGCAAGGTGTAAAGCTAAGCCAATAATCAGCCAAACGGCAATCAAGGCCTGAACCCAAAGTTTGGCAATATCTTGTTTTGTTCGGTTGCGGCGAGCTTGGCTATCAAAGTCCATGAGTATTTGTCGTACATTGATAGGCAGTGGAGCGCCATAACCAAATATCTGAAATTTTTCTATCACCACACAAGTTAAAATACCGCAAAGCAACACAGGAATAGTAATGGGGGCCATACGGATGAAAAATTCACCAAAAAGCCAACCCGCGTGATCGGCAATGATAAGATTCTGCGGCTCACCAACCATGGTCATCACGCCCCCTAAAGCGGTACCGACGCCTGCGTGCATTAATAGTGAGCGTAGAAAAGCGCGATAGTCTTCTAAGTCATTACGAGTCAGTTCAGAGATTTGCTCATCGTGAGTATGATCGTGCGTAGCGAGAATGGGCTGCCCAGAAGCCACTTTATGATAAATGGCATAGAATCCGACCGCGACACTGATGATCACGGCGATGACGGTTAACGCATCAAGGAAAGCGGAAAGAAAGGCGGCAGTCAGACAAAAGGCGACAGATAACAGTATTTTGGAGCGGATGCCGAGTAAGATTTTGGTGAAAATGAACAGGAGCAAGTTCTTCATAAAGTAGATCCCTGCGACCATAAACATCAATAAAAGTAGAACTTCAATGTTGGCGACTAACTCGTGTTTGACCTGTTCTGGACTGGTCATGCCTATCGCAATCGCTTCAATCGCCAGTAATCCACCGGGCTGGAGAGGATAACACTTCAGCGCCATAGCTAAAGTGAAAATGAATTCCGCGACTAACAACCATCCGGCAACAAAAGGATCGATGAAAAAGAAGACGATAGGATTGATAATAAGGAAGGTAATAATGGCAACTTTGTACCAATCAGGCGCTTTGCCTAAAAAGTTTTTAATAAAGGCACTTCCGAGTGACATCGGCATGGTTATTTCTCTCAGTTAGTTAGCGACCTTGATGACATGAGATGAGCCGCAGCTCTGCTACTGGCTTCCTCAGTCGTTGAGGATAGAGACGGATAAGAGTAGAGGATGAGGATTGGAGAGTAAATATAGTAGCACGGCTTTTAACGCTTTGTTTTTGGTAAGTTACATTGAAAAAATCGTAGTTATATGACGAGACTAATAAAACCTTGTCAAAAAATAGAGTAATTACTCCAACAAAAAGCTCACATAACTTTACTGAGGGTTTGTTTCCGCTGAATGACAACTGGTGGTATGATGAGTACTATTCGACGCAAATCAACAGACACTGGATAAGTAGTTAATGGTTATCAAGGCAAAAAGCCCAGCGGGTTTTGCAGAAAAATACATCATCGAAAGCATTTGGAATGGCCGCTTTGCTCCTGGGTCAATTTTACCCGCAGAACGTGAATTATCAGAACTTATCGGCGTTACTCGAACCACTTTACGTGAAGTATTACAGCGTCTGGCTCGTGATGGATGGTTAACCATTCAACATGGCAAGCCGACCAAAGTGAATCAATTTATGGAAACCTCAGGTTTGCATATATTAGACACCTTGATGACATTGGATGCCGAAAATGCCACCAGTATCGTTGAGGATCTGTTAGCGGCACGGACTAATATCAGCCCAATCTTTATGCGTTACGCATTTAAAAACAATCAAGAGAGCTCGGCAAGAACGATCAGTAATGTGATTGAGTGCAGTGAAGCACTGCTGAATGCTGAAAGTTGGGATGCGTTTATCGCTTCTTCACCTTATGCCGAAAAAATCAAACAGCATATCAAAGAAGATGGTGAGAAAGATGAAGAAAAACGTCAAGATGCCTTGATCGCTAAAACGTTCAACTTCTATGATTACATGCTTTTTCAACGTTTAGCTTTCCACTCGGGCAACCAAATTTATGGCTTGATCTTTAATGGGGTTAAGAAGCTCTATGACCGTGTTGGTAGCTACTATTTTTCTAATCCTGAGGCTCGTCAACTGGCCCTTGCGTTTTATCGTCAGTTGCTGGATGTGTGTCAGACCGAAAATTTTGAGCAATTGCCTCATGTGATCCGCCACTATGGTATTGCTAGTGCGCAGATTTGGAATCAAATGAAGATGACGTTGCCATCGAACTTTACCGAGGATGATCACTAGCTATTAGCTACCCTTTTCCTCGTTCAATCGTTCAATCGTTCATGACGCGCTATTGAACGAGGAATGCTTATCTTGCTGAGCGCTGATGAACCTGATGGTTCACTGGAATCTCACGCTTGTTGGTCGTAAAGATTATACCGCCTCTCCACCTCCTGCTGCTTTAAACCAATGAGTAAGATGAGTTTTGAGATCTTTTAACTCATCGGGTCCAATCAGGGCCAAGCCTAGATCCTCTGCTCGAGTTATATCATTGTGGCGGAGTGGACGAAAACTCACCAACATTGCTCTCGCTTGTAAGCCACCAAGTAAATCACGCAAAGATTCAAGCTTATAGAGGGTGTCATCGCCATCGTCGCGCATGCCTTTCGTCTTGCATTCAATGATGTGCAGTTTGTTGTTGACTACGGTGGCGACGTCCAGCTCATTACGAACCTCTCGCTCACCAAGCTGACGATAGACTTGTACATTAAGAGAGCAGTCTTGAATGGTCGGTAGATCGTGTTGGATCTGTTTTACTGTACTATGGACTAAGGTTTCTAACCATTCGCCATTGGCAAAGCGGCGTGCATCTTCATTGACAAAGGTCAGTATCCCTTGTTGATAAGTGGCAATTCCACTGTCAACCAAATCATCGAGCAATAAATTTAACTCTCGATAGCCTTGCTGCTTTTCTGATAATTCAACCTCTAAACGTTGCTCTTTTCGGCACGTGGTCGCCAGATAGTTGAGCGTAGCCAGACCGGGACCGAGTTCCAGTGCGTGACTTGCCCAACGCTGTCCTAGAGCGTGGAGTTTGAGATCGAGCTGAGGCGATAAATGGTATTCACTGAACTCACCCCGAGCGCCAAAGATAGTCAGATAATCGGCAATGGTGATGTTATCTTGCAGTTGTGTGTCGCCAGCATCCTCTGGATAGAGCCAGCAAAGTCTGTCGCTGCTGGGTTCAACGACAAAAATAGGCCAATGATGAGTACGAAATACCTCATACACACTCAGTAAGCGATGACGAAGGCCACAGCTGGCATTCAATTTCACCTCTTCTTTACGATTTTTGAGTTTTTCTGCCAGTTGTCGAATTGCGGCTTTTATTTTGGCTATCTCAGCGCCAGCAGGGATTTCAAAAAATTCTGACGTGATCTTACGCCGATCCAGAACGGTACTTAAGCGAGAAAACAGACTGCGCTGAGAGTCGTCACCAATAAACACAATGTGCCGACTGATGGTCCGATTGTCGAGTAGGGGGGTGACTAAACGCACGGGGTCTTGGTCAATAATGCCAACATGAACGGCCATAGATAATCCTCATGTGTGGCTTGCAAAGTGGAGAGGGGAAATAGAAAGTGTGCAAGCCTTTGTGTTGATATAACGGTGAGGCCGTGAAAAAACAACCAGAAGAGCGAATAAAAGTACCAGAGCAGCGCAGTTTTGACACAGAGCTAACCCAATGCTGGAGAACAATACGCTTAGCTGGGGGGATGAGTAAGCGCCCCATTCACAATATGTATCTATGATCATGGGGCTGGGTGTGGTTCCTAAAAACTCAGGACATAATGGTTGGATAAATTACAAGGTGAAGCGGTGTACCAATTGCCCTTGTTGCTCGGCGAGACGAGTTAAATTTGCACTGGTTTGGGCGATTTCACTCATCGCTTGATAGCTTTGATCGGCAATATGATTAATGTCTTCAATACTGCGAGCCATTGAGCTAGTGGTTTCACTCTGTTCGAGTGCCGCTTGGGAAATATGGGTACTCATTTGGCTAATCTCGATGATCAGAGCTTGGATCTCCTCCATGGCACTATTGGCCGTTGAAGCTTTTTCGACCGATTGATCCATCTCTTGCATGCAGCTCTCTATCACTTTACTGGCCGTATTTGAGCTAGATTGTAAGTTACTGATCATGGTTTCGATTTCAGACGTCGATTGCGTAGTACGCTGCGCTAATACACGCACTTCATCTGCGACAACCGCAAAGCCTCGTCCTTGTTCTCCTGCGCGTGCCGCTTCGATAGCCGCATTTAGTGCGAGCAGATTCGTTTGCTCGGCGATATTGCGAATTACATCCAAAATCGAGCCAATTTTACTGCTCATTTTGTGTAGTTCACTGACGGCACTGACGGAATCGGTCAGGCGCGATTCAAGTTGATTGATGGTGGTGATGTTGTCATTCATGATCCGTCGTCCAGATTCTGACGCGCTTTCTACTTGTTGGACCATATGCAAAGAGTTTTGCGCATTATTCGCCACTTCTTGTACCGAATGAGCCATTTCGGTCATTGCTGTCGCAACATTCGCGGTTTGCTCACGCTGGCTATTGAGTTTATTTTGCGCATGTTGTGATGTTGATTGGTTAGTATTCGCGGTCAGAGTGAGATCATCGGATGCGGTGTTCAGCTTCATTAGAATATCATGCAGATTATCGGCTAAAGAGTTAATGTGCGAACTCACTCGAGCAAATTCATTATGATGACGAACTTCAATACGTTTGGTCATGTCGCCTTGGGTTAAACTTTCTAAGGTGGTGAGTATGTGCTTAAGGGGGCTTCTTACACTATGAGCAATATGATAGCCAATCCCCGCTGCTAATAGAGTGACCAATAAACCGATCGCAATCGCTCGATAGACGCCAGAATCATACACTTCTCCCGCATCATACAACGCGTGATTTAAATCTTGCGTTGCTGCTTGGTTAAAGGAATCTAAAATAACCATTGCGTTATCGACATCCTTCGCTAGGTTGGCAATATTATCATACAGAGCATAGCGGGCTTGTAGATACTCATTATGTTGATCAAGCACGCCACCTTTATGACCTACATCTAGAGTGAACTGCTGAATAGATTCACTAAAATTTCGGTTAAGTTCAGGTAATTGAGCTGCTAAGCCTCTGAATGCATCATTGAGTTGAGAGACTGCCCGCCGATTTCTGGCGAGAGATTTATCGACAAACTCTCGATCTGAACTTGCTAGGGCATCAGAGGTGATTAGCTCGGCATCCCTTAGGCGCATAAAATAACCATTCGCCATCATCTTTATCGATACGCTGGTTTGTTGATCAACCAGTTCCCTCATACCAACACTGAGTGATGAATGCAGGCGTTGAAAGTCACGAGTTGATTGCTGCACTTTAGCCTGCGCATCAAACATCGCTTGATAGTTGGTCATCGCTAAATAGGCTTCATTGAAGTAGCGTTGTTCTAGTTCTCGTAAAGCGCTGATCCGCTCTTCGAGTACCGAATGTTGAGCGCTCGCTGCGGCTAGTTTATCAATCAAGAGCTGGAATTCACTTTGTGCTTGAGTAAATTCCTGACGGCGTTGATTCATCAGCTCAACATTTTGGGTGGTCAAAAAATCTTTAAACGATTTATCCGCAGAAAGGAGCTGGACACTGGTTTGATTAGATAACGAGACCAGTGGTAATACCGAACTCGTTACACCTTCGAAATTTTGGTGGATCTGACGCATGCTGTCCATCATGATGGTCACGGTAATGGCGAACATGATAATGATCAGTGTAAAGCCTGCGTACATTCGTCGAATAACAGAACCTTGCATATTTCTCTCCATGAAGTACTTTGTAGCAAAATGACTCAACAAGATTCATCCCATTTAAGATTGTACTCTTCGTCAGACTCGCAGCCCCTTAGTATGATTGAACGTTGTCAATCGGGTGACGTTTCTAGTGTTTGACGTGCAACAATAAATGGTGTGAATGGCAGTCATAAAAAATTAACAAATTAGTCAGTATTGTATTGATAATGACACACGCATTTCATGATCCGGGCAGCAAAACGTCGGTTGCGTAAGTAGTTGAAAGCCATTCTGTTAAGTGGGCCGTGTTTTGTATTGAGCTTTATCGTCCCTTGTCGCATACTCAACGGAAACGATTTTATTCATCCCTATTAATGGAGTATGTCATGGCTGAAGAAACCCTATTTAGCAAAATCATCCGTAAAGAAATCCCTGCTGATATTCTTTATCAAGACGAACTGGTTACCGCATTTCGCGATATTAATCCACGTGCACCAAGCCATATTTTAATTATCCCTAACCGATTGATTGCGACTGTGAATGATGTGACCGATGAGGATGAATTAGCCTTAGGACGTCTTTTTACCGTGGCTAAAAAAATAGCTAAGCAAGAAGGAATTGCAGCCGATGGCTATCGTCTGATCGTCAACTGTAATGCCCACGGTGGTCAAGAGGTTTACCATATTCACATGCATTTGGTTGGTGGCCGACCTTTAGGTCCGTTGTTGATGAGTTGATGCTGGCTTTGCGGGGGAGAAAACACCGAGTGAACGTTTATCTGCTGCGCAGCGGTTTACTTTCGGTCTGTGTATTACTGAGCGCTTGTGCTAGTTTTACCGCTGGTAACTTATTTAGCCATTACAGTGCGCAAAATGCTCGATTACATCAGACCATAAAAGAGGGCGATTATGCTCAAGCTAGTGCAACGTTATCGGATTATGTCGCTGGTGATATTTTAGATAATCTCGAAAAAGGGCGGGTTTATTTACTTGCTGAGCAATTTGAACAGAGTCGTTCGGCATTCGCCTTATCTGATGCGGCTGTTCAACGTCAGCAAGATCAAGCCGTTATTTCATTAAGTGCGACAGCAAGCAGTGCTGGTGCATTGGCTATCAATGATAACTTGCAAGAATATACGCCTGCTGATTATGAGCTCGGTTTTTTACACCTTTATTTGGGCTTGAACTACCTGCATAGTAATCAATTAGAAAGTGCATTGGTTGAAATGCGTCGCGCGAATCAGGTACAAGAGCAAGCTCGTAAAAACCGTCAAGCGCAATTAGAAAAAGCACAGAAAGAGTTACGAGCAAGCGGTATTACTCCCAATATTGGCAGTATTTTAGCGCAATACCCGGATGCAGGAGAGACACTACAAGCAGTACAGAGTGGTTATCTGTTGTACGTGTCGGCGTTGTTGTATGAAGCCGCTGATGACCTAAACAGCGCTTATGTTGATTATCGGCGAGCATTAGCGGTGGTGCCATCCAATCGTGCCGTGATTGATGGTACGATGCGGGTCGCGAAGCGTTTAGGTATGAATGAGCATTTATCTCAACTGACGCAACGCTATGGTGAAAGAACAGCGCTGCATGCTCAGCAAGGTCAAGTGATTATTATTGAGGAGCAGGGGGTTGTTGATGCGAGACAGAATTGGCGTTTGACACTCCCTCTCTCGGATCGGCGGGGGAATACGGTATTATACTCTTTGGCGTTACCTTATTATCCAACAGCCGCACCGACGCGTTTTTCTCCACTATTCTTAAATCAACAAGTGTTACCAAGTGATTTACTGACCGATGTTAATTTGATGGCAAGGCATGACCTCTCCGAACGTATGCCGAGTATGGTGGTTCGTCAAGCTTTGCGGGTGGTTGCCAAAGATCAAATCCGTAAAGAGAGTACACAGGGTGATGGGGTGAGTAGCCTTTTGCTGAATGTGTTTAATACGTTAACCGAGCAACCGGACACTCGAAGTTGGATAACTTTGCCCGGTCGTGTTTATGTGGCGCATCATAGTGTAAAATCAGGTGAGCAAACTCTGACTTCTGATGGTCTAAGCTATACCTTTAATGTGCCAGAAGGCGGTACGACTTTGGTGTGGGTTTCTCGGCAAGGAAGTAAAGCCACCATCTGGCACCGACAACTAGGAAGGTTATGATGAAAACAATCATAGTAAGTGTATTGGCGCTCTTTTTTCTAACGGCTTGTGCCAGTAATACCGCCGGTATGCGAGTTGATGGTATGAGTCAACGGGTGTTATTTGCTGATAATGTGCTGGCGGGAAGAGTACAAATAGAAGAGATTAAAACCGTTCAAGCTCATGGTCATACTCGAGGCGTAGTACAAGTACTCAGTCGTTATCGCGGTGATCAACATCTTCAATATCGTTTTTATTGGTATGATGATAATGGGCTTGAAGTTAATCCACAGCCGGGAACTTGGCAGGCACTGATGTTACGTGGCGGTGAACAACGCACCATGTCAGAAGTGTCAGTTAATCCGCAAGGAACGCAGTTTCGATTACAAATCCGTGAGTTAAATAATTAATTGATCAGATGAATTGAGGAAACAACATGAGAAAGAGTGTAATTGCACTGCTTGGTGTCGCGGTTTTATTGGGCGGATGTTCGAACCGAGTCAGTTATGGTGATGCACAAGCGGTGGAAACAGTAACTGTCGACTTTGGTTCTACGGATTTACAAAAAATCGCGGCAGAGATGGTCGATAGCATGATGATGTCGGGCTCCGTAGCAGCGATCACTCGCGATGCACGTCCTATCGTCTTTGTGGAACGGATTAAGAATAAAACCAGTGAGCATATTGATACTGAATCGATCACTGACACTGTTAGTACCAAAATGCTCAATTCAGGTAAATTCCGGTTTGTCGATATGGATCGGGTTGAAGCGGTACGTAAGCAACTGAATTTCCAAAATACCGATGAGTTGGTTGACCAACGTTCCGCGATTCAATTTGGACAAATGGTCGGTGCGCAATACATGCTGTACGGTAACTTATCAAGCATTGTTAAAAGTGCCGGTAATGATAAAGATGTCTATTACAAAATGACCATGCGCTTAATGGACTTGAGAACGGGTTTGATTGAGTGGGCTGATGAAACAGAAATACGTAAACAGCAGTCTAGAAGCTTATTTGGTTGGTAAGTATACAGTAATGAGGTGAGTGATGGCGAAAATGTCGTGGCGTGAAGCATGTCGACTGGATACGACGTTAGCGTCATTAACTCACTTTTTTCCTTCTCCTCCAGAATATGCACAAACCCTAGTCGGTGGTCTAACCAATCGCTGTTGGCGGATTGAACACTCTGCTGATGAGCACTATGTGTGGCGGCCCGTTACCACAATCACTAAAGCGTTCGCTATTTCTCGTTTTCAAGAATATCAAATTCTAAAAGCGATAGAGCAAACACAGCTCGGACCTAAAGCCATCACCATTAATGATCAAGGATTATTGGTTGAATGGGTAGCGGGTAAAGCGTTGATGGAAGGCTTGCCCGGTGACTCATTAATTCCGTTGCTCGCCAAGATCCATCAAACCTCGGTAACTCGTCTACCCGTAGCCCCTTTTAATTACACCGCACGTGTCGATCACTATTGGTTGCAGCTATCCGATAAATTGAAGAGTGCCGAGTATGAAGCCCTCTATCATCAATGGCGATCAGCACCGAGTTGCTCGTCAATACCTGCGAGTTTGTGTCATTTCGATTTTGCTGGTTACAACATTATTCAAACCCATATAGGCTACCGAGTGATCGATTGGGAGTACGCCACTCTTGCTGATCCTCGTTTGGATCTTGCTTTGATGATTGAAGCGACTGAGCTGCCATTATTGGAATCTGTATTTCGTTATTGCCACTATCGTCAGATCGATCAGGTTGATGAATGGATTGCTGGTGTAAAAATGTGGCAACCTCGCTGCCAATTGATGGCGATGTTGTGGTATTTACTCGCATTTCAGCTTTGGGGCGATGACTCTTATTTGCAGCAAGCGGTTAAATTACAACAAACGTTAGCGGTTTTTTCTCAGCAAGCTTGAGTTGAAGTCATGAATAATGCAGTAGATAACATTTTAATCCCTAGCTTTCGTGGTAGATTAAACATTCAAAGCAGTGGGGGGAAGCGTATGATTATTTATTTACATGGATTTGATTCAACCAGTCCGGGCAATCACGAGAAAATTTTACAACTGCAATTTATTGATGATGATGTGCACTTTATCAGCTATAGCACACAACATCCTAAGCATGATATGCAGCATTTATTGAAAGAAGTGCATCGCGCGATTGAACGTTCAGATGATCCCCATCCACTGATTTGCGGTGTTGGATTAGGCGGATATTGGGCTGAGCGAATAGGTTTTCTGTGTGGTATTAAGCAAGTAATGTTTAACCCCAACTTGCACCCAGAACGCAATATGCAAGGCAAAATTGACAGGCCAGAAGAGTATGAAGATATTGCCACGAAATGTGTTGAGCAGTATCGCATGAAAAATAAAGGCCGCTGCCTAGTTTTCTTATCACGACAGGATGCAGTTTTAGATAACCAGCAAACGGAACAGCAGTTACAAGCCTATTATTCGATTGTATGGGATGAAGAGCAACCACACAAATTCAAAAAAATCTCTCAGCATTTACAGGCTATCAAAGCGTTCAAAAACGCTTAATGATTCTCGATGAACCTTGATTTCAGCAGCCAGTTATATGGCTGCTTTTTTATGTAATCAATTTTGATGGTGATCTGAAATTATCCTTCATACGCTCAAGAGATAGCGATAGAGCAGCGTATTTACCATCAAGAGAATGACGCATGTAAAACAATAATGATCTATGTTAAGTCGATGAATATAGAAAGATTTTAACATAATTCTTACTTAGGTATTCAATAGGTTTGTTAGAGTGACCGTTTATTTCGATTAATGAACGGATAAACGCTGATGATGAAACACACGATTCCATTTTCATTGAGTACACTCTGGATCGGATTATTGACTTCTAGTTTTGCTGTAGCAGACGTTACCGATACAAAAAGCCCATGGAGTGGTGATGCTAAGCTTGGGTTTATTTATTCTAAAAATAGTGCATCAACACTGTCGGTAAACTCAGGTGCGCTGGTTAAATATCAACAGGGGCAATGGCGACAGCAGTTAGCATTAGCGACCTTTTATTCCTATAAATCTGACAGTAATGATGATGGTACGAACAAGTATCGTCTTATTTACGATATTAAACATGATGTTAGCCGGCACTTGTTCGTATTTGGTAATAGTAAGTATGAGCATGATCAGTATGCGACCTATCGTCATCAAGCTTTAGCAGTTGGAGGACTTGGGGCGACATTACTGGATACAGAAACCACTAAAGTGGATCTAGGTTTAGGTCCAGGTTTTCGTCATTCGGTACGTCAGCCTTCTTCGACGGTGCAGGGTTCACGTAGTGATAATGAATGGATTGCGAATGCATTTGTACAAGCGCAAAGTGCGATTAGCCAAAATTTAGCGATTGGTGCGTCAGCGCGAGTCGATTATGGTGATAGCAATACAACGACGAGCATAAAAGGCTCATTATCCAATAAATTGGCTGAACGTTTAGCTTTGGTTTTTGATACGGAGTACATCAATAACAGCACGGTTGCTAAAGGAAAGAGCCGCGATGAAATTTATAGTACGCTTAGTTTAAGTTATGCTTTTTAGTTTGTCACAGAGATTGATTGACGAGTGGTTAGTTAACGAATAAAAAAGGCGTCCTTAATAAGGACGCCTTTTTAATCGGTATAACGAGTTAGAAAGACTGAGGTTTAGTCATGCCTGCCGCTGCTTGTGTACGTGCAGCTTGGCTACCAGCACCTTGAGGCTGATAACGTTGGTCACGGACTGGAGCTGCCACGACATTGATCTCTTTTAAGTCTGCTGAACCCGGGGCTTTTGCCATTGGAGCAAACGCATAACCTTGTTTGCGCGCATGATTGGTTAACGTAGGGGCGTTAATGACAATCGGTGCTTCTTCAGGTAATAAGTCATCGGTTTCAACAATCACAGGTTCAATATCCGTATCGCTGATCACCAATGGCTCTTGTAGATCTTCAACGGTCTCATTTTGTGTCTCTGATTGTGGAGCACACTGTTCTATGCTCTCAACAGAGGTCTCTATTGACTCGCTAGCGACGATAATCTGCACTTCTGCATCAGGCGTTGCTTCACTTGTTATAGGCTGCTCAACAACGCTTTGCTGACTATCGACGGTCGTGACTAGCGCATCTTGTGATACAACGTCTGTTTCAGTACGACGAATGATCACTTTACCCATGGCCATTTCTGGGAAAGCAAATCCACCGAGCACGACAGTTGGTGTCACTGGCGAAGCCTCAGTATTGAGATCAACAGACGGTTGATGGGTCGTTACCTCTGTTGGCGTTGCTACTGCTTGATGCTGTTGTCCATGTGGTTTAGCAAGGTCATAACGCGGCATGACTTTACCCATTGCCATTTCAGGCGATGCCACTCCTCCTTTACGTAGGCGGAAAGGATTTGGACGGCGATCACGACCACGACGGCGACGTTGTCCACTGGCACGTAAGTGGCGAGGTGAACGGCGATTACGGCGTTGTTTCTGTTCGTCTTGATCTTGAGCATCAGCATGACTGGTTTGCTCTTGGTCGACTGGGCTTTCAATAGCTGCTAATGGTGTGGTGTCAACCAGTGTTGGTATTGCTTGTTCCGCATCAGGCGATAACACTATCGGCTCATCAACGACAGGATTTGAAGTTTGTTGATCCTTAACGCGAATCGACTTCTCCAACTTACGACGTTGACGGCGTTCTTTCACAACCGCTGGTTTTACTTCTTGAATGTCTGGCGTGATGGCTTTGTCGGCACGAGGGGATGGAACGGCCTCTTTTTGTGCTTCTTCAGCCAGTTGACGACCTTGCTCTTGAAGTTTGAGCGATTGGTTGTTGTCTCGTTGTGGTTTATTACGACGAGGCTGCTCAGGACGCTCTTGGGCAGGTTTGCGATCTTGTTGTTTACGTGGTGCAGGCGTTGCTGATTCTTTGTCTGCCTTTTCAACCACGTCATCCGCTTTGCGTTTATTGTGCTTATCACGCGGATTACGGCGACGTTCATTACGCTCACGACGAGGTTGTGCGGGTTTCGTTTCTATTTGAGCGGGCACAACGGGTTCTTTCACTTCTTCAGACGTTGAGCTGAATAGCGTTGATAGTGCTTTAAAGAAACGGCTGACCAGTGTCGGCTGCTTTTCTGTTACTGGTTCTGCTGGCGCTGTTTCTACTTGAACCCTCGGTGTCGGTGCATTTTGGGCTGGAGAAGCAAAACCTTTCAGTACTGGCTCTTCAATACGCTTAGGTTTAATTTCAGCGTCAGTCAGTTCTTTCCCTTCGGCTTCTCTCATTGCTTCCAGTTTATTTGGGATCAAGTAAGAGAGAATCTCTTGCTCTTCGCCTTCACGAATACGTAGCACTTCAAAATGTGGCGTTTCCATATCCGAGTTAGGGACAATGGTGATTTTCACTTCTTGATTACGTTCAATATGGTTAATCGAGCGGCGCTTTTCATTCAGCAAATAAGACGCGATTGAAACAGGTACCACGGCAAGAACTTGAACCGTATTGTCTTTTAGTGCTTCTTCTTCGATAAGGCGCAGTACAGATAATGCCAGTGATTCATTGTCACGAATAACTCCAGTGCCTGAGCAGCGAGGACAAATGTGATGACTGGCTTCTGCTAGAGAAGGACTTAAACGTTGACGAGACATTTCCAACAAACCAAAGCGAGAGATACGCCCGATTTGTACGCGAGCGCGATCTAAACGCACGGCTTCACGTAAACGGTTTTCAACTTCACGTTGATGGCGAACTGGTGTCATATCGATAAAGTCGATCACCACTAGGCCGCCTAAGTCGCGAAGACGCAATTGACGGGCAATTTCATCCGCAGCTTCTAAGTTGGTATTTAAGGCAGTCTCTTCGATATCACTGCCTTTGGTTGCACGAGCCGAGTTGATATCGATCGACGTTAAGGCTTCGGTTGGGTCAATAACAATCGAGCCACCAGAAGGCAGGCGAACTTCACGTTGGAAGGCCGATTCAATTTGGCTTTCAATCTGGAAGTGACTGAATAGCGGAACCTCACCGTCGTATTTCTTTACGCGACTGGCAAAGTCTGGGCGAATAAGACGGATATGCTCAAGCGCTCGTTCGTAAATGGTATTGCTATCAATGAGGATTTCGCCAATATCACGACGTAAATAGTCACGGATCGCACGAACAATGACGTTACTCTCTTGGTGAATGAGAAAAGGCGCTGGGTTGGACTCAGAGGCTTGCTTAATGGCACTCCAATGATTGAGGAGAACATTCAGATCCCACTCCAGTTCTTCAGCACTTTTTCCGACTCCCGCAGTACGGACGATAAGTCCCATACCTTGTGGTAAGACCAAGGTGCTTAATGCTGTTTTTAGATCGGTACGCTCATCGCCTTCGATACGGCGAGAAATTCCGCCAGCACGAGGGTTGTTGGGCATAAGAACTAAATAACTTCCGGCTAATGAAATAAAGGTGGTTAAGGCTGCGCCTTTACTGCCACGCTCTTCTTTCTCAACTTGAACAATTACTTCTTGGCCTTCACGCAGCACTTCTTTAATGCTTGGACGACCTTGGTAAGTGTAACCTTCAGGAAAATAATCGCGGGAAATTTCTTTAAGAGGGAGGAAACCGTGTCTTTCTGCACCATAGTCAACGAATGCAGCTTCGAGACTAGGTTCAATACGAGTGATACGGCCTTTGTAGATATTGGCTTTTTTGGACTCATGTCCAGGACTTTCAATATCTAAATCAAACAGTCGCTGGCCATCAACCAAAGCGACACGCAACTCTTCTTTTTGAGTTGCGTTAATTAACATTCTTTTCATTTAAAATCTCGTTATCTTTTCTTTGTTTTGATTATTATTCTTGTTGTTGTATTTCGTTTTCACGGTGCCAGATCCCATGGCTTATTGATTACAGCCTCCCGGCTGGAGGGGATGCTCTGAGGGCACTTCAGTTATCACAAGCATACGTTTGCTTGTGAACCGCGCGGTGGCGGTAGGTACTCAACATGAAAAGGCGAGGAGTAGAACAACAAGAAAACCGCTATCAATCGTGTCTTACGCCATATGCTGCACATCGATAGTCAGAGAACTACTCACATTTTTGCAAGGAATAAAAGGCTAAACAACATGCCAAACCTTTCATACTTTGCAGCTGTGAACTATAGCAGTGACTGCTAAACTCAGCAATCGGCATTGTAAGAAACTCCTTATTTTTTTAACGGTCTGTACAAAAAGATCACAGTTCGCGAGGTCTACGTCACGAAAAACGTCAATAACTTTGTGATTCTTTGATTCACTGTCATAGGTGTTTCAAGGTGTAACGAAGATTTGCTGTTATTTTCGCCAGTTTGAAGTGGCATTTATCGTAAACGTAGTTTTTTCCTGTGAAGAAAAAGGTGATTTTCCGCCAATTAAGGTTAAAATGGCGGTTATGAGCGAAATTAAAACCCAAGTCCAGTTCGTCGATATCGATGAAGATATGGCTGGTCAACGCATTGATAATTTTTTGCGTAACCAATTAAAAAATATTCCTAAGAGCGTGGTTTATCGAATCTTGCGCAAAGGAGAAGTGCGAGTTAATAAAAAGCGCGTTAAGGCTGAGTATAAACTGGCCGCAGGCGATAGCATCCGTATTCCTCCGGTGACGATGGAGGTCAATGACTCAGAACCGGCCGCACCCAGTATCAAGCTTAATCGCGTTGCTGAACTAGAAGCGTGTATCGTCTATGAAGACGATCATCTTTTGATTCTCAATAAACCTTCTGGAACGGCAGTACATGGTGGTAGTGGTTTAAAATTTGGTGCAATTGAAGCTTTGCGAGCATTGCGTCCACAGGCACGTTTTTTAGAACTCGTCCATCGTATTGACCGAGACACGTCTGGTATTCTATTGGTCGCTAAGAAGCGCTCGGCCTTACGTCATTTACAAGCGCAATTTCGTGAGAAAACGGTACAAAAATACTATTTTGCATTGGTGATGGGGCGTTGGCCTGCGAATGTTAAAGTGGTCAATGCACCATTATTAAAAAATGAGGTTAATAGTATTGTTCGGGTAAACCCTAATGGTAAACCATCAGAAACTCGTTTTAGAGTGCTCGAACAGTTTGCCCAGGCAACTTTGCTTCAAGCAAGCCCGATTACAGGGCGAACGCACCAGATACGTGTACACACTCAATATACGGGTCATCCCATCGCTTGGGATGACCGATATGGTGATCGCCGATTTGACGCCTACGTGAGTCAATTTTCCATTAATCGACTGTTTTTACATGCTGCCAATATTCAATTTATGCATCCCGCAACAGGAGATAAAATGGATATCAGTGCATCATTGGACGCGTCCTTAGAACGTGCATTAGGACAAATGCGCCAAGCTTGATGGTTTTTTGGGGATGAATCTCGCCTCGGTGTGTATTGTCGTGGTGAGATTCGTTCGATGATTAAATCACTCTAATCTGTTCACTTTCTAAGAGTTTAATTAGCTTAATCAGTGGCAAACCGATTAATGAATTGGGATCATCCCCCTCCAAACGTTCAAAGAGAGCAATGCCCAGTCCTTCGCTTTTAAAGCTCCCAGCGCAGTAGAAAGGCTGCTCTTTATCGACATATCGAGCTACCATATCTGGTGTCAGCGTACGAAAGTGTACTTTAAAAGTATCGATAGTGACTTGCGTTTGTTCGGTTTGAGTATTGTGTAGCGCGAGACCAGTGTAAAAAGTGATGGTTTGACCACTTTGTTGCAGTAACTGATGAATCGCTGTCTCTCGGTTGTATGGTTTTCCAATGATTTGACCATTGATAACACATACTTGATCTGAACCAATCACTAGACTTGGTGATGATAGCTGGCAAGAGCGCGCTTTGTTGGTCGCTAAGCGCATCACCAGCTGTTCTGGTGTCTCGTCAGTCAACGGTGTCTCATCACAATCAGGACTAGCGGTAACAAAAGGAATAGCCAGTTTTTCTAGTAATTGTTGTCGATAAGGTGAGGTTGAAGCCAAAACTAGTTGGTAATTTTGCATTTTGATTTACAATTGTCTTCAGTGTATGAGTAGCATACCGGAAACTGGCAGATCGTCTCAAGTAAAGTGAGCGATATGGTACACCTTACGACGGATTAATCCTGTATTTATCATACAATAGTAACGTGCTTCTTAAGCCAATAGCGAAATAAGGCATAGCAACTTTTTTGCCTTTTTCTTTGACTAAAACAATTTTGGAAGATAATATTCGCGCCCTATGCAAAAGGTAAAAATACCGCGAACGATTGACCCGGCAAAAGCCGCTCAAAAACGATTGGATTATGATGGTATCATTCAAGCCAGTCTTTTAAAGCGCTTAGAAGAGTCAGTTGATGGCGTAAAACGCGACGCACAAGTCTCATTGTCATTTGGGATGGATGAACAGCAACTGGTTGTTATCTCTGGTAAAGCTAACATCGAAGTTGATTTAGAGTGTCAGCGCTGTAATCAAGCATTTGCACATGAATGCACCATTGAGTTTACTTATACTCCTTACTACAGTGAGCAAAGTGAGCAAGATGCACCGGATGAGTACGATTTGGTAGATCCTAACGAGTACGGTGAGATTGATTTGATTCAGTTAGTTGAAGACGAGTTCATTCTTGGTTTACCCCAAGTAGCGATGCACGATGAAGCGGATTGTAGCGTTAACTCAGACAATTTGGTGTTTGGTGAGATCCCCGACGAAGTGTTGGATGATAAGCCGAATCCATTCGATGTTTTAAAAAGTTTGAAGAAGTAAATCTTCAATCCATAACACAGGAGTAGGGTCAATGGCCGTACAAAAGAGCAAGAAATCACGTTCAATGCGTGGTATGCGTCGTTCACATGATGCGCTAACTTCAGCTGCACTATCTGTAGATGCAACTTCAGGTGAAACTCACCTACGTCACAATGTAACCGCTGAAGGCTACTACCGTGGCAAAAAGGTTATCAACAAGTAAGGTTGTGACCTTTGCAAAATCTAACCGTTGCACTTGATGCAATGGGCGGGGATTTCGGTCCTCGCGTTACAGTGCCTGCCGCCGTGCAGGCACTGTCGCATTTCCCAGAGCTAAAAGTGATATTAGTGGGTGATCATAGCGCGATCACTCAGCAATTATCTTTACTAGGTTACCAACCCGATCCTCGTTTGAGTATTGTGCACAGTGATCGAGTGATCGCTAACTCAGAAAAACCCTCACTAGCATTACGCCATAGCCATGACAGTTCAATGGGTTTGGCTATCGATCTGGTCGCTCAACAACAGGCGGATGCTTGTGTCAGTGCTGGTAACACCGGCGCGCTGATGGCACTCTCACGTTTTCGATTAAAGCTTCTCCCTGGGATTGAGCGTCCGGCATTAGTAACCGCTTTACCCACGATATCGGGTGGTAAAACGTGGTTATTGGATCTTGGTGCGAATGTCTCTAGTGATGCTGATTCCCTGTTTCAATTTGCAGTGATGGGATCGGCATTGGCTGAGCAACATTTACAACGTTCCCCCCGCGTGGCGATTTTAAATATTGGCGCGGAAGAGATAAAAGGTAATGATCTGGTTAAGCGTTGTGCACAGCTGCTAAAGCAAACTCAAGCGGTGAATTTTATTGGCTATATTGAAGGGAATCAGTTATTGATGGATGCCGCCGACGTTGTGGTGTGTGATGGATTTGTCGGTAATGTTTGTTTAAAAACCTGTGAAGGGACTGCACAACTCTTTATTGATAAGTTAAAAAATCTCTTTTTAGCCTCATCCATAAAGGGTTGGATTGCCCGAAAAGTGTTTTCTGAACTGTTTTATGAATTAAAAACCTTGAACCCCGACCAGTATAACGGCGCAAGTTTGCTAGGATTACGCGGCATAGTCATTAAAAGTCATGGAAGTGCCGATGTATCCGCAGTCGTCAATGCGATAGGTGAAGCGGTTCATGAAGTGAAACGACAAGTCCCCAGCCGCATAAGCGATCGTTTGGAAGCGGTTTTACTCGAGAGGCATTATTAGTCTTCATGTATAGCAAAATTTTAGGTACTGGCAGCTACTTGCCATCTCAAGTGCGTACTAACGCAGATTTAGAGAAAATGGTAGATACCAATGATGAGTGGATTGTGACCCGGACGGGGATTCGTGAGCGTCGAATTGCCGCTGATAACGAAACCGTCGCCGATATGGCATTTTATGCTGCTGAAAAAGCCATCGAAATGGCGCAAATTGATAAGAATGAGATTGATCTGATTATTGTTGCCACGACGAGCGGCAGTCATACTTTTCCCTCTTCTGCTTGTCAGGTTCAAGCTAAGCTCGGGATCAAAGGTTGTCCAGCTTTTGATTTGGCTGCAGCATGCTCTGGTTTTGTGTATGCATTGTCGGTTGCTGATCAACACATTAAATCAGGCATGTGTAAAAAAGTACTGGTGATTGGTGCGGATGCATTATCGAAAACGTGCGATCCAACCGACCGCTCAACCATTATTTTATTTGGTGATGCGGCAGGAGCGGTGGTGGTTGGTGCTAGTCAAGAGCCCGGTATCTTATCAACTCATATCTATGCCGATGGTGAGTTTGGTGAGTTACTCAGTCTTGAAGTGCCTGAGCGTGGCGGTAATGTTGATAAGTGGCTGCATATGGCCGGTAACGAAGTGTTTAAAGTCGCCGTGACTCAATTATCAAAATTAGTCAAAGATACTTTAGCGGCGAATAATTTACATAAGTCGCAATTAGATTGGCTGGTGCCGCATCAAGCCAATTATCGAATTATTTCTGCTACTGCAAAGAAACTTTCTATGTCATTAGATCAAGTTGTGATGACGTTAGATCGCCATGGTAATACTTCAGCTGCAACGGTACCAACCGCATTAGATGAAGCGGTGCGCGATGGACGCATTCAACGTGGCCAGTTATTGCTGTTAGAAGCGTTTGGTGGTGGTTTTACTTGGGGCTCTGCCTTGGTTAAATTCTGATTGCTCCCCAATCACTTATTTGACGTTGAAGAGTCGCTTGACTCTTTATCCATTTTATTAGGTTAAGGAAAGAACATGAGCAAGTTTGCTATTGTATTCCCAGGCCAAGGTTCACAAGCAATCGGTATGCTTGCGGAGCTTGGTGAACAGTATGATGTTGTAAAACAGACGTTTAGCCAAGCTTCTGAAGTATTAGGTTATGACTTATGGGCATTAGTTCAACAAGGCCCAGCAGAAGATCTTAACCAAACTCATCGTACGCAACCCGCTATCCTTGCTGCATCGGTTGCTATTTGGCGTGTGTGGCAGTCATTGAACTTGCCTCAACCTGAAGTCTTAGCAGGACACAGTTTAGGTGAATACTCTGCGTTAGTATGCTCGGGGGTGATTGATTTTCAGCAGGCGATCAGCTTAGTTGAATTACGTGGTCGATTAATGCAAGAGGCTGTACCTGCTGGCACGGGAGCAATGTATGCGATCATTGGTCTTGATGATGAGGCGATTGCCAACGCGTGCCAACAAGCCGCTCAAGGTCAAATTGTTTCTCCGGTAAACTTTAACTCCCCAGGTCAGGTCGTGATTGCTGGGCAGAAAGAGGCTGTTGAACGTGCTGGTGTACTGTGCAAAGAATCGGGTGCCAAGCGAGCATTACCCTTGCCAGTGTCAGTGCCATCGCATTGTGCATTAATGAAACCCGCCGCAGAAAAATTAGCCATTGCGCTCGCTGGACTTCAGTTTAATAGCCCATCAATTCCGGTCATTAATAACGTTGATGTGCTGGCTGAAACGGATCCTGCAAAAATTAAAGATGCCCTTGTGCGTCAGCTTTATAATCCGGTACGTTGGACAGAAGCGGTACAAAGCATGAGTGACCAAGGGATTGAAAAACTTATTGAAGTTGGTCCAGGTAAAGTGTTAACTGGATTAACCAAACGCATAGTGAAAACACTGGATGCGGTAGCCGTAAACGATAGCGCTTCATTCGAAGCTGTGCAATAAAGTAGGAATCAAACATGAATGAATTCATGAGCCTTGAAGGTAAAGTCGCTCTAGTCACGGGAGCAAGTCGTGGGATTGGTCGTTCAATCGCAGAAGTGCTTGTCGCACGCGGTGCAACCGTGATTGGAACAGCAACCAGCGATAGTGGCGCAGATGCAATCAGTACTTATCTAGGCGAGAAGGGTAAAGGGTTTGCTTTGAATGTGACTGACCCTGCATCGATCGAATCGGTACTCAAAGCGATCAATGAACAGTTTGGCAGCATCGACATTTTAGTGAATAATGCCGGTATCACACGTGATAACCTATTGATGCGTATGAAAGACGAAGAGTGGATGGATATCTTAGATACCAACTTAACGTCGATTTTCCGCTTATCGAAAGCGGTATTACGTGGCATGATGAAAAAACGCCATGGTCGAATCATTAATGTCGGTTCGGTTGTTGGTACCATGGGTAATGCTGGACAAACTAACTATGCAGCGGCAAAAGCGGGCGTAATTGGCTTTACCAAGTCGATGGCACGTGAAGTTGCATCCCGTGGTGTGACTGTGAACACAGTTGCACCAGGTTTTATCGCCACAGATATGACAAAAGCGCTGAATGATGAGCAACGTGCTGCTACACTAGCGCAAGTTCCAGCGGGTCGTCTGGGTGAACCTCATGAAATTGCTTCTGCAGTGGCTTTTTTAGCGTCCAATGAAGCAGCTTACATTACGGGTGAGACTCTGCACGTCAACGGCGGAATGTACATGGTTTAATGCCAAGTGTTTGGAGAAGTTAAGCGACAGTCGTCAATAAATGCTGACTTTTCTTAACAGTTGGTTTTTAGGTGCGCAACATTTGTGCATGATTTATGTCAAAAATGGTGTGAATTTCGGTTAAAATCGGTAAATTTGTGGTTTGACCAGCAAGGTCCCCCTTGCAACTTTCACTAGTTCGAATAAACTACGGAATCACCGCATTAGGCGAAATCTGTAAAGGAAAAGAAAACATGAGCAACATTGAAGAACGCGTAAAGAAAATCATCGTTGAACAGCTAGGTGTAGACGAAGCAGAAGTAAAAAATGAATCTTCTTTCGTTGAAGATCTAGGTGCAGATTCTCTAGACACTGTTGAATTAGTTATGGCTCTTGAAGAGGAATTTGATACTGAGATTCCTGACGAAGAAGCAGAGAAAATCACTACTGTTCAAGCTGCGATTGATTACGTGACCAGCAACGCTCAGTAATGTTCTCCCCAGGCGGCCCTCTGGCCGCCTGAGTTTTTTAGTCATCTATCCCTCTCATAGAATGTTTCTATCCCGGAGAATATGATCGTGTCCAAGCGTCGTGTCGTTGTCACTGGCATGGGTATGTTGTCACCAGTAGGCAACACTGTAGAATCTTCTTGGAAAGCCCTGCTAGCTGGTCAAAGTGGTATTGTTAATATTGAGCACTTTGATACTACAAATTTCTCAACTCGTTTCGCAGGTCTAGTCAAAGACTTTAATTGCGAAGAGTATATGTCTAAAAAAGATGCCAGAAAAATGGATCTTTTTATCCAATATGGCATTGCTGCGGGTATTCAAGCTCTAGACGATTCCGGTCTGCAAATTACGCAAGCTAATGCGCCACGTGTTGGTGTCGCCATTGGTTCGGGAATTGGTGGTCTTGAGTTAATTGAATCTGGCCATCAGGCATTAATCGAAAAAGGTCCACGTAAGGTTAGCCCATTTTTCGTTCCCTCAACCATTGTTAACATGGTTGCAGGTAACCTTTCTATTATGCGTGGTTTACGTGGTCCAAATCTTGCAATTTCAACCGCTTGTACCACTGGATTGCACAATATTGGTCATGCCGCACGGATGATTGCTTACGGTGATGCCGATGCCATGGTTGCGGGTGGTGCAGAAAAAGCCTCCACACCTTTAGGTATGGCTGGTTTTGGTGCTGCGAAAGCGTTATCCACTCGCAATGATGAACCACAAAAAGCTTCACGCCCTTGGGATAAAGATCGTGATGGTTTTGTATTGGGTGATGGTGCTGGTGTGATTGTGCTTGAAGAGTATGAACACGCTAAAGCTCGTGGTGCTAAAATTTATGCTGAGTTGGTCGGTTTTGGTATGTCAGGTGATGCTTATCACATGACTTCACCAAGTGAAGACGGTTCTGGTGGCGCTCTAGCGATGGAAGCCGCGATGCGTGATGCTGGAGTCACAGGGACTCAAATTGGTTATGTTAATGCTCACGGAACGTCAACTCCGGCCGGTGATGTCGCGGAAGTAAAAGGCATCAAACGAGCATTAGGTGAAGAAGGCGCTAAACAAGTATTAGTCTCTTCAACCAAATCAATGACGGGTCACTTGCTCGGTGCAGCAGGTTCTGTTGAAGCGATCATTACCATCATGTCGTTGGTTGACCAAATTGTTCCACCAACCATTAACCTTGATAACCCAGAAGAAGGGTTAGAGATAGACTTAGTGCCCCATACGGCGCGTAAAGTATCAGGTATGGATTATGCGATATGCAACTCGTTTGGCTTCGGTGGTACCAACGGTTCACTGATTTTTAAACGCGTATAATTAATCTATCTGATTGAGTTTGAGTTTAAACGGCTTGGTGCTTTGCATTAGGCCGTTTATTTTTTCAGGGAGTCAAGCATGATTGGGCAAAATGGATTCAACGAGCCCCTAATTACCGCCAGTGATCGTTCTTTCCAATATGGCGATGGCTGCTTTAGTACTCTATTGATTAAACAAGGTAAAATTCAGCTCTGGGATTATCATCAAGAGCGAATGGAGGCTTGCTTACAGCACTTGGCGATTCCATCTCCTGATTGGTTGAAAATAGAACTTGCGTTGAATCAAGCGGCGATAGGTAAGTCACTGGCGGGAATGAAACTGCATATTAGCCGTGGCGAAGGAGGACGAGGTTATAGTCCAAGCCAACAACATTCATCAAGAATTACATTGAGTCACTTTGATTTTCCAGCTCATTATCATCAATGGCAACGTCAAGGGATCAGATTAGGCGTCTGTGAGCAGCGCATGGGACTCAACCCATTGCTGGCGGGACATAAACATAATAACCGCTTAGAGCAAGTTTTACTGCGTGGTGAAATGGATCGTGCAGGGTATGACGATGGCGTTTGTTTGGATCTTAATCATCATATCGTTGAAACAACGATGGCAAATTTGTTCTGGGTGAAAAATGGCACTTTATATACGCCGAGTCTTGATAATGCTGGTGTTGCTGGTGTCGCGCGGCGGATGATTTTACAATCGGCAACATCATTCGGGTTGACCGTGGAAATTGGTCAGTTTCCAATGGAGCATTTAATTGCTGCTGATGAGGTTTTTATTTCTAATGCCATCATTGAAGTCGCGCCTGTCATCGGTATTGCACATCATTTGTATACCATCGGCCGTTATGTACGATATTTTCAGGAGAGTTTTAATTCGTGATTAAAAAATTACTGGCCTTAATTTTAGTCATCATTGTTTTTGCTACTGCAAGCTACTTTTATGCGGTTAAAAAGACCAATGATTACCTCGCGCAGCCGTTATTGATCACTGAACCGCAGTTGATCACTATTCATGGTGGGACGAGTTTAAATAGAGCGTTGGCATTAATGACCGATCAAGCTTGGTTAGTTGATGATCCTTTGGCCTCGAAGTTATTACGTCGTTTCTACCCTGAATTAACGCCGATTAGAGCGGGAACGTATCAATTACAGCCCGGGTTATCGCTACAAGATAGTTTAGCGTTATTGGTTTCTGGGCGAGAATTTCAGTTTTCGATCACCTTTATTGAAGGAAGCCGTTTTTCTGAATGGCGTGCTAGCTTAGCGCAAAATCCTAACTTACAACAAACGCTGACTGAGCATTCAGAGGCAGACATCGCCCAATTATTAGGCATCGATAATGCAAAGTTAGAAGGCTTATTTTTGGCGGAAACCTACCATTTTACTAAAGGGGAGAAGGATATTGATATCCTTCGTCGAGCGCATCGTAAGCTCAATCGTCTGCTTGAGCATGAATGGGAGCATCGTCAGCTTGATTTGCCATTGAAAACTCCTTACGAAGCCCTTATTTTGGCGTCGATTATTGAAAAAGAAACGGCGATCGATGCGGAGCGGGAGCGAGTCTCTTCGGTGTTTATTAATCGATTAAACAAGCGAATGCGTTTACAAACGGACCCTACGGTTATTTATGGAATGGGTGATCGTTATCAAGGGCGGATTCGCCGTGCTGATTTGCGTGAAGCGACAGAATATAATACTTACGTGATCAATGGACTCCCTCCGACGCCGATCGCGATGGCTGGCCCCGCTTCGATTAAGGCCGCTTTAAATCCGGAACAGAGTGATTACCTTTATTTTGTGGCCAGTGGTCATGGTGATCACGTGTTTTCAAAAACATTAGCAGAACATAATCGCGCGGTTCGCGCCTATTTACAAGTGATCAGAAGTCGACAATGAACGCAAAATTTATCGTAGTAGAAGGGCTAGAAGGCGCAGGAAAAAGCACGGCTATTCAGGTTGTGATCGATACGTTACAAGCTTTTGGTATTGAGTCGATTACCCAGACTCGTGAGCCCGGTGGCACGGTATTGGCTGAAAAAATGCGTGCTTTAGTCAAAGAAGATCACCCTGGTGAAGTTTTACAAGATGTGACGGAAGTGCTGCTAATGTACGCCGCACGGGTACAACTTGTGGAAAACGTCATTAAACCTGCATTGGCGGCAGGATGCTGGGTCGTGGGCGATCGCCATGACATGTCTTCGCAAGCTTATCAAGGCGGCGGACGGCAGATTAGCCCTGCGACGATGCAGCAGCTTAAGCAGTTAGCGTTAGGGGCGTTTAGCCCAGATTTTACTTTATACTTAGATATCGACCCGCGAGTCGGATTAGAGCGAGCTCGTGGGCGAGGGGAGTTGGATCGTATTGAGAGAATGGACTTGAGTTTTTTTGAGCGTACACGACAGCGTTATCTAGAACTGGCTAAGGACAATCCATCAGTTACGATTATTAACGCGCAGCAAACCCTACAAGCGGTGACACAAGATATTCAGCAAGCGTTATTAAACTGGTTAAATCAACATAAAGGTTAATGATGAACGCAGTATATCCTTGGTTAAGCGAGGCATGGGAGCGTTGGAAGCAACAGCTTGAGCATCAGCGCTTTGCTTCAGCAACCTTAATCAATGCTCCACACGGAGTAGGCGCAGAGCAGTTGATTGAGAAATTCTCGCAGGCATTAATGTGTACTACACAGCGTAGTGAGCCCTGTGGATTTTGTCATGGCTGTGAGTTAATGCTATCGGCCACGCATCCGGATTATCATCTTGTTCGTCCTGAAAAAGAGGGCAAGTCGATTACGGTTGAGCAAATTCGTATAGCGAATCGATTAGCACAAGAGTCTTCACAGCTCTCAGGCTTTCGGTTGATCGTGATTGAGCCTGCCGAAGCAATGAATGAATCAGCAGCGAATGCTTTACTGAAAACGCTTGAAGAGCCCGCAGAAAAATGTGTTTTCATTTTACTGACTCATCAAGTGAGCCGTTTACTGGCGACAATCGTCAGTCGTTGCCAACAAATTATTATTCCAGAACCGCAGCCACAAGCTGTTATGCCGTGGTTAACCGAACAGTGTCAACAATCGATTCCTGCTTTTGCTGCTCATATTCATGGTAATGCTCCATTACTGACTCGAGCGTTTCTTTTACAAGGTGAACTCCAAAATTATTTGGCGATTGAGCAGCAATTTGTTCAGGCATTACAAGGCGACATTTCGGCATTATTAAATTGTGCGAAAACGATCAGTGGCCAGCCTCTCAGTGGACTACGTTGGCTTTGGTATCTCTTGACTGACGCCCAAAAAACCGCTTTTGGGGTATGGCAGCCTTACTTTACTCCGCAAAGTCAGTGGCTTGCTCAAGCTCGTTCTTTGTCTTTATTACAACAACAAACGGATTCATTGGCGCAGTTGATCAATCAATTACAGGGATTTAGTGGGTTAAATAGTGAACTTTTAATTGCTGATTGGTTATTTAAATTTAATGAGGAAACATGTTTGTAGATTCACATTGTCATCTTGATAAACTGAACTATCAAGATTTACACCAAGATATCAGCGATGTTCTTGCTAAAGCCGAACGGGCTAAAGTGACACAATTACTTTCTGTGGGTGTGACGTTAGACTCATTTCCCAATATGTTAGCGATGATTACTCCCTTCGATAATATTCATGCTTCTTGTGGTGTGCATCCTCTCGACGTGCAAAGTGATTTTGATCTAGAGCGTTTTCACACTTATGCTCGTCACCCTAAAGTGGTTGCGATTGGTGAAACTGGGCTCGATTATCACTATCAGCCAGAAATGGCGGAATTACAACAACAGCGTTTTATTCAGCATATTAATACTGCCGTTGAACTCAATAAGCCATTGATTATTCATACTCGTCAAGCGCGAGAAGATACTTTAGCTATACTCAAAGCACATCACGCAGAGCGTTGTGGCGGGGTTATACACTGTTTTACTGAAGATTGGGCTTTTGCGCAGGCGGCAATGGATTTAGGCTTCTATATTTCGATCTCTGGGATCGTTACGTTTCGCCAAGCAACAGAGCTCAAAGCCGTGGTAAAGGCACTACCATTAGATAGGTTGTTGATTGAAACCGATTCGCCTTATTTAGCGCCAGTACCTCATCGAGGTAAAGAGAATCAGCCGGCTTATGTGGTTGAGGTTGCGGCTTATATTGCTCAACTTAAAGGGCTTTCTTTGGGCGAAGTTGCAGAAAAAACCAGCAAAAACTTCCAAGATCTTTTTTTGCGATGAAAATCAAAGTTTATAGGTGTAAGACGCCTAGAATGGCTGTTTTACGTGCTTTACTTCAAATTATCATCAAGAATTAGCCTTGTTTACTTAATATGTTGAATATTTAGTCTAAACTAATCAATTGGTAATTTTGTTACTAAAAATAACAACCTCATCAATTTAATTTACCAAGTAAAATTAATTGATGGAAAATTATTATTAATATAAACAATAGGATAGAATGCTTCTGTTGCCTTGTCGACAAGTGATGGCTGTGTGATCTGTCTATTACTTTGAAACTAAATTTCTTTACGAACTGGAAAGTTTGAGGGGCATCAAGATATATTTAGAGGCGGAAAATATAATACATTTGTGGTTACATTTTCATTGGGTGCTAACATTTAGGCTACGGGGGTGTGCCGTTGGAACCCGAAAAATTCTAATAACTTAATCAGGAGCATAAACATGTTAAAGAACGCTTTTGCTAACCTGCAAAAAGTAGGTAAAGCACTGATGCTTCCAGTATCAGTCTTACCTGTTGCAGGTATTTTGCTTGGTGTTGGGGCGGCAAACTTTAGTTGGCTGCCAGAAGTCGTATCCCACTTAATGGAACAAGCTGGTGGCTCGGTATTTGGTCAAATGGCACTCTTGTTTGCCGTTGGTGTCGCCCTAGGCTTTACCAATAACGATGGTGTATCAGGACTTTCTGCTATTGTCGGCTATGGCATCATGGTTGCGACCTTGAACGTTATGGCAGAGGTAATGGGTGTTGATGGCATCGAAACAGGCGTACTTGGCGGTATTCTTGCGGGTGGTGTTGCAGCGTGGTCGTTCAATCGTTTCTATAAAATTCAGCTACCAGAATATCTCGGATTCTTTGCGGGTAAACGTGCGGTACCTATTATTACCGGTTTCTTGTCGATTGCTCTAGGTATTCTCTTATCGGTAATTTGGCCTCCGATTGGTGGCGTTATTGCTTCTTTCTCTGATTGGGCTGCGCATCAAAACCCAGTCACTGCATTTGGTATTTACGGTATTGTTGAGCGTGCACTGATTCCATTTGGTTTACACCATATCTGGAACGTACCTTTCTTCTACGAAGCAGGTTCTTGTGTGACTAACTCCGGTCAACCAGCAACAGGTATTATGACCTGTTTCTTGACTGCGAATGATGTGACTCGCGAAGCGGGTAATGGTTTCGGTCAGTTAGCCGGTGGTTACCTATTTAAAATGTTTGGTCTTCCTGCAGCGGCTTTTGCGATTGCGCATTGTGCTAAACCTGAGAACCGTGCAAAAATCATGGGTATCATGGCTTCTGCGGCATTAACTTCTTTCCTAACCGGTATTACTGAGCCAATTGAATTCTCTTTCCTATTCATTGCTCCTGTACTTTACGCGGTTCACGCGGTACTTGCTGGCTTGGCGTATGTCCTAACCAACTCGCTAGGCATTGTTCATGGCCACACGTTCTCTAACGGCTTTATTGACTTTGTTGTTCAATCTCCTCGTGCAGAAAACATGTTGCTACTGGTAGGCTTAGGTATTGCTTATGCTGTGCTTTACTATGTGGTATTTACGTTTGTTATTCGTACCTTGAATCTGAAAACACCGGGCCGTGAAGATGAATCCGCTGATGCGAATACTTCAACAGGGTCAGAGTTAGCAGGTGAATTAGTAGCGGCATTTGGTGGTAAAGAAAATATCACTAACTTAGATGCTTGTATTACTCGCCTACGCGTATCGGTTGCAGAGACAGAGTTGGTTGATCAAGCGAAACTAAAACAACTCGGTGCTGCTGGCGTTGTTGTGGTGTCTGGTGGTGTACAAGCTATTTTTGGTACTAAATCAGATAACTTAAAAACAGAAATGGATGAGTGGATTCGCAACCACGGTTAATGCTCATTCTTTCTTCCCCTATAAATAAGGAGACTTCGGTCTCCTTTTTATCGGTTTGCTGAAAGCGCTCATTATCAATGATGTTTTAGCCTCTACCTATACTCTATCTTAACCTATCTTTACCTCTTTGCTGACATTGCTCAGTACACTCCTCGTTAGACTGCCGTTATTTCCTTTGATTTTATTTTGCACTTGGTTGGATTATGCGTGTCATGTTTATTCTTTCTTCTGACGGAGCCGACTTTGCTGCAATTGGACATCATCGGGGAGTTTATTTCTCAATCTTAGACATTTGAGTAAATACCAGACGATATAGGATAAGTGACTTATGAAAAAAATAGCTGCAGTGGCGATGTTATTCAGCGTACCAGTAAGTGTTTATGCTCAACAAGAGCCGAGTTTAAAAGTAGGTATGGCCGTAGATCAACAGTTGAGTGCAGTCATTGAGGTTGATGAGCAATATCGTTTTATTCTTGGTAATGAAGGTGCCGCTTTTGATTATTTGATGCGCCGTGGCAATTTTGATCGAGCTGACGTTCCTTTGGATTGGTACGTTGGGATTGGTGCTTGGGGAGAATGGGATGGTGATTTTGGTCCGCGCGTACCATTAGGGGTTAACTGGCCAATTAACAGTAATATTGATGTCTATGGTCAAGTTCATCCAGAGTTAAACCTCCATTCAGGCATCAATTTGCAACTGGGCGCGGCGCTAGGGGTTACTTATCGCTTCTAAAATCAATAAGGCCACGGCAGATTAGCTGCTCGTGGCCTTAAATTAAGAGGAGATTACTCTTCTTGTTTCGCCATGGCTTTTTTAATGCAGATGGCTGCACCGCCCCAAGTGAGTCCGAGGCCGATAATCATCATGATAATTGCACCTGTAGTCATTAGTTTGCTTCCTTGCGATTAGTTAGATTAACGATGGCACCTAGCGCCAGTAACGCGATAATAATGGTCCAGCCTAGAGTCAGATCATAGCCGCCATACCCTTCAGTGAGCAGTGCACGTAATTTAGTTACTACAATGATCGCCAAAACGACTGGGGAGACAAAGCGCAAACAAATATCAAACCATACTCCAATCGTAAAATCAGAAATGGAGTTAACATATTTACGCACGTCGGAAATTTTCAGCAACCAAGTCATGAGAATGAGTTCAACTAGGCAACTCGCCATAATGCCGACATTGTTCGCAAAGTGGTCGACTAAATCGAGCAACAGTAAACCGCCATTGGTCGCAAATGCCATAGAAATAATAAAGCCTGAGCCGATAACGATATTAGCTGCTTTTTTACGACTCCAACCCAGTTTGTCAATCACCGCGGAGGTGACGGCTTCTAAGATCGAGATGTGTGAGCTTAGTCCAGCGACCACTAACGCTAAGAAAAATAGCGGGCCTAGAATGTAAGGGATTGGAAGTAGGTTAATAGCCGCAGGGATAGTGACAAAAGCTAAACCAACGCCAGCAGAAACGACTTCAGTCAGCGGTTTGCCTTGTTCTTGAGCCATGTAACCAAGAACTGAGAAAATCATGATACCAGCGAGAATTGAAAAACCGCAGTTGATCAAGACGGTCATAAAAGCATTATTGGTGATGTCAGATTTCTGTGGTAGGTAGCTTGAATAGGCCAGCATAATCGCAAAGCCAATACTGAGCGTAAAGAAGATTTGCCCATAAGCGGCTGCCCAGACTTTAACATCCCAAATCTTACTAAAATCAGGCTCAAACATATAGTTGACGCCATCTAATGCACCCGGTAAGAAAATCATGCGTGCAATTAGGAGTAGTACCATGATAAACAATACCGGCATCATGACTTTAGAAGCACGTTCAATACCAGATTTAACTCCGCCAACGATAGCCGCATAAGTTATTGCCCAAGCAATCGCCATCGTAAAAGCAATTTTCCACTGAATCGATCCAAGGTTAGTCGGCGAGTTATCACCCAGACCTAAGTACTCGCTAAAGAAAAAGCTATTGGTATCCGTTCCCCAACTTTGGGTAAATGACATGCCGAAGTAGGAGATTGCCCAGCCAATCACGGCTACATAGTACACCCCAATGGTTGCCGCGATACCCACTTGAAACCAACCAAGCCATTCAAATTTTGTGTTAATTTTGGCAAGAGTCGTTGGTGCAGAGCCGCGATGTTTTTGACCCATACTGAATTCAAGGATCATAAAAGGAATGCCGGCTGTTAGCATGGCAAATAGATAAGGGATGAAAAAAGCGCCCCCTCCATTCTCATAAGCCATGTAGGGAAAACGCCAAATGTTACCTAGGCCAATCGCAGAACCTACTGCGGCTAAAATGAATCCGGTACGGGATCCCCATTGTTCTCGCTTCATTTATTTCTCCTTAATCATTCCCTGAGGTATGAAGCCTCATTAGACCTTGTTTACTCATTCATTGAGATGTGGAAGCAAGCCTTCCCGTTACCGCTCACTTTTGCCAGAGTAGACTGCCGAAAAGATCATCGTATGAGTATAGGTCTAATTGTTAAAATATTGTTCCATCATCCATGAAAGTGTAAAAACGTAGATTTACCTGTGGTCTATGTGGTTATTTGTTGGAATATTATTCTGTTGTTGTCGATGTGTGTTTGCGTAATCTGAAATAATCAGCTGCGCATTAATTGAGAGACTACAGAGAACTTTTAAAAATGGCAATACAATGTAAACGGTTTGTTGTTAGTGATAGATAGCGGCATTCAAGTTATTAAAGCACAAATCTAGGGATATATTTGTGCTTTTGGTTGTTAACTGAATCAATTCGCTCTATTGAACGTCATTATCCATTGATAAAACTGTATTTAACAACAGAGTGCTTGACTAAAAAATCACCAGTTAGTGGTCGGTACTTCTAGTAACGATTGATCTTGTAAGGTTAAATTTGGTTGGAGATAAATGGCTTCATAGCTATGATTCGCAATCAGGGAGACGATAAAGCGTTTTCCATACTAACCAGCGATGAATAGCTTAAAAACGTAAGCCGAGCCCTAGATTAAAAGCAAATTGATTCATCCAATTGGAGCGAAAGCCAATCACACAGCCATTATTTTGCTCAAGTTGACAAATAGCGCTGGTATCGTTGTCAACCATAGTGCCAAGCCATCGGAAATGCGATGTAATGGTGAGGTTCGAGGCAATCTTGTAGTCTATACCTGCAAACACGCTGGACGAGAAGCCATATTTATTATTAACCCAGTCAACATCAGCGTATGAGCCACCCAGTCCTACACCAATAAACGCAGAACTTTTGGATTCTAGAGGGTAATAAATACTACTTTGGAAGTGCAGATAATGCATGGTGGCTTGATTATCGATTTGTTCAACTTGTGATGATTGATGGCTATAGAAAAAACCGATGCGTCCGGTTTGAAAGGAGGTTTCGATGGCTAATGCGATATTTTCCGATGGTTTAATGTCGTAGTGACGTTGCTGCTGATCTTCCACTTTGCCACCCAAGGTATAGCCAAAGTAAGGCGTCACATACAGTTCACTTTTTACTGGGAAGGCGAGTAAGCTCAATAGTAGGGGTAGCATAAACTGGGGGTAGAATAGCAATCCATGATGTCGCATTGTGATACTCCTTAAGTACAATTATCTATCCTACTATAGGATAGGATAGGATAGTGAGTGAAGACTCCCACTGCTCCGATAACTAAGAGTAAAAGCTTTGTTTGCTGCTCGTTCTGCGAGGATAAATGTGATAATCACTTGATATTTGTGTGGAAAAAAACGACAGTATAAAGGATTAGTGTATGCTTATGTTGTCATTCAGTGATTCTCAAGGAGAGGTGTATGGAACGCGATCTTAAACACGCATTAATGATTACCGCGGCAATATTTGCTGTTCTTATCGGATATGGTTTAATTACTATCGCCAATTAAAAGCTAGAGGTTCTGCTTATGGTGAACAGTGGAACAGTCTCAGGGCTAGAATCGAGAGTCGACACTGTTCGGCTCTCGAAGTTTCTGACTGGTAAAAATAGCTTAGTCGCCCAAGGTGGAGGGCAGCGGGGGATTTTTACTGCAGGTGTATTAGATGCTTTTATGCTGTCTAATTTTGACCCGTTTGATGAATTTTATGGTACGTCAGCGGGCGCGTTAAATCTTTGTTCCTATCTATGTCGTCAGCACGGTTTAGGTAAAGCTTTCATTCTCGAGCTAACCACCGATCCGCAATTTTTTCATTTATTCAGTTATATTCGACGTAAACAATACATGAATTTAGACTGGGCGCTCGATAAAATCAGCGATTATCCTTATCGTTTAGATTTGGACATGGGGCGACATGTCTTGGGCCAGCGCCAAGCTTTTGCTGCGGTGACGGAGGCTCAGTCATTAACCGATGCTTATTTTCCGATGTTGGGTGACGATTGGCGAGAAGTGCTTATCGCTACCTGCGCGATTCCAGGCTTATATACTCAAGAGGTTTCATTAGGTCAACATTGCTATATTGATGGTGGAGTGTCAGCATCCATCCCCGTTCAACAGGCTTGGCGTCAAGAAGCACGTTTTATCACGGTCATCCGGACTGAAACGTTAGAGGAAGAAGACCAACAAAATGCATTCGCAGAGCAAGAGTCTGATTCTCAGGTTAAATGGTTACGTGAATCGGTGAATCATATCCAGCAACATTGGCAAAATAAAATGTTGCAGTGGAAGCAAGATTGGAGTGGTTTTCTTCAGCAACAAATCGCCAAGGCTCAACAGCTCAAGAAAGAGCAAAAACATCTCGATGTGTTAAATGGTGGACGTTGGTTGTTTGGTGCCGACAATATTTATCGGTTAAGCCATCTGTTGGGGAATAAATTTGATGCGGGGCTCGCAGATATGTTGATGGTCCATTATCAAACCTATTCATTGACCAGTGACTTTCTTCATACACCACCAGATGATGCATTTATTTTACAAATTGTGCCAAGTGAGCCACTGAAATCAAGTTCCTTACTCAGTAGTCAGGAAGCGTTGCTTTATGACTACGAGTTAGGTCTACAAGCTGGCTACCGATTTATTGAAACCTTTGAACAGGCTAAGCGACTCGTGACTCAGCGTCCTAATCCTCCTGTCATTGATCCTTTTTATGGCGATCAATAGGAGGAGAGTGATTTATTGGTATTCTTTTTCCCATATAAAACTCAATGTCATTCGGGTAGGTACGTTCCCTGTACCTACCGCTCAGATTAAAATACCGGCAAGATCCGCATACAGTTGGTGGTTCCTTCTACATCCATAATATCACCTTGAGTAATGATCACCAGATCGCCAAACTCGAGGAGCTTTTTGTCTTTTAGGGCTTGTAGGGCGGCTTGAGCCACCTCCGCTCCCTGACCATGGTTGCTATCAAAATAGAATGGCGTTACCCCTCGATAGAGCGCGCAACGGTTCAGAGCATGCTCATTACGAGACATGGCGAAGATAGGTAATATCGAGTTAAGGCGTGAGGTCATTAGCGCAGTTCGCCCTGACTCCGTTAACGTGACCATCGCTGTTACTCCTTCAAGATGATTGGCGGCATAAATGGTCGACATCGCTATTGTTTCTTCTTCGGTTTGGAAAGCGCGATCGATACGATAATTTTGTTGGCTGGCTTCAATCATTTTTTCTGCGCCGACACAGACTTCGGCCATAGCTTTGACGGTCTCTACTGGGTATTTACCAGCGGCGGTCTCTCCTGAAAGCATGACTGCGTCAGTGCCATCAAGTACGGCATTGGCGACATCCATCACTTCTGCTCGGGTTGGCATTGGATTGGTGATCATCGACTCCATCATTTGAGTTGCGGTTATCACGATGCGATTGAGCTCTTTAGAACGACGAATCAGTTTCTTTTGCACCGCGATTAACTCAGGATCACCAATTTCGACACCAAGGTCGCCTCGCGCAACCATAATGACATCAGAGGCGCGAATAATATCATCGATATTTTCATCACAAGATACCGTCTCTGCACGCTCAACTTTGGCCACTAATCTTGCATTCAGTCCTGCTTCGCGAGCCAAACGCCGAGCATAATCCATATCTTTCCCATTGCGTGGAAAAGAGATCGCTAAATAATCGACGCCAATGTCAGCTGCCAGCACAATATCTCGCTTATCTTTTTCTGTTAAGGCTTCAGCAGAAAGGCCACCGCCTTTTTTATTAATGCCTTTATTATTGGATAATGCTCCGCCGATAAGAACGGTAGTGTGGATTTTACTTCCTTCTACAGCGGTGACTTGCAACTGAACTCTGCCATCGTCGAGTAATAAAATGTCTTCTGCCACAACGTCATTTGGCAAAGCTTTGTAATCAATCCCCACAGCGTGCTGTGTGCCTTCACCGAGTCCGAGCTCGGCATCTAAAATGAAACTGTCGCCTTCATTGAGAAAAACCTTGTCTTCTTTGAAGGTCGATACTCGAATTTTAGGACCTTGCAGGTCACCTAATATCGCTACGTGTCGACCTAATCGTTGAGCAATTTCGCGAACTTTTTCCGCTCGTAAACGGTGATCATCTGCCGAGCCATGGGAAAAATTCATTCTGACTACATTCACCCCACAGCGAATAATCGTTTCTAACACACTACCTTGATCCGTCGATGGACCTAGTGTAGCGACAATTTTTGTTCTTCTTAACGCTGCGGTCATATTTTTCTCCTTGAAAGTCCGGCCAATAAGCGCAACCTATTGGATCTCAGTATAGACCTAAGTCTCTAAAAATAGAGGGTTTAGAAAAAAAATGACGATTTCTCGATCCAACACCCATCTTGGGTCTTTTGGTGGTGAAATCTGTGGTTTTGGGGTTAAAAACACAAACTCAAATTTATATGCGTGATGGCTGTCACGGCTATACATCAAGTTGCTTCACAATTAGTTCGCAAAGTAAAAAAATTGGCAGGTTATTGAAATCTGGAGTGCACCATGTATATGGCTCAACCAGGCCATATTGATCATATTAAACAGGTCAATGCTGGTCGTGTATATAAATTGATAGATCAAAAAGGCCCTATATCGCGCATTGACCTTTCTAAAGAGAGTGAATTAGCTCCGGCAAGTATTACTAAAATTACTCGCGAATTAATTGATGCCCACTTGATCCATGAAACGACGGTTCAAGAAGCGATCAGTCGTGGCAGACCTGCCGTTGGTCTGCAAACCAATAATCAAGGCTGGCAATTTCTTTCCATGCGCTTGGGACGAGGCTATCTGACGATTGCGTTGCATGAGTTGGGTGGTGAGGTATTGATTGACACCAAAATTGATATTCATGAAATCGATCAAGATGATGTTTTGGCGCGATTATTATTTGAAATAGAAGAGTTTTTTCAAACCTACGCCGCCCAATTAGATCGGGTGACAAGCATTGCGATTACTCTGCCGGGCTTAGTTAATTCACAGCAGGGCATGGTATTACAAATGCCCCATTATAATGTGAAAAACTTGGCGTTAGGTCCTGAGATTTATAAAGCTACTGGGTTGCCGGTATTTGTTGCGAATGATACTCGAGCTTGGGCCTTGGCAGAAAAATTATTCGGTCACTCTCAAGATGTCGATAATTCGATATTGATTTCTATTCACCACGGATTAGGGGCCGGGATTATCGTTGATGGGCGAGTATTACAAGGTCGTTATGGCAATATTGGTGAGCTTGGGCACATTCAAATTGATCCTCAAGGTAAACGCTGTCATTGCGGTAATATTGGCTGTCTTGAAACGGTGGCGAGCTCGCAGGCGATTCGCGATCAGGTGTCGTTACGAATTGCTCAAGGAGAACCGTCGTCATTAGCCGGACAAGAGACGATTTCGATTGAGGACGTTTGCTTGGCGGCTGCCAATGGTGATCCGCTCGCCGTAGACGTGATTGAGCAACTCGGACGTTATTTAGGCGCTGCGATTGCGATAGTGATCAATTTGTTTAACCCTGACAAAGTGTTAATTGGTGGGGTGATGAATCAAGCAAAAACGGTGTTGTATCCTGCGATTCAGCGCTGTATTGAAGAGCAAAGCCTTCCTGCCTATCACCAACATCTGCAGTTGGTTGAATCCCGTTTTTATAAACAAGCCACAATGCCAGGAGCGGCGTTAATCAAGCAAGCGCTCTACGATGGTTTATTATTAATGAAAGTGGTTGAAGGATAATTTTTCTTCGTTTTTTTTGCACGACAGTTTACATTGTTCGCCTAAATTAATGATCTACCCAAGTGCCTCACAGAAATTTAGGTATATACTGTAAACGATGGTGCTTTTCTATTAGCGGGATTTTCTATGTCGAGTATCTTAAATACGGTCGATCAGCGTACCAATTTGGTGGGAGAGAACCGCCTAGAACTGTTGCTGTTTAGTTTAAATAGTCGACAGATTTTTGCGATCAACGTATTTAAGGTACGTGAAGTAATCAAGGTACCGCCAACGACTAAAATGCCCGGTTCTCATCCGAACATTATGGGGGTTGCTTCTCTACGAGGTGTTGCGGTTCCGATCATTGATCTTCGTCGAGCGATTGGTTTTCCTGAAACCAAGCTGGACAATCAAGAGCACAACTTAATCATTACCGAATACAACCGTACCGTGCAGGGTTTTTTGGTTGGTCAGGTACGCAATATCATTAATACCGCATGGACCGAGATTCAGCCACCACCAAAGTCGGTTGGGCGTTCAAACTACCTGACCGCGATTACGCACATTAAAGAGCAAAATCAAAACCATATTGTTGAAGTGATTGACGTAGAAAAAGTGCTCGCTGAAATCATCGACTATGATGTATCGATTTCTGAACATGTGTTAGATCATGACATATTAGGTGAAATGGTTGGGCGTAACATTTTGATTGTTGACGACTCTTCCACCGCCCGTAAGCAAATTAAAGATACTTTATCTCAACTTGGCTTAAATATTATCGAGTGTTGGGATGGTTTAGAAGCCTTGAAGTTACTAAAATCATGGTGTGATGAAGGTAAAGATATCAATCAAGAGCTGTTGATGATGATCACCGATGCCGAAATGCCAGAAATGGATGGTTATAAGCTGACTTATGAAGTGCGTAACGACCCGCGCATGGCGAGTTTGTACATTACGCTGAATACCTCACTCAGTGGTAGCTTTAATGAGGCGATGGTACAAAAGGTCGGTTGTGATAAATTCATCTCCAAATTCCAGCCTGATTTACTGGTGCAAGCGGTACAAGACCGATTACGTGATACCTTATGATCAGCGCATAATGAATGACTAAAAACCCCGTCGTTGATATCGAATTAGCGACGGGGTTTCTATTTTCCGAATGAATGTGTTTGAAGTGGATTATTTCGGTTGTGCGTCAATACATTGGCCATGCACGTGTTGGCTCTCTCTGGCCATTAAATAGAGATAAAGCGGCATGATCTCTTGCGGCGTTTTCAAGCGGTTAGCATCTTCTTGTGGATACGCCTTGGCGCGCATGGCGGTGCGTGTTCCACCAGGATTAATCGCGTTGACTCGTAATGGGGTATCACGTAGCTCATCGGCGAGGATCTGCATCATCCCTTCAGTAGCAAATTTTGAAATAGAATAGCTGGCCCAACCTGAACGGCCACTGTGACCGACCGTCGAGCTGGTAAATACGATTCGACCTTGTGGCGAGCGCTTAATCAAAGGTAAAGCGGCTTGAGTAAGCAATAATTGAGCTTTGACATTGACTTGCATCACCTGATCATAAGTGTGTTCGGTAATCGCTTCAAAGGGGCTGATTTCGCCTAATAACCCAGCGCTATGCAATAACCCATCCAGTTGACCACATTGCTGCTCTATATCGTGGATCAAGGTTTGGTAATCGTATCTGCTGGCCTTTTGCATATCTAAGGCGATCACTAGGGCTTCAGGGTATCCAGCACTAACAATTTCAGCGTAGGTTTGTTGCAGTTTTTCTGTGCTGCGGCCTAGCAAAATGACCGTTGCGCCATGAGCTGCATAAGTGAGAGCCGCTTGTTTGCCGATACCATCACTGGCACCGGTGACTAAAATAACCTTATCTTGTAAAGCATCAACAGCAACAGAGTAATTCACGTCAGATTCCTTTTGGTTATAATCTCGAATCTAATCCAACTTTGGCAGTTCAACCGTCCGAGATGAGGTTTTACTTTAAGTCTTTGTGACAAGGTGGTTACAATACACCAATTCGTATTAAAGAGGATGAGCACTTTGGAATTTTTATTAGATTACGGGCTGTTTCTAGCCAAGATTGTGACGGTGTTGGTGGCGTTAGTCGTGATCTTGGTGATGATAAAATCGGGTGGTGGTAAATCAGGCGCCAATAAAGGCGAGCTAGAAATCACCGACTTAACCGAGCAACATAAAGCAACCGTAGAGCGTTTAGAATCTTATCTGCATGATGAAGCGTTTTTGAAAGCACGCGATAAAGCAGAGAAGAAAACGGAAAAAGAGCAGAAAAAAGCCAAGCAAAAAGCACTCAAACAGGCAGAGAAAGAGGGTGAGCTAGACTCTAAACGCGAGCCGCATCTATTCGTGCTCGATTTTCATGGCAGTATTGACGCCAAAGAAGTCAGTTCATTACGTGAAGAAGTGACCGCAATTTTGGCCGTGGCTCAACCAGGCGATGAAGTGCTGGTTCGGTTAGAAACCGGTGGTGGCATGGTTCATGGTTACGGACTGGCCTCATCACAGCTTGATCGCCTCAAAGCCGCTCAGCTTCCTTTGACGATTGCCGTCGATAAAGTGGCTGCCAGTGGCGGTTATATGATGGCTTGTATCGCCGATAAAATTGTTGCCGCGCCGTTCGCAATTGTCGGGTCAATTGGGGTTATTGCTCAAATCCCTAATTTTCATAAATTACTTAAACGCAATGATATTGAATTTGAACAGCTTACTGCTGGCGAATACAAACGAACTTTGACGATGTTTGGTGAAAACACCGATAAAGCCCGTGAGAAATTTAAGCAAGAGCTGGAAGAAACCCATGGTTTGTTTAAAGACTTTATCCGTGACCACCGCCCAGCACTTGATCTAGACAAAGTTGCCACTGGTGAGCATTGGTTTGGCAGTCAAGCCAAAGCATTAGGCTTAGTGGATGAGATTGCCACGTCAGATGATTTGATCGTCAACGCATGCAAAGAAAAGACCGTTCTTGCGGTGCGTTATGTGCGTAAGAAAAAACTCGCCGATAAACTCGCCGGAACGGCCAGTCAAGCAGCGGATGCGGTACTGCTGAAATTGCTCAGCCGTGGGCAGCGCCCGGTGATGTAATCGCGAAAGGTCAACAGGCTCTAATCAACGCCGTGACTGATGTTGCGGCGTTTTTTTATCAGTAAAAACTGAATCAAGCCTAAAACCAAGCCACCTAGAGCGCCTGCTAAATGGGCTTCGGTTGCCACTCGGGCTTGAATTAATTCAGCGGTCATCATCGATGCTCCGAACCACTGCTCCCAAGCGACTTTAGCGATGACGCCAAGCACTAGCCATAAGCTACTGCGGCGGCCATGTAACCACTCTAGTAGCGCAAAGTAAGCAAATAAACCATGCAGTACGCCAGACAAACCGACATACAGTGTCATATCACTGAACAATACACTGATCCCAACCCATGCACTCAGTACCCCTAAAGCAAGCAATAGTGATCGGATGGGTGGCATAAATAAAAATACGATGACCCAGAGACCGGCGAGGTTCATACCTAAATGGGCAAAGTTGGTATGGGTGAAATTTCCTGTTAGGATCCGCCACCACTGGCCGCGCTCAATCTCGGTCAGTTGCCAAGCGCTGAGCTCAGCGAGTGGTGAAAACTGTAAGCCTAAACAGGCTAAGCTCAGCAACATTAACCCTAGGTAGATAGTTACGCTATGTCTCGATATTGTTCTCAATGTGGTAAAGCTCATAAAGTTTGTTTTTGTTCGGCTATCGTGCGGTTAGAGTCAGCCATTGAGCTTATCATACTCCAGCACCCAACCGAGCAGAATCGCCCACTTGGGACGGCGCGCATTTTAGCGTTATCGCTCCCTAACAGCCGTTTATTGATCGGAGAGGATTTCACGACACACCCCGAGCTTAATCGTCTATTGGCTGAGGAAGAGGTGCAGCATATGGTGCTGTACCCTAGCCAGCAATCCATCTGCGCTTCTAGTAAGCCATGGGCTGGTCGGCCTCACAAACTGCGGGTCATTTTACTCGATGGCACTTGGAAGAAAGCGTATAAAATGTGGCAGCTATCGACCAATTTACATCCGCTACCTTGTTTGCATTTGCCCACGGATCTCGAAGGTAATTATCGGATCCGTAAAGCGCCCAGTGAAAATAGCTTATCGACCGTTGAAGCGGGTTATCATCTATTGCAGTTAGCGCAACCAGAGCATGATTACTCACCGCTACTGACGGTGTTTTCACAGATGATCGATACCCAGATTCAGCACATGCCGCCAGAGATTTTTGCTAAGCACTATCTTCAAGATCAATAAAAACGCCGAACTCACAAGCTATGGGCGGAAAACAGTTCTTGATGCATCCGTTGTGCATAGCCGTCGGTCATGGCGGCAATATAGTCACAAATCACCCGCATCCCACCACCGAGGTGCTGCTCTGCGCTTTGCCATTTTTCTTGTGTTCCATGAGGCAATAAACGTTCAGGGTCGGCGGCCAGCGCTTCAAATAAATCCATAATAATTTGTTGGCCTTTATATTCAAAACGCTGAACTTGTGGCACTTGAATGACATATTGGCTGACAAATGACTTTAAGACTTCCAACGCATCGGCCATCGCTGGCTGTAGATAAGCATTAAACGCCAGCAATGGGCTTGCAAATGGATGATCGACCGGATGAATGCTGATACTGGTTAATAGCGCGTTGACCATGCCGCCTATCGCATCTTTACGAATATGATGCTGGCCGGAAAAGAGCATGTCAGTGAGCGTATGAGCATGCTCTGCAAACCAAGCGTCGCCACTGTTAAGCAGTGGGATTTCCGCTGCTTGCTGCCACTGCGCTTTGGTGACTAAACCAAGCACAATCGCATCTTCTAAATCATGCACTCCGTAAGCAATGTCATCGGCCAGCTCCATAATCGAGCAATCTATCGATTTAAAACGGGTTTTCTTATGCTGATAAGGGGCGCTGACTTGGTCGCGCATTTCACTCAGTTGTTGCCTATCTTGTTCACTCAGCGGTGAGAGAACCCACTCAAACCCTATCTGATCACCGTCATAAATGCCCTTAGCCGGAGACCAAGCTTTGGCTTTTAGTTGTCGCTGGTGGGGCACGGCTTCAGGAATTTTCTCAGCGCGAGTCTGACTTAATAGTGCGGGATATTTTAATAGCCCCAGCAGAGTACGACGTGACAGATTCATCCCATGATGCTCTGTATAAGGCTCTAAACTGGTGACAATCCGAAACGTCTGCGCATTGCCTTCAAACCCGCCATGCTCACGCATCATATAATTGAGCGCCACTTCACCGCCATGCCCATAAGGCGGATGGCCAATATCGTGAGCAAGGCATAACGCATCAATCAAACTGTCAGAAGGTAACAGACTACGAAATTCCGGTTGTTTAAGTTTCAGCTGAGCCACAATACCAGTACCAATTTGCGCGGCTTCTAAAGAATGGGTTAAACGCGTGCGGTGAAAATCATTTAAGTAGGTGCCATGAACTTGAGTTTTGGCTTGTAAACGCCGAAAAGCCGCCGAGTGGAGGATCCGCGCTCGGTCGCGCTGAAAAGGGCTGCGATGATCATCACGGCGAATCTTATGTTCATCATCATTACGCGCGTGCCATTCTGGTGGAAGGGTGATCTGCATACTGAGCGACTCCTAAAGGATGTTTGTAAAAGGTATACCCTCTCTACCTGCAACTCCAAGTTATTTGGCTATACAATTTGTTTAGCTACAGAGTAGATTAGCTTATTTCGTCGAGTGTTAATTCAAAACTTGGAGCAAAAGTTTGCAGAAAGTAGACCATTTCTGGGGTCTGACGCTCTTTTAGTGTGACATCCAAGCGCTTTTTAGCCAGAGCGTATTCATGGTTACCAGCACTCAGCTCTTCCAAACATTTCAGATAGGCGCACAAACTGTCGGCTTGTTTGACTATGGTGGCATCTTCACTGTGAGCCGCTTCAGTGAGTAGAAAAGGTTTAAAATCGTCTTGAAACTCTTCCGGCAACATGGCCAGTAGGCGCTGTTCAGCGGCGGCTTCAATTTTTTTATATTCTTTAGCAATATCAGGGTTAAAGTATTTAACGGGTGTGGGCAAATCGCCAGTTAACACTTCACTACTGTCGTGATACATGGCCAATAACGCGATACGCTCAGGGTTGAGTTGCCCGGCAAACTTCTTGTTTTTTATCACTGCCAGCGCATGAGCAACAAACGCCACTTGCAGACTGTGTTCAGAAACGTTTTCTTTGGAGATAGAACGCATCAGCGGCCAGCGTTGAATTAATTTCATCCGTGCGAGGTGAGCAAAAAAGTGGCTCTCTTTCATAGCAATAGACATCCTTGCTTAATGGGATTGATGGATCTCGTCAACTGAGTATAACGTTATCTCTCTATGACTTGAAGTTACCACTTTGCCGCGACAAACTTGCAGCGGCAGTGAGTAGAGTGACATTCGTTCACCAGGGTAACGTGTTTTTATGTTTATGGGGATATGAGAGCCATTGATGGCTCTCACCAAAGGTTAGCCTAGCGCGGCGTAAAAGTTTGCTCGATAGATTGGTCATATCACAGGATGCGTAGCTGAAACGTTAAGTTATTCAGAAAATATTTAGTCCAAAGATATCTTTTACAACAAAAAGTACTTTTTCCGTCTTTTCTCTAGATACTTGGCTACCTTTCGCCAATATATCAATTAATTGAGCCTTATCACTTAAAAATTCAGCTCTTCTTGTCCTTATTGGTCTGAGCATATCTTGTAAACATTCCTCTAATACTTTTTTTGTCGTGCCATCTCCGAGCCCACCACGTTGATAATGATCTTTTAGCTGGTTGATATAGTTTTGATCGGGGTGAAACGCATCGAGGTACGTAAATACAATATTGCCTTTAATAGTACCAGGATCTTGGATTCTGAGGTGGTTAGGGTCGGTATACATAGATTTCACTGCTGCGGAGATCTCTTTTTCAGTCGCGCCAAGATTAATGGTATTTCCCATTGTTTTAGACATCTTATTTTTACCATCTGTGCTAGGTAAACGTGATGCATTGCTTAACAAGGGCCTACACTCGTTCAAAACGATTCGTCCTGCTAATAAATTAATCTTTCTAACTATCTCATTAGTTTGTTCAAGCATTGGCAACTGGTCATCCCCAACTGGAACCAATGTTGCGTTAAAGCCAGTAATATCAGCTGCTTGAGATATAGGGTAGGTTAAAAAGCCTGCAGGAATTGATCGTTCAAAGCCTTTGCTTTGTATTTCACTTTTGACCGTTGGGTTTCTCTCTAATCGACTGATTGTCACAAGATTGCTGTAGTACATAGTCAATTCAGCAAGAGCAGGAAGTTGTGATTGAAGGCAAATTGTCGTTTTACAGGGGTCGATACCAACGGCAAGATAATCCGCGACAACATTCAGAATATTAGATGATACTTTGTTCGGATTGTGAGCATTGTCTGTAAGACCTTGCATATCAGCAACAAGAACAGTTTGCTCGTGAATATCTTGTAAAGCGACCCGTTGTTTTAAAGAGCCGACATAATGCCCCAAGTGCAATGGGCCAGTAGCTCTATCGCCAGTTAAAATTACTTCCGATTTTTCAGTGTATTGAGTTGTATTCATTGATAGATCTCCTAGTAAAAATAGATTGCTACTGGAGATACAAGAGAAATTACAGTCTTAGCTACCTTCCAGCAGCTTAAGAATGTAAAAATTCCGTGCCGCTCTAAATAGAGCGCCACCAGAAAAATAATGATGAAGGTTTGGAAATGTTTTTCATTTTTGCAACTTATCAACAATTCTTTTGAAAATCAACTTTATAGAGAAGCGATTTCTTATTGATAAACTTAGCTAAAACACAGTTATCAGAGAGGGAGATTGAAACGCTTTAATAAACATAGTGGGCTACCTAATGTATGATCAAATAATTCTCTGTGCTCCTTGTCTTTGCTGATTCAGGTTGTCTTCTGGATTAATTAGGTGACATTTCTTCATACTCAAGCAGCCACATCCGATACATCCTGAAAGATTGTCTTTTAATGATTGGATTTTTGCTATTTTATGGTCGAGGTCTTGCTGCCATTTATTTGCAACTCTCTCCCAATCTTGCTTTGTGGCCGCTTGATTCATTGGTAAGGTGCTTAACTCTTTTGCTATTTCTTCTAATGTAAACCCTACAGATTGAGCGACTTGAACGAGTGCAATTCTACGTAGCATCGAAGGTAAATAACGGCGTTGATTACCATTGGTTCGAAAGGAAGCAATTAAACCTTTAGCTTCATAAAAACGTAAAGCCGATGCGGCTACACCACTACGTTCGGCTAGTCGTCCAATAGTTAGATAATCATTTCTGCTCACAGTCATTTCAACTTTTGTTAAATTATCGCTTTACTTCAAGTTAACTTGAGCTTTTATACTCCTGCTTACTTTTGAATTCAACGTATAAAAGGTCATTATTATGCTAAAACTAAAGCCAGTCTTCCATAATCCACCAGAGATTTTTAATCCAACACCATTTGGTTTTTGTCATACAGTAAAGGCACCAAGCAAAGGAGAGCTAGTTTACATTTCGGGCCAAAGTGGTGGTGAAGGTATTGAACATAAGCTTAGTAGTGATTTTCGTTATCAGGCTTGCACTTTATTATCAAACCTAGAAATTGCACTTAATTCCCATGAGCTTAGTTTTGATGATGTTCTAAAGATCACTGTTCTTATCGTTGATCATGATAGTGAAAAGCTGAATATTTGGAGTAAAGAGATGCAAAAACGCTGGTCGTCAGATACGTTGCCCGCAAGTACCTTAATTCCAGTACCTAAGTTAGCCCTTGATGGTATGCTAATTGAGGTTGATGCCATTGCATTTAAGTCAGCTCGACTGTAGCACTATATTCAAGAGCACTTTTTTGACACTACAAGCTTATTAAATGCATTGGTATTTTATTATGTTTAAAAACTACTTAACTCTACTCGCCATTGGGCTGATTTGGGGATCACAATTTATTTTTCAAGAGAATGCATTAGAGGCATTCAATCCAGTATGGATAGGTACATTACGTGCAATATTCGGTGTAATCACCTTGTTTATTATCTGCCGGGTCATGCGAATTAGTGGTGATAGTAAACAGTGGCGACTTTATGCTGTTATTGGTTTACTTGAAGCAACGATTCCTTTCATTCTTATACCTTTTGCTCAAAAAGAGTTGAGCAGTTCAGTAACAGCGATATTAATGGGTACACTGCCTTTTTATGCACTGCTTCTTGCTCCTGTGTTTATAAAGAATGCAAGGATCAGTAAAGGCAATCTGCTAAGTGTCATCGTTGGGTTTAGTGGTTTAGTTGTCCTTTTTTACCCAGATTTAATGTCAACATCTTCAAGACTTAGTCTCATTAGCGTCATTGCAGTATTATTTGCTGCGGTATGCTTTGCTGTTGCCTTGCTCCTACTTAACCGAGTTAAAGAAGAACATCCACTAATAGTGGCAAGAAATGTTCTTTTTATGGCGAGTATTCAATTAATTATAATTTCTCTTACCACAACGATGACATTTACACAAAAACCGCCCTCTTTGAGTGCCTTTGCTGCTGTCATCTATCTTGGTGTCATGTGTGCGGGAGTGGTTTATTACCTTTATATGATGAGTATCAAGAACGCAGGTGCTGTTTTTACTTCGATGACCAATTATCTTGTGCCCGCAGTAGGTGTATTAATCTCTGCGCTGATCGCTAATGATACTATCCAGATTACATCATGGCTGGCTCTTGGGATTATTTTATCGGCCCTTCTAATGCATCAAATGGCTGTAAAGTATGGACAGAAAGCGTAGTCGAAGTGATTAAGGACAGAAGACATAGATCATAATCAGAGAGGCAGACTGAGCGCTAATAATGAACCATGACAATGTAGCTCTTATATAATTAAAACCCTATTGTTATTGATCCACAGCTATTGTCGTCTTGGTCATCTTTGCAATTAAGCTGCCGACTCTTTGGCGCATATCACGTCTATCGACAATCATATCTAGAGCGCCATGTGCTAAGAGAAACTCACTTTGCTGAAAATTTTCGGGTAATTTTTCGCGAACGGTTTGCTCTATCACTCGGCGCCCTGCAAACCCGATTCTTGCTTTTGGTTCGCCAATATTAATATCACCCAGCATCGCTAAGCTTGCAGAGACACCACCATAAGTTTGATCGGTTAGGACAGAGATATAGGGTAATTTAGCCATGGCCAGTTGTCTGAGAGCTGCGCTGGTTTTGGCCATTTGCATCAAAGCGGTGAGTGACTCTTGCATTCGAGCGCCACCACAAGCAGAAAAACACACCAATCCACACTGGTTATCAATAGCTGTGTCAACTGCCCGCACGAAACGTGCTCCCACCACAGAGCCCATTGAGCCAGCCATAAAAGAGAATTCGAAGGCACAGGCAACAATAGGTAAACCCATTAGTTTCCCTTTCATTACCACCAGTGCATCTTTTTCTCCGGTATTTTTCTGAGCGAGAGCAAGGCGTGTTTTGTAGCGTTGTAGATCTTTAAAATTGAGCACATCTTTAGGTTCATATTCACTGCCAATTTCAATGCGATCTTCACTATCCAAAAAATGATCCAAACGTTGACGGGCAGTCATTCTCATATGGTGATCACATTTGGGACACACCGCCAAATTTTCTTCCAGTGCAATCCGGTATAAGATCTGTTCGCAAGCAGGGCATTTAGTCCATATTCCCTTGGGAATGGATGCCTTGCGATTACTAATTCTATTCTTCTTGTCTAACAGTCTTTCTAACCAACTCATGGGAAACTTTAATCCAGTTAACTTTAGTAAAGGGTATTGTATAAGCCTATTTCTGGTAATAAAGTGTTGATTATTGGTTTTACAATCCCACCTTATGGGACTAAGTGCGATGCTTGATAAGATTGATCCGCAGTGGTTAACCAGTTTTCACTGTGTTTATGAACACAACAGTTTTAAACGGGCTGCAGAATTTTTAGGGTTACCGACATCCAACATCAGCCGTCATATTGCGTTATTGGAGGAGCGATTAGATACTCGATTATTTACCAGAACCACACGCCGAATTATTTCAACAGATGCTGGAGAGCATCTTTATTTGTGTACGCAGCCATTGTTGGATAAGCTTAATCAGGCTCTTGAAGAGGTCGCTCAGCATTCTCATGCCGTTGTGGGAGAATTGAAGATTTTAATGCCAGATTCGCCAGCTTTAGCCGAGGCCGTGGTTTCTTTTTGTAACCAGTATCCGTCAGTTTCATTATGTTGCGATACCAGCATCAATCCTAAAGAGGATTTATTGGACGGTTTTGATATTGTGCTAAGTTTTCAGCGGGGAAAACTTGAAGACAATAGTTGGGTAGCTAGGGAAATTCAACGCTGGCAAAGTGCTGTGGTGGCCTCCCCCAAAATCCTACAACGTTTTCCCAGACCTTTTCAGCTTGCCGATTTGAAACAGGTTCCCTGTATCAATAGTTTTACTGTATTGCATGGCAACCCGTGGATATTTAAAAATGCTAAAGGTCAGTTGATTACGCAAAAAGTAGCGTCTTCGTTTAAGGTCAACAGCGGACATCTTGCAAAAACAGCGGCTATTTCTGGTTTAGGTTTTGCGATATTACCTAGGGCATTTTGCCAAGCAGAGATACAAGCTGGCATGTTAGAGGTCATCGAGATGGAATATCAGCCTGACGATCTCGTGCTGTATGCTTTTTATGCTTCCCGCCGGCATTTAGCGAAAAAAATTCCGATCTTCATTGAACATCTAAAATATCACGCCAGTCTCGTTGCTTGAGAGGTCTACAAGGATCCATAAACTCAATTTCTCAACCAGCAAAGACGTCACAGAACATAAAAAGCGGATCATGATTAGGAGCCGCTATGGCATTATCTTACTTTTGCATTCTCATTAACGAGGCTAAATGACTAGCAATAGAACCTAATCGTTTCTCTCAAGCTGTAGAGCATATATACTTTGAGCGAGCCACTTCTTTGTCTCGATACGAAAGTGGTAAAGGTAGTATTAGGAATTTAGGATGTTAATTAAAAAAATGGATGCACCCCATGATATACAAGTCGGTGCAAGATTTGAAACTAAAAAGCATGGCTATGTTGTTGTTGTTGAATACTACAATACCCATACAGTCATTGTCGCTTTTGAAAATACAGGAAATATTCGGTCAATTACAGCTGCTAAGTTGCGCAATGGTCAAGTTTTTGATCGTTCAGTTCCCCCTCAATCTTCAATGGTGGGTGAGAAAATTGAATCGGTAAAACACGGCACTCTCACGATTGTGCAAGTTGAGTCTGAGAATATTGTGGTTCTCGAAAACAGCGCAGGCGAGCAAGTGCGTATGATCATGGCTGCGGTACAAAAACTTCGAGATAGTGATGAATCACTGGATCCATCACAGCAACCCGTTAAATTACCCACATCATTAACTGCTTTAACTAAGCGAAGCAAAAAAACTAAAGATGTTAATAGCTTACTCAAAAAGATGCTTTCTGATTACGGTAAATAGTCGCATCTTATCGTACTATTTAGGGGCTTTACCCTATCCATAAAAAATCACTAGCTCTCGATCACATATTTTATGTTGATATTTCGTGTCGAGTTTTATCGATAAAATACTTTGTTATTTAGTGATCTGCGTCACGAGGTCAATCTGACTTTGTGATGATTGTCATTTTATTTTTTTGTCATTTGGTTATTATTTTTTCATCCAGTAATGGGAATGAAAAAATATTCTTAATTAACTCTACAGAGAAATAATATTATGAAAAAAATTATGGTTGTATGTGGTAATGGCCTTGGCACATCATTAATGATGGAAATGGCAGTGAAAGAGGTCGTCGCTAAAATGAGTCTAGATGCAGAGATCGACCATGAAGATTTATCTTCTGCCTCATCAAGCAAAGCGGATATTTGGGTAGCAGCAACGGATATTGCTAATCAATTAAAAGACCAAGGTAAAGAAAATATAGTAAGCCTAGCAAATATTTTCGATAAAAATTCAATCGAAGAACAATTAAAAAAATTCATATAAGGAATTATGAACGATGGAAAATTTCTTTGAATTTATGCTTGGCTTGTTAAAAGAGCCAGCGATCATGGTCGGTCTTATTGCCTTTATCGGCTTAGTGGCACAAAAGTCTGATATTTCGACCATCCTAAAAGGGACAATAAAAACCGTAATGGGTTTTTTGATTTTAGGTTTTGGTGCTGGTGCTCTTGTGGGTGCTCTCAATAACTTTTCAACCGTTTTTATTGAAGCGTTTGGTGTAAGTGGTGTTATTCCAAATAACGAGGCGATTGTGGCTCTAGCACAAGAAGCTTTTGGTTATGAAATGGCATTGATTATGTTCTTTGCTTTCATGGTGAACATTTTGTTAGCACGCTTTACACCATTAAAGTTTATTTTCCTAACCGGTCACCACACCATGTTTATGTCAATGTTGGTTGCGGTCATCCTATCTACTGCGGAAATCAAAGGCGCATTATTAGTAGCAATCGGCTCAGTTATTGTTGGGTCGTTAATGGTAATTATGCCAGCACTGGTACAGAAGTATACAGAAAAGGTCATGAATACTGATCAGCTTGCTATGGGCCATTTCTCGACATTCTCTTATATTATCGCTGGTTTTATTGGCTCTAAGTTTGGCGACAAATCAAGGTCAACAGAAGACTTGAATGTTCCTAAAAGTTTAATGTTTTTACGTGATACGCCAGTTGCAGTAGCGGTAACAATGTCGCTATTTTTTATGATTTCTTCTATTTTTGCGGGTGGTGAATTCGTAGAAATCGTTTCAGGTGGTCAACACTGGATAGTATTTACTTTTATTCAATCGCTAATATTTGCTGGTGGTGTTTATATCGTACTGCAAGGTGTGAAGATGCTTATTGCTGAAATAGTACCAGCATTTAAAGGCATTTCTGATAAGTTAGTGCCGGGTGCTCGTCCTGCTCTCGATTGTCCAATGGTATTTCCCGTAGCGCCTAATGCGGTATTAATTGGTTTCTTGTCCTCATTTGCTGCTGGCCTTGTCGCAATGGCAGTACAGGGTGCACTTGACTGGACAATCATTGTTGCAGGTGTAGTACCTCATTTCTTTGTCGGCGGTGCAGCAGGCGTATACGGCAATGCAATGGGAGGCTTGCGTGGTGCAATCCTTGGTTCTTTTACTCAGGGTTTATGTATTTCGTTCCTGCCGATGATGCTGTTACCTGTACTGGGTGGTTTAGGTCTTGAAGCAACAACGTTTGCAGACTTCGATTTCGGTGTTGTAGGTTTGATTCTTGGATGGGTTGTCTCATGAGTATTTTTAATTTAATTGGCGACAACGGAATTGTTATTTCAAACGAAAAAAACTTAACTGTTGACGCTGCATTAGAACTCGCCTGTTCGACACTCATCGCTCAAGGTAAAGTGAATAAAAGCTATCTAGATGCGATCAAAGAAAAACATCAAGAAATTGGTGCATATTATGTGCTGGCACCTAAAATTGCCATGCCGCATGCTCGACCAGAAGATGGGGTTAATGAAGCTGGCTTACAAGTAACGATATTTAAACACGGTGTAGATCTAGAATCGGAAGATAATGGCGATGTTTATTTATCAGTAACTCTGGCAGCAGTAGATTCAGACAGTCATATTCAAACCATTGTCGCTTTATCTGAATTATTCCAAAATGATGATGACATAAATGCAATCATTTCTGCAGAAAGCAAAGATGATATTGTGAAGATTCTGAAGCAATATTAACTTTTTATAAATATGGCATCAAATAAGCCCTCAATAACTTGAGGGCTGCTATTTAAATAAGATTTATTGACTATAAGTACTTAAAAAACGTTCGAATCGGCCGATGGCGACTTCCAAATCCTCAACGTGCGGTAAGGTTACGATGCGGAAATGATCCGGCTTTGGCCAGTTAAAGCCAGTGCCTTGCACCAGTAGTACTTTTTCTTGGATCAAGAAGTCTAAAATCATTTTTTGATCGTCTTTGATACTGTATTTTTTGGTATCAATTTTCGGGAATAAGTACATGGCCCCTTTGGGTTTCACACACGAGACACCAGGGATTTGGTTGATCAGTTCCCAAGCACGATCGCGCTGCTCCAACAAACGGCCACCAGGTAAGATAAGCTCATTAATACTTTGATAACCACCAAGGGCGGTTTGAATCGCATGCTGCATCGGCACGTTAGCGCATAAACGCATGGAGGCGAGCATGTCAAGGCCGGCGATATAGCCTTCGGCTTGATGCTTAGGGCCAGTTAAGAACATCCAACCACCACGAAAACCACACACGCGATAAGCTTTCGATAAACCGTTGAATGTCACTACTAATACATCTTCGGTTAGTGTAGCGACTGAAGTGTGCACGGCACCATCGTAGAGAACTTTATCGTAAATCTCATCAGCAAAAATCATCAACTTATGTTGACGAGCAATCTCAATCACTTCCAGCAAGAAGTCTCGGCTATACACTGCGCCGGTCGGGTTGTTGGGGTTAATCAGAACAATGCCACGAGTTTTAGGGGTGATTTTCTTTCTAATATCATCCAGATCCGGATACCAATCGGCTTGTTCATCACACAGATAATGCACCGCAGTGCCGCCAGAGAGAGCCACCGCAGCGGTCCATAATGGATAATCTGGAGCTGGGACTAGCATCTCATCGCCGTTGTTGAGTAACGCTTGCATTGACATGACGATCAGTTCAGACGCGCCATTACCAATGTAGACATCTTCGACATCGAGGCTGCGAATACCGCGTTTTTGGTAATACTGAACCACCGCTTTACGAGCGGAGTAGATCCCTTTTGAATCACAATAACCTTGGGAAGTAGGGAGGTTGCGGATCACATCAACTAAAATTTCATCTGGGGCATCGAAGCCAAACGGGGCCGGGTTGCCGATATTGAGCTTTAGTATTTTATGCCCTTCTTCTTCCATGCGTTTAGCATGTTTGAGTACTGGACCTCGAATGTCGTAGCAGACATTATCGAGTTTTGACGACATCCCGATATTTTGCATTGTAAAATTCCTGAAATTTATTAAAAAACTTTATTAAACCAGTCTAGATTGCCTTTTTTAAGAATATAAATCTATAGCTAAGGGGTTTTCGTGACGATATTCTTTAGGGCTGAGGATTAGCGATATCAGTTCAGTAGATGCCTTGATGGGTTTTAATGGCCCACAGTAATGTTAAATAGTTAAATAGATCCCTTCAGAGGCGGGAGAAGGTCAAAAAAGAGTAGTTGCAACCTTGATTTACGCCAACGCTGTCAATAGAGTAGCCGCTGTTAATCGAATCTCATAGTCGACGAGGTCGCTTTGTCTCATTTTCATCAAGCCATTGCTCGGTTGATAGAGCAAATCAAGAACGCAAAGGATAACGACGTTCGTTTTGTCCAAACATTAATAGGACCACCGCCTTTTGCGTTGATCGATTGGCTTGAAGCCCAGCCTCTATTTCCTAAGTTTTATTGGCAGTCTCGTGATGGACGCGAAGAGGTGGTGGCTGTTGGTCAATTGTATACCTTTACCGAACCAGCGCCAGCTTACGCGATTTTAGGTGATAATCAGCGAGTCTGGGGGGGACGCTCGTTTGATGGTCAGACCGATAAAAACCGGCGTTGCATGTCATCGTTTTTTTTCTTACCGCAAGTGGAAATTATCCGTTTTGATCAGAGTTGGAGCGTGGCTGCCAATTTTATTGCCCAAGATCGCCAGCGCACGTTAGCGACCTTGGAGAAGTTACATCGCGAGGTGGCTCCGCTATCGCGCTTGCATAGTCAGGTTTTGCAGGTCGAGCATTTACCCAAGCAAAGCCATTGGAGTGAGTTGGTCAGTCGAGCATTAACCAGCATTGAGCAGCAGCAGTTTAAAAAAGTGGTGTTAGCTCGCCAAACGCGTTTAACCCTTGATAACCCAATCAGCGCTGCGCAATTACTCAAAGCTAGCATTGCTGATAACCAGCGTAGTTTTCATTTTTTGTTAGCTCTGGATAGTAAACACAGTTTTATCGGCTCAACGCCAGAGCGTCTATACTACCGACAAGGCCAAGAGTTACAAACTGAAGCCTTGGCCGGAACCATTGGCCGTGGCGATACGGCTGAGCAGGATCAACAACTGGCGGATTGGCTCATTCATGATGGTAAAAACCTCAATGAAAACCAATATGTGGTGGATGATATTATTGAGCGTTTAACCCCTTTGGCTGAGCAGGTTGAAGTGGAAAGCCACGCGCAGTTACTTACGCTGCGTCAAGTGCAGCATTTAAAGCGTGATATTGTCGCGCAGCTCAAGCCAAGCATCAATGGGGTGCAGCTACTGAGCGCGCTACAACCTACCGCCGCAGTGGCCGGCTTACCTCGTCAACCCGCGTTAGATTTTATCACCGAACATGAACCGTTTGCTCGCGGTTGGTACGCGGGTTCGATGGGCTATTTTAGTCACCAACAAGCGCAATTTTGCGTGGCTATCCGCAGTGCGCTGGTGGTGGAAAATTGTGTTCAGCTTTATGCGGGTGCCGGCATTGTACCGGGCTCTATCGCTGAGCATGAATGGCAAGAGCTGGATAAAAAAATGTCCACCTTACTCAGTTTGATCACCAATCAACCACCATTAGGGACCGCCTTATGAATCAAGACCAAGCATTACTGAATCGAATTTGGTCGCAGACTCTATTAGAGGAGTTGACTCGCTTTGGCGTTACTCAAGTGTGTATCGCGCCCGGTTCGCGTTCGACGCCACTGACTTTAGAAGCCGCGGCTAATCAACAACTGCAAATCCATACTCACTTTGATGAGCGTGGTCTAGGATTTTTAGCCCTCGGTTTAGCCAAAGCCAGTCAAACACCGGTGGCGGTGATTGTCACTTCCGGTACCGCCGTGGCTAATTTACTGCCGGCGATTGCTGAGTCGAAGTTGACCGGAGAAAAATTGATAGTATTAACCGCCGATCGGCCACGTGAGCTGGTGGATTGTGGGGCTAATCAGGCGATCGTGCAAAATAATATTTATGGCTCGCATGTGACTCAAGCTATTGATTTACCAAGCCCAACTTTGCGCTTGCCATTATCTTGGTTATTAACCACGGTTGACGATGCCTTGCAGCAACAAAGGATGCTGGGTGGCTCAGTTCATATTAACTGCCCTTATCCAGAGCCACTTTATTCTAGTCATGAGCGTGAATTATACGCAGACTATCTCGCGACGGTTGACGCATGGCGTCAAGGTCAGCAGCCTTACAGCCAACGTTATCAAACCCTGAGCGCACCATTGCCAAGTGATAATGCGTTGTTAAGCCAAAAAGGGCTAGTGATCATTGGTTCTTTACCCTTAGTTCAAGCTCAAGCGGCGTTAACGTTTGCCGAGCAACTTGGTTGGCCGGTGTTGTGCGATCCTCAATCTGGGGTGAGCAGTGAATGGGCCCACTACGATTTATGGCTACAAAATAGCACGGCAAGAGCCCTGCTGAGTGAATGCCAGCATGTGGTTCAATTTGGCGCTCGAATCGTTTCCAAACGTTTAAGCCAGTGGTTAGAACAACAACTGACAAAAGCGAGCTGTGGTTACACTTACATTAGCCCCCAAGTCGCGCGCAATAACCCTAGCCATGCCGCGCAGCAGCATTGGTTGTGCGATGCGGTATCTTGGGTTGAGCATCAATTGGCTAAGCAGCACGCATTACAAACGCTACATGCTGGTTGGGCAGATGAGCTGAAAGCGTATGCCTCAAGCATTGCCCAGCTTGCAAAGCTGCATCTATCGCAACCCCAGTTAAGTGAAGTGGCGGTGGCTTTGGATCTCACCGAGCGTGGCGCTGCCAGTACTCTGTTTATTGGTAATAGTTTGATCGTGCGTTTAGTGGATATGTTCAGTGAGCTCAAACAGCGTGAGGTATTTTCCAACCGCGGCGCATCAGGCATTGATGGACTGGTGGCGACGGCTGCAGGGGTTCAGCGAGCATTGAATAAGCCGATGTTGATGTTACTCGGTGATACCTCACTATTGTATGATCTCAATTCGTTAGCTTTAGTACGCACGCCACCACAACCGCTAGTGATTGTGGTGATCAATAACGATGGCGGCGCGATTTTTGATTTATTACCGGTTCCCGAAGCGCAGCGAACGGCGTTATATCAGATGCCACATGGCTTAAATTTTGAATTTGCGGCTAAGCAATTTGCCCTCGATTATCAAGCGCCGGAAACTCTAGTGGCTTATCAACAAGCCATTGATCAGCACTTAAAGGCCGGAAAAGGGACGTTAGTGATTGAGGTGATAACCCCATCACAACAAGCCGCTGAACATCTTAAGCAACTGATGTCACAAATTCATGCTTTATAGTCAGTGGTTACCGAAGATTGAGCCGGCTCAACCTGCACAGAATAACGCTGTGCAGCCGGTGGTGGTTTTTTTGCATGGTTTTTTGGGCTCGAGTCAAGATTGGCAAATGGTTGTCGAGCGGCTGCGTGGCGTGTATTCACTACTATTGATTGATTTACCGGGGCACGGTCAGAGTCGCCATCTTGGTTGCAGCGATTTTGCCGATGTTTGTCAGCAGATAGCGCAAGTTGTCACCGCTCATTGCCCTCCGACAACGCCTCTCTGGTTGGTTGGCTACTCTCTGGGGGCAAGATTGGCAATGCTGGGTTGTACTCAGGGTTGGTTTGACGCGCTCAATATTCAAGGCTTAGTCATTGAAGGCGGCCACTTTGGGTTAACCACTGAGGAAGAGAAGAACGCCCGTTGGCAGCACGACCAACATTGGGCCGCGCGCTTTGCTCACCAACCGATTGCTCAAGTTCTCACCGATTGGTATCAGCAAGCGGTATTTTCTTCACTGAATCATGAGCAAAGACAAACCTTAGTCACATTACGTAGTGATAACCTTGGTTCTGCGGTCGCAGGCACGTTGCTCGCCACTTCTCTTGCTCGTCAGCCGGATACGTTGCCTAAGCTGCAATGTCTGCCGTTTTCGGTCTATTATGTGTGTGGGCAAAACGATGCCAAGTTTTACCAGCTCGCCCAGCAAAGTGATTTGCACTACCACGTTGTCGAGCAGGCTGGACACAATGTTCATCACGAGTGCCCTGAGTCGTTTGCTCACCTTGTCACTCGGCTGGTCGCCTCAAGTAATAACAGAACTTAACGTTGATTGATTTCGATAACCTAGACAATAACAATGGAAATTCACCATGGCTAAAACAGTAGGCATTTCAGAACAAGAACTCTATGCTCCCGTTGAATGGCAAGATTGCAGCGGCGACTATCAAGATATTCATTACCATAAATCAGCCGATGGCATTGCAAAAATCACCATTGCGCGTCCACAGGTGCGTAATGCTTTTCGCCCACTGACCGTAAAAGAGATGATCCAGGCTTTAGCTGATGCTCGCTACGATGAGGGTGTTGGGGTGATCATTTTAACTGGCCTCGGTGAAAAAGCATTTTGCTCTGGGGGCGATCAAAAAATTCGTGGCGATTACGGCGGTTATCAAGATGATAGTGGTACTCATCATCTCAATGTGCTGGATTTCCAGCGTCAAATTCGCACTTGCCCTAAGCCTGTGATTGCTTCTGTCGCCGGTTGGGCCGTCGGTGGTGGTCATGTATTACATATGATGTGTGATTTAACCATTGCTGCCGACAATGCTCAGTTTGGTCAAACCGGCCCTAAGGTTGGCTCGTTTGATGGCGGCTGGGGCGCGTCGTATATGGCGCGCATCGTAGGGCAGAAGAAAGCGCGGGAAATTTGGTTCCTATGCCGTTTTTACGATGCACAAGAAGCCTTAGATATGGGCTTAGTTAACACGGTGGTGGCGGTTGAAGATTTAGAAAAAGAGACCGTACGCTGGTGCCGTGAAGTGCTGCAACACAGCCCAATGGCGCTGCGCTGCTTAAAAGCGGCGCTGAATGCCGACTGTGATGGGCAAGCGGGCCTGCAAGAGTTAGCGGGCAATGCGACCATGCTGTTCTACATGACCGAAGAAGGGCAAGAGGGACGTAACGCGTTTAATGAAAAACGTCGTCCTGACTTTAATAAATTTCCCCGTAACCCGTAATTCACCTCTTTAGCTCTATCTCTTATCGGCCATATTGGAACTGATGAGGGATAGATGTCTTCCACCGCATTTAACTAAAAGGATTCACCATGCGCAGTGCCAAGCTTTATCAATATCAATTACCCATGGATAGCGGAGTGATTCTTCGCGATCAAAAACTGACTCAACGTGAAGGATTTATTGTTGAACTAGAGCAAGATGGGCAAATTGGTCGCGGAGAAATTGCGCCATTGATAGGCTTTAGTCGCGAGTCTTTGCAAGAAGCAGGAGCGTTAGCGAAAGAGCAATTAGCCTTATGGGTACAAGGGAAAGAGGTTCAGATTGGCAATGACTTTCCTTCAGTTGCCTTTGGTTTATCGATGGCGCAGATGGAGCTGGCAGGCGAGCTTAGTTCCGAGGGGCAATACCATTGCGCCCCATTGTGCAGTGGCGACCCTGATGAGTTGATCCCGCTACTTAACGCTATGCCGGGGCAGAAAGTCGCCAAAGTTAAAGTTGGTCTGTATGAGCCGATCCGCGATGGCATGCTGGTGAATTTGTTTTTAGAGTCGATGCCAGATCTGCAATTGCGACTTGATGCCAATCAAGCATGGAGCAAAGAGAAAGCGGCTAAATTTTCCCAATATGTCTCGCCTTCGGTGCGCGGCAGGATAGCGTTTTTAGAAGAACCTTGCCGCTCACCAAGCGATAGCCTTGCTTTTGCCATTGATAGCGGTATTGCTATCGCATGGGATGAAACCTTACAACATGCGGTGCAGCAAGCGGATTTTCAGTTAGAAGATTTAACTGGGGCCAAAGCGATCGTGATTAAACCGACGCTGATTGGTTCAGTGCAAACTTGCCAAGCTTTGATTGAAAAAGCGCGCAGTTTGGGCATTCAAGCGGTGATTAGCTCGAGTTTAGAATCAAGCTTAGGTTTAACTCAGCTCGCTCGGTTATCCCATTGGTTGTTGCCAGAGACCATCCCGGGCTTAGACACGATCGGTTTATTTAAAGCTCAGCTAGAAACCCCTTGGCCGGGCTGCACCTTACCAGTACACACTTTAGATCAACAAACGCTCGTGTGGCAATCGGCTTAATGAACACTCCTTGGCGACAGTGGCAGCAGCGCGATCCGCAGCGTATTGCGTTGCAGCTTGAGCAGCAAACACTCACTTGGCAACAATTGACCGAACAAGTGGATCAATACGCTGCAGCGTTGGAGCTGGACGGTTTACGTTCTGGTGATGTATTAACCTTGGTGGGTAAAAACCAGCCATCGATACTGCTGTGGTTATTAGCCGCTATGCAGCAAGGGGTTATTTGTGCCATCACTATGCCGCAGCCAACTGCGCAACTGACAGAAAAGTTAGCGCGTTTATACGGTCCAAACCCTGCTTGGTTATGGATTTCCCCGTCGCTGAATTCATTGGTTGATGAACTGGCTAAGTGTTATTCATCGCCATTGCAGTTTATTGACCTTCCCCCGGTTAAGCCGTTTTCAAGTGCGGTATCAGACACCGAAATGGACGGAGTCTCTGCTTCGTCAACAGCTTATGAGCTAGATACTCTGGCGACGCTTATTTTTACCTCTGGTTCCATGGGCGTCCCTAAAGCGGTGGCGCATACTCATCGCCAGCATTTTGCTTCTGCTGAGGGCTTATTAGAGCGGTTTGCGTTTACCGAGCAAGATACTTGGCTACTCAGTTTGCCCCTTTATCATGTCTCTGGACTGGCGATTGTTTATCGCTGGCTAGCGGTAGGCGGCTGTTTAAAACTGGCAACAGGTCAATTACTCGATGACATTCAACAGGTCAGTCATGCTTCTTTGGTGGTGACGCAGCTGCAACGACTGTTAGCCAGCCAACAACCCCTTAGCTTAAGCCATGTTTTACTGGGTGGCAGTCATATTCCACTGACCCTCGCTCAGCAAGCGGCTCAGCAAGGGATCGAAACTTGGATTGGTTATGGGATGACGGAGGCAGCGTCTACGGTGACCGCCAAACCAGTAGATGAGACAGCGAGTGCTGGCCAAGTGCTACCGAAACGGCAAGTAAAAGTGGTCGATAAGCGGATTTGGATAGCAGGGGAAACCCTAGCCAGTGGTTATTATCAACAAGGGATACTCACGCCATTAACCAATCAAGATGGTTGGTTTGATAGTGGTGATTTGGGGGCTTGGTATAACGATGAACTGTGCATTATTGGCCGCGCGGATAACTTGTTTATCTCGGGCGGAGAAAATATTCACAGTGAAGAGATTGAAACCGTGTTAGCTCGTCATCCTCAGATTGAGTTAGCGGTAGTTGTCCCCGTGCAAGACGTCGAATTTGGCGCGCGCAGCATTGCCGTGCTGCGTTGTCATTCATTACCTGATCAAAAGCAACTCGGTGAATGGTTGGCGGATAAGCTGGAAAAATTCAAACATCCTATCGCTTACTGGCAGCTGCCTGACACTCTGGCCGAGAGCGGTATTAAGATTTCACGTCAAGCGGTGAAAAACTGGTTTGCCGATCAGCAAAGTCGTTATACACCACTAGACTAGATCTATCAGCGCCAATCACCACGTAGCTGAGCGACTTTTTGTTGCATTAGCTCGGTGTTGGCCTGTCCACTGGTCACTGCCTCGCCTGCTTCAATCTCAATTTTACCCCATAGCTTACGGGGTAAACTACGACAGGCACGGCCCTTGTAACGGCTAAAAAAGCTACCCCATAAGCCTTTAATTGCCATCGGGATCACCGGTACTGGGCTACGTTTTAAAATCACGTCTATCCCGCGCATAAAAGGAGCGATCTCGCCATCACTGGTTAGGCGACCTTCGGGGAAAATACACACCAAGTGGCCTTCTTGCAGCGCTTGATCGACTTCAGCAAAGGCGCGGCGAATCGAACTGCGTTTATTGGCACAAATCGGGATCACCCCAGCTCGATTGAGTAACGGCCTTAAGATAGGAATATTCGCGTAATCTTCTTCCATCACGAAGCGGATCAAACGTGGGCAAACCGCGCTGAGCAATAAGGCGTCCATATAACTGACATGATTACAGACAATCAGTGCGCCGCCTTGCTCAGGCAGATGGTGTAAATTTTTATGCTTCATTCGATAAATGCTGTGGGTTAAGGCCCACACTACCAAGCGCAGCACAAAAATAGGTACTTGTAAGAACAGGTAAGTTGTCACTAACACATTGAGCACGGCAAGTAGAATAAACAGCTGCACAATGGTTAATTCAAGTAGGCTTAAGCAGACAATACCGAGCAGTGCGCTGCCCACCATAAATAGCGCGTTATAGATATTTAAGGCCGCGATGACTTGTGCTCGTTCAGTGACTTTGGCTCTTTGCTGAAGTAGAGCATAAAGTGGCACAATAAAAATACCGCCAGAGACGCCCAATAACAGTAAATAACTAAACAGGGGCCATAGAGCTTGGTGGCTAATAAAATCACTAAATTGTGTAAAAGGAGGTAAAACAGCGGGAAGGCTGGCGGCCATCAGATAGCCAAATAAGCTAATACCTAAACTGCCGAGTGGCACCAGTCCGACTTCGATGCGATGGTTAGAGAGTTTATCACAGGTGAGTGAGCCTATCGCAATCCCAACAGAGAATAAGGCCAGCAAAAATGACACCGCGCTTTCGGTGCCACCAAGAAACAGTTTAGTGAAATTTGGAAACTGGGTGAGATAAGTCGCGCCTAGAAACCAAAACCAACTGATCGCCATGATCGATTGAAAAATGGTTCTATCTTGTTTGGCAATCGCCAGCGTAGTGCGGGTATGCTGAACAGGACGAAAAGTAAACACCAAGTTTGGATCGCTGGCAGGGGCGATAGGAATAGAGCGACTAGCAAGATAGCCGAGTAGGGCGAAAAGGATAACCGCTCCGGCGGCAATATAATGAGCATGATCGAGCGAAGCGATAACGCCAGCGCCAATCGTACCGAGTAATATAGCGAGAAAGGTGCCCGTTTCCACTAATGCATTGCCCGGAACCAGTTCATTGGTTTTTAATTGTTGAGGCAGCAGCGCGTATTTGACGGGGCCAAAAAACGCCGATTGCGTGCCCATTAAAAACAGCATAAATAGTAGAAGATCATAGCTTTGGGTGATAAAACCTATCGCGCCAATACACATAATGGCGATTTCAAACAGTTTTACGCGGCGGATAAACCACGATTTTTCGTATTTATCGGCTAATACCCCCGCTGAGGCTGAAAATAAGAAAAACGGTAGCACGAATAAGCCGGCAGCAAGGTTAATAAATAGGTGACTGGAGATGGATAACGTATCCACAGCGGCAAAAGCCACAAACAGCAACAACACGTTTTTAAAGATATTATCGTTAAATGCGCCAAAAAATTGGGTGATAAAATAGGGAAGAAAACGTCGTTGTGTTAACAATGAAGATTGAGAACTGTGCATGGTTTTGCCTTAATGGTTACCAGTTAGCCAAATATTGGCTCAGTAAATCTTCAATCAATGCTTTACCATCGACCGGCTCAGCGGTAAAAAATTTATCATCAACACTCAATAACGTAATACCATGCACGCCAGCCCATAATACGCGACTCGTGCGTAATACTTCTTGTGCGCTGCGATGAGGTGCAATTACTTGCAATAGCGCTTCTAGCATGCTGGTCATGCCATTGATTCGTTCTGCTTGCCATTCTGGAAGATCTTCGCCATTCATATTGTGTTCAAAAATCAACTGCCAACGGTAGGGGTGCTTTTGAGCAAAGTCATGATAACAGTAGGCTAGTTTATACAGCGCTTTTTTAGGGTCTGTGCATTTTTTTACGGCTAACTTAGATTCTGAAGCCAGCTCATCGAGCGTTTGTGCAACAACATGTAAAAGAAGCAAGTTATAGCTACCAAACACATTGACCAAGGTGCTTGGTACATAACCTATCATACTGGCGATTTTTCTTAGGCTAAGTTCGTGATAAGAGTGCTTGCTTAAGAAAGCTTTGCTGGCTTTTAAGGTAAGAGAGATCAACTCCTCGCGAGTATGATCGTTGCGTCTGGCCATAAGTTGTTGTTAAACCGCATAATCAAAAAAGAACAATGTTCGATATTCTAGAGAGTGTCTGGGAGAGCGTCAACTCAATAAGGCTGCAATATTCTGATACATGTCAGTCAGGCAAAAGGTTTGCTTAGCGTCTTGAAGTGACTATGATGACAAAGAATAAAAGCCTTTTGTACCTAATGACATCCCCTGAGGAAATATATGAAGCGTTTGTTTTCTTTTATGGCGTTACTGATGATCACTGTCATGGTGATTCCTGATGCTGAAGCTCGACGGATGGGCGGTGGTAAATCGTTTGGTCAGAACCATCGAACCGCGCCTGCACAAAATCATCAACAGCAACAAGCGACTCCGCAACGTCAGCAAAATAATCAGCAACCTGCTGCGACCAACAGTCGCGGAGGCTTAATGGGCGGCCTAATGGGTGGCTTACTGGCTGGTGGCCTACTGGCCGCGTTTTTTGGTGGTGCCTTTGAAGGTATCCAATTTATGGATATTTTGATCTTCGGTCTGATAGGGTTTGCACTCTTTAAGCTTGCTCGTCATTTTCTGGCCGGTAAGCAGGGTAGCCTTAATCCTCGTCAGCCAGCTTATAACACCAATGTCCATCGTCAAAGTTTTGAGCAAGCTCCTGAGCAGGAATTTAAACCTGCAGCGAGTTCTGGATTTGGTTCAACCATGCATAACGATGTGCCCCATAACTACCCACCTGGTTTTGATAAAATCGCCTTCATTAATGGTTCACGTGAGCACTACCGTATTTTGCAGGGTGCTTGGAACCATAACCAGCTTGAGACGATTGAGGAATACGTATCGCAAAGTTTATTCTCTGATTTGAAAGCCGAAAGAGAAAAGCTTGACCAGCAGCCACAAACTGAAGTGATGTATGTGGACGCGGAGATTGTTCGTGCCGATTACGATGATCGTAAAGCGCAACTTAGCTTACAATTTACGGGTCGTTGCCGAGATTTAGGCGATGAAACGGAAGAAGAAATTTTAGATATTTGGCATTTAGAGCGTGATTTAACGCAACCTAACGCGCCATGGTTAATTGTTGGTATTCAAGGCTGATGATCAGCGTTGGATGATTGATGAACGCCCAAGCTTGTCTTGGGCGTTTTGCTATCTTGAGATAAGCTAATGCTACCGCTCACTACTAAAAAGGAAACATCATGTCAGAAGCGAACATTCAACACTTAACTCAAGAACAACAAGATAAAATCGATGCGGCAGTCTTTCGTCGTCTGTTAGCGCATTTAGATAATAATAAGGACGTTCAGAATATTGACCTGATGATTTTGGCTGGTTTTTGTCGTAACTGTTTTTGTAAATGGTATCAAGCGGAAGCTGAGACGATAGGGATTGAAATGGATATTGATAAGGCGCGTGAGCGCATTTATGGCATGAGCTATGATGAGTGGAAAGCTAACTATCAATTACCTGCAACACCAGAGCAAGCGGCGGCTTTTGCCGCACGCCAGCAAAATTCTTAATCTTGGTTTTATCCCCAAACACTCTATTTTTAGGTGGTTGGGGATAAGTGAAAAGCATTTATCGAAGCAACGGCTATTGTTTTTTAAGATTATACAAAGACGCTAAATCGCCAGTAATTCTCTCGCCATTAGTGTCTAATTTCATCAACATGTTTTCACCGACAAAGTATTGATTGGGTGAATCCGATTCCCCGTCTAAGGTGATGACGCTGCCATTGTTTTCCCAGTGGAATTTTCCTTGAGAGACAAATGGAGCTGCTTGCTCTTTACCTTGATAAACTTGAGTAAGTTGATAGGTCAGATCATCATTTAATACCAAGGTATATTCAATGCCGGCACAATCTGCGCAGGGGAGTACGCCTTGATAGGTTCCTTGCCAATCTAAACTATTGTAAGCGGTGTGTTCGCTTTTAAACGCTTCATCGATTACTGACTCATCATCATTAACATCGATGGTCACGGGAGCGGTTTGTGACTCTACAGGGGCAGAGGCTTGCTGTTGATTATCACAGCCAGCCAACACTAAGGTCAGTGCACTGACGACAAAAAGAGATTTTTTGATCATATTCTATACCTTCAATTGAAACGGACGTTGTGATAGCCACCGGCCTTATCTATGAGCCGTTCGACGACGGTGTGAAGTCGTTGGTGACTGAGGTCGTTATTATTCATCAAATGAACGTTAACCGCGTCAGATAGGCGTCATGTTTTCGACATTCGCTGTCAGAGAACGGTCATCGTTAAAACAAAAGCCACATAATCAATAGCTTGATGTTATCCCCTTCCTACTTAAAGCTGCAGCGGTGTTAGCTACGTTTGTTTATCCCAATCGTATAGTCTGTCTATGCTCATGGGGACTCACTTACCGCCAACCTGCAACTCCAAGTCGTTTGGAGATAGATCTATTAATTTTCAATCGTCAAGGATAGCTTTAATCCAGTTGGCCTGTAAGCTGAAACGTCTCTAACTTATCGGCGTAAGGTGCTAAGTCACCGATGTTGTGTGCTAGCCACTCTGGGTTGTAATAAGTATCCAAATAACGCTCACCACTGTCGCATAATAAGGTCACAATTGAGCCTTGCTCACCGCGCTGTTTCATCTCACTGGCTAGCTGAAGTGCGCCATAAAGGTTGGTTCCGGTTGATGCGCCGGCTTTTCTTCCCACGATCTTTTCTAACCAATGAATGGTAGCGATACTGGCCGCATCGGGGATTTGTCTCATCTCATCAACCACATTGGGAATAAAACTCGGCTCGACACGTGGTCGGCCAATGCCTTCAATTTTACTGCCGCACTGCAGCGTTAACTCACTATTGCGCGTTTGGTAATAATCGAAAAATACCGAGTTTTCTGGGTCGACGACGCACAGCTTAGTATTATGTTGCTGATAACGGATAAAACGGCCAATGGTCGCGGAAGTGCCGCCGGTGCCTGGGCTCATCACAATCCAACTTGGAATGGGATGATCTTCCCGTTGCATTTGCTGAAAAATACTATCGGCGATATTACTGTTACCACGCCAGTCGGTGGCTCGCTCTGCATAAGTAAATTGATCCATATAATGACCGTTTAATGCTTGTGCTAAGCGGCGAGACTCAGCATAAATTTGATCGCTGCGATCGACTAAATGTGCTTTGCCACCATAAAACTCAATTTGTTCGATTTTCTTACGCGCGGTGCATTTCGGCATCACCGCAATAAAAGGCAGGCCCAGTAAGCGGGCAAAATAGGCCTCAGAAATCGCAGTGCTGCCAGAAGAGGCTTCAATAATTGGCGTATCTGGACCAACCCAGCCATTACATATCGCATACAAAAACAAAGAGCGAGCCAAGCGATGTTTGAGCGAGCCAGTGGGGTGCGTGCTCTCATCTTTAAGATAAAGGTCAATCCCCGCAATGCTAGGCAGATCGAGCTTAATTAAATGGGTATCAGCCGAGCGTTGAAAATCGGCTTCGATTTTACGAATCGCGTTATTAATCCATTGATGGTCGGTACACATGGTGGCGTTCTCACAGTCATGGTGAGCAATTGCTCATGAGTTAATGCTGATAATGTACGTTGTGTGAGGGAGAAAAACTTGGTTATCTTGCCTTTGATTTGCTAATTTAAGAGAATTATTTTCTCTATAATATAATTGCTATAGAAATAAAAGGTGGTGGATATGGATCGAATTGATAAACAGTTACTGGCGATGTTGCAAAAAGACAGCACGTTATCGCTCAATGAATTAGCCGATGCGGTCAATTTAACCAGCACGCCATGTTGGAAACGATTGAAAAAGCTCGAAGAGTCGGGGGTGATCAGCCAACGGGTGGCGCTGCTCGATCCAGAACGTTTAGGGCTGTCTTTTATCGCTTTTGTGATGGTCAAAACCAGTGATCACTCCCATGAGTGGTATCAACGGTTCGTTAATACCGTGGAGGATTTTCCGGAAGTGATGGAATTTTATCGCATGGCTGGTGAGTATGATTACATGATGAAAGTACTGGTCAAAGACATGAAAAATTTTGACCAGTTCTATAAAAAACTGGTCAATAGTGTCGATGGTTTAAACAATGTCACTTCCACCTTTGCGATGGAGTCTTTGAAATACACCACCGCCTTACCGCTTTAAAGGAAGCGTTTTATTTAAAACGCATCACCCCTTCTTGTACCGCTGTTGCCACTAAAGCCCCTTGCTGGTTGTAAATCTCGCCGCGCACTAAACCACGGGTATTGCTCGCGGTTGGGCTTTCAATTGCATAAAGCAGCCATTCATCCATTTTAAACGGGCGATGGAACCAGATCGAATGATCGATCGTCGCCACTTGGAAATTCGGCGTCATCAGTGAGACTTGATGAGGATGCAGCGCGGTAACGAGAAATCCCCAGTCTGACGCATAACCGAGTAAGTATTGATGAATTAACTGATCATCAGGCACTTCACCATTCGCGCGAATCCATAAATATTGTTTAGGCTGTTCTTTTTGTGGTTTTAACGGATTAATCACCGTCACAGGGCGGATCTCAATCGGTTTCTCACCGCAAAACGCGTTACGAATTTTTTCTGGCAATAAATGGGCAATTTGCGCCGCTAGCTCAGATTCTGAAGCAAAATTTTCTGGCCCGGAAATATTAGGCATCGCATTTTGATGCTCAAACCCCGGCGCTTCACCATGATAAGAAGCGGTGAGATAAAAAATCGGTCGACCGTTTTGAATCGCTTTTACTCGGCGGGTGCTAAAGCTACGACCGTCACGTAGGTTTTCTACATCATAAATAATTGGTTTTTCAGGATCGCCCGGATACAAAAAATAGCTATGGAAGGAATGGACGGTGCGATCGGAATCTACCGTGTAACGGGCCGCCGAGAGCGCTTGCCCAATCACTTGACCGCCATAGACTTGGGGTAAACCAAGGTTCTCGCTTTCACCTCGGTACAAACCTTCTTCAAGCTTTTCAAGCTGTAGTAGGCGTAATAATTCGCTTAGTGGTTTACTCATGACCCTCACCTAATGATGGTTGTTTGTATACCCTTCCTACCTGCAACTCCAAGTTGTTTGGGTATAGACTAAAATTAGTTCACTTAAGTATTAGCCACTATTTTGTGAAATAGGTCAAATATTTGTCAAGAGGGAATGTGATTTATGAAACATGTTGAAACGATCCCTCGCCCCTTTGCTGATGAGATAAACGTCTAAGGTCGCCATTGATACTGGCGTAGTGAAATTTTTCCAGATGAATTGATCACAACCTGTTCGGCAAGCAGTAAAGCGTGTTGACGCGCTTTATCGGCCCCGCTCAACGATGACTCACCTCGGCCATTAATCACTCTAAACCAAGGTAGTTTGCTGCCTTGCGGCAATCGGCTTAACACTTTTCCTACCTGACGAGCATAGCCCGGATAGCCCGCTAAATGCGCAACTTGCCCATAGGTCGCTACTCGACCAAAAGGAATTTGGTGCACCACGGCAAAGATTTGTTGAGAAAATTGGTCCATACTCATAAAGCCCTAGTTCAATGGTTACCACGGATAGGTATAAGGAGAGGGTATGATAGTGTCGGTTATGCAATTTATGATCACCATAATCTTAGCGATTGTCTGTGGTCAAGCCCTAGGTTTGAGTGAAGGCAATTGGTCATTGATCGCTTTATTAGTGCCAGCACTGTGGGTGTTGCCTCGCAGTGGTAATGCGGGCTTGGTGTTGTTGGGCGGTTTACTGGTCTATGGCTTCACGCTGTCTTACCAGCCAGCCGCGTTATCTGTGAGTATGTGGGTTATCTTCCCATTACTGATGGTCGCTTTTTCTGCGCCACGCCATAAAGGGGTTATGGTGATTTGTGGTTTAATTTTGCTGACGCTGCAAGTCGGAATTATGACCACGCAATCAGCAGGTAAGCTTGATGGCACTCCGGTCATGACGGTATTACAAATACTCTCGGTGAGCGCGATATGGTGGGCGGTTAATAGTTGGAAATACACGCCTTCATCGGCTCGCCACTGGTGGGCATTATTATTGTTGCTGCCTTTGTGGATTGCTGAATTCACCTTCGCGGTTGTTATTTCATTGTGCGTGACTGGGTTAATGGCCATCATCAATAAACTTGTGAAGCAAAGAGCAGAGCATTGGCCAACGTTATTGTGCTGGACGCTACCGTCGGTGGCGTTTATGGGCATCGTGCTGGCTCCGGCCATCGAAGTACCCAAACCGGTCTTTGTGGTTTGGCTATGCTTGCTCGCGACAGCGTGGATGACGGACTACCTACTGAAAAGCAGTGAAGAGCAGATAGAGTAGTACAAAACTCCACCATCATTGCCTGAGAATAAAAAGATTGCTCAATTGCTGCCCAGTTAACCCGCCTTTATTGATTTTATGAGAGCGGAGGGTTGCAATAGAGGAGGGGATGCCGGATAATCCTCGCACTCTTTAGCCAAGGCGCTAAAGTGCTCTATGGAGGCCCTGGTCCTCCCGCAACACTAGTTCGTGAACTTGGTCAGGTCCGGAAGGAAGCAGCCACAGCGAATGACGTGTGTGCCGGGATGTGGCTGGGGCTTCCACCCATCTAGCTGTCTCTGAAATTCAAATCTCATTCTTTTAAACGTATAAAATATCCCACACTTTCAGCCTATCTGTCTCGATATAAACGGAACAGCGAACTGAACTTAAACCGCTATCGTTCGTATTACTGATTATTATTTTCAATAAATTCAGTTTATTACGGAGTTAGTATGAACCAGATAAACCCAGCTAAGTTACGAAATAGTAAATGGACGGCGGTAAAGCCGCTTAAACGGGAAAAGCATTTTTTGATTTCAGAGGTTGAGTATGATGAAGAGGGTGCAGTGATGTCATGTTTACTTGAATCCGTGCTGTCGAGAAATGAATATTCAATAGACTGGCTTGAACTCAAAAATGAGGAAAAATGGCGTCAAGGCTGGAAGTAGTTGCTCCCTTCGCAACGCTTTAAACGTTTTCTCCATACCACCTTGCAGATTTATTGCGCGTTAACATCGCAGCGTGACGATGCCTTGCAATAGCTTTTGTCGCTTGTCCCAAGAGGTGCCAAGTGAGCTGGAGTCAATTTCACTGCCCAATGTTGTTTAAGACAAGGTAGACTGACAGGTTTTTAACGTGGTTCAATCGGGAGTTTGTTTTATGCGCAAGTCAGATAAGAAGGTTGAGAATCTCATTAGAGAAGTGTTAACCGAAGTTTGTGAAAGCACGTTAAAAGATTACGATGGTTTCCTTTGGGTGACTCATACGGTCAAATACACTTCTTTTCCACAAAGCTTAGCAATAGTCTGCGTATTTGAAACCAATCAGCATCGAGCCAACTTTTTACAGGGAGAAGGCCGCCTGCATGTCTCAGCTACTATTCAAAAGGCGTTTAATCAGGTAGGGGTACCATTAAAGAACGCCGATAAGCAAATCAGCTACGATATTCAGCAAAAGCGTTAGTGCGGCCATTAATCAAAGTGAATTGTGGCTGTAGGGGTATCAAAGGCTTTATTTTATAAGTTTTGAATAAAGCCAGAAAGTTAAGCCTAGCTTCTTGATCTGAACGATGAATCAAGCTCGCTTAAATTCAGAGCTATGCCGGAGTAAACTCATTTTTGCCCCAAAGTGTGTTTGGGGCAATTCTATATTACACGAGAGCAGGGCTGTTATTTATCTGTGGTATTGAAACACGTTAATCAACGCGCCATGTCTGAACCGCTTGCTCGGCCATCCACTTTTGTTGCTCATTAACAGTGTCTAAGTTCCATTCGGAGTATTCAGTGACTTTTTGAGCCAAATAGTATGGAGCGTTATTATACGCATCTTTCTTTTGTTCAAACGTTGCTCGTTTTAAGTCGTCTTTATCAAGTAGAAGCATATTACCTAGACGATCTTTAACGTCATTTATGCCTTCACCGAAGCTAGCAGTCCATTGCTTTTCAGGATTATATGGACAAATATGCTCCAAGGTTGTTTTGTTAAAGTCACAATGGAAGCCGAGGTGGTTTTCAATCTCAGCAAGTAGGAACCTGATTTTTTTAGCCGTTTGTCTGCTTGGCATTCGATGAAACTCGAAAGCATTAAAGAACGTATCATCATTTGGGTACAATCTCTTGAACTCCTCGCTATTCTTTATATGACTTGCTCTTTTGTACTCTTTTCCTGATACCTTTATTGCTATTTGGTTGTAGAGTGATTCTTGTTCACTTGGCGACAAATGACAAATTACGTTGTATCGAATAGATAGAACGTATAAATATTTTACTGTTTTTACAAACTCTTCTGGCGTGAAGTGCTTAAATGCTGGGAGCAGAACAGCTAGTGGTTGTTTAATATTGAACAACCGAATACCAACTAAGAACTTAAGCGAATCTCTATACTCTTGAGCTTGCTCAGCCCACCATGAATCACTAGGGTTTATTAATGACGCATAAATCGGGGCATAATCGATTAGCTCTCTTAGATAAGCGTACGCTTCTGGAGGAGTAGTAACTACTCTACGCATAGATGAGAAAAGCTCTTTTTTAGTGACCATCTTCCTATGAGAGTTGTAGTGGTATCGAACAAAGTCAGAAACATTGCTTTCACCAAGCTGAGCAATCAACTCAGACCAATTTTCATCCAACTCATCTAACTCATCATCTTCAATACCATCGTTTTTAGTAACTATTGAAAACAAATAGTTTTTCAATAGATCTGGGGTTGAAAGTTGAACACCTCGTGCGTTAAGAGTCTCAAAAACTTTGTACGCATTTAAATCGTCTTGCACAATAATCTTGGTAAAGATCATTGCCGAGGAAAACTTCATGATGAACTGCGCAATCTCAGCACCAGTAGCGCCGAATTCTTTTGTGCTAAAAAAGTCGAAACACTTCCTAATGAGCTTGTTAGTAGATGTAATCCCTCGGTGATTTGGCGCTTCCAGTGTCGAGCATATCTTCTGGAAGTATCTATTGTTATTTCGATTTAGTTCCAGCTTACTGACAACTTTTAATGAAACTAAATTTTTGTTACCAACAAACTTCTTGGTAAGCTCAGCGAGTCTTTCCTTGTTATCGGCTTCGTCTTCGCCTCTTTCAATCATACCCGAAAGAGCCTTCATTGCTGCAAGGACAATTAGTGAAAGAGTCACTAATCTCTGTTGGCCATCAATCACTTCAAACTGATACTGCTCAGTTTGTTGCAAAACTATGTAGCCCATGTAATGGAAGCCTTCTTCATCGAGGGCATTTATGTCATTCCAAAGGTCTTCCCATTGTTCAATATCCCAAGCGTAATCACGTTGAAATCTAGGAACTAAGTATTTACTTGAACTACCAATTAACTCATTAAAATTCTCATTTTTTGGTTCCATTAACATAAACTGTTTTGCCATAAGAGTTTCCTGCATAAGCTATTGATGTAGATATATTATCCTATGTATGAGGCACTATCATGTTTTATCTTTGCTCGATAGGTTAGAAATGCATTTCGTAACTCATTTATGTCCGTGCGACCTGAAGTCGTATGAAGCGTTGTTTACCACGACAAGAGTGAACCGTCTGTATCACCAGATGATCCTAGGTTCCTGAATAAAGCAGCGGAACCGACAATGTAACGAAACTCAGACGTTAGGCTGAGTGGGAACGGAATCGTGAGAGGATGTTCCTCCTGAGAACCACAATTCGGGTGAGTGCTAGGGAGTCAATATGATGAATGTAATGTGAATCCATGTAAGGTGCGTTATATGATGAAGCAGCGGAAGTGGTTAATACGCTGTAGCCAAAATGGCAGCGAGAGTCGGAAAGAGATTGGACATTACTCTTTCGTGATCAGCGTACTCTTCGCACTATAGTGGGCATCTAAGTTGACATTTTACGCGACATACGGAACAGGGTAAGCCTGTATACCTCCCTATGGGAAAGCAGCCTGTGAGGGTTGCCGATAGGTATGCAGGTAAAGGAGGCTAGAGAAAGCGAATGCCCCTTTGTAATGAAGGGGATACAGGTTTATATCTGGCGCGAAAGCGAGCTGACTTCTAGCTGGTCTCCCGTTGCGAAATAGCTTGAAGAACTTTATTAAAGAAGAAAAGCAAATGATGATTTCGAATGAAATTAGTGCGTCTTCTGACAACGAACCTTGGTTTCTTATTCACTGAGTCACCATTGGGGCAGTTTTAAAGCTTTAAGCATGTATCGCAAAGGTAATTTAGTTACTGGGTGCTTAACGGTGCCTTTGTGGAGGCTTGAGCCGTATGCAGTGAAAGTTGCACGTACGGTTCTGAGGAGGGAGGCATCTGGCAACAGGTGCCGCCTATCCGACATTTGTGAGTTACAGCGCTTACTAAATTAGAAAGTTACAGATTAGATGGTGTATTGCAAATCCCCTTTTCAGAAGGGATAGAAACGAGAGTATATCGCATTGTATCTTACCTCTCTTTCCATGCACGTCAGAGAAGCTTTTCACCGCTTATCAAACCGTCGAATCTAGTCGATATACTAATCGATTACATCATGCTTTCGGTGTAATGAGTGTCGGAAGAGCATTCTATATTTATATTTATTTCTGACGAAGTAATCCGTTTCCATACAAAATGGCGTAGCAAACATTCACAGCAGAACTAATGTAGATTAATCTTTGTATTGAGCTGGAGTGGCTGCTACTAGTTTCTTAAAATTACGATGAAAGTGACTTTGATCATTAAACCCTAATTCTGTGGCAACTGATGCAATATTATGTCCTTTCTTTAGCAACACCTTCGCTTCATTTATTCGCATGGCAATTTGCATGGCATGGGGGGTTATCCCATAAGATTTTCGAAATGAATGAATTAAGTGGTATTCACTTAACCTAGAGTGTTGAGCAATCTCTCTGATTGAGATGTTGTTTTTGAAGTTGTCACATATAAAGCGATGAGCTCTGGCGATATTTGCTTTTGTTAGGCTCAACTCATCGATATCTATGGCGTTGGCATTGCGAAATAAATTGGAGAAAAATTCGATGCTTTCTTCCTCCACTTTTATGTGATCGACATCGTCTATGATTGAGTTTGCCAATGATTGAAACTGCCAGTAGAGCTCTGGGGAATTAGTATGAATAATCGAGAATGGTATAAAATTTTTTGAGGGGTTATCTACAATCATAGATTGTATGTTACCTAACCACTTCGGGCATACATAAAGCATCTTATAGCTCCAATTGGTATCTCGAGTGGGGTTACATGAATGTACTTCCAATGGGTTCACTATGACAAGAGAGCCCATTTCGATTTTGCTTTCCATATTGTTATTAAAATAATCACTTTGACCACAATCTACCGATCCAACAGAAAACTCTTCGTGAGTATGTTTACCATAGCATGCGTTTGAATTTGTGGAACAACGCAGTTCTATAGGAATTATATTGGATCGATAAAATTGCTGTTTAGCCATATCAACGAATACTCTTTCAACTAGATATGAAGAAAGTATATAGAACAGTTAACGCTAGTAGTAGTCCCATAGAGATGTTAAACAGCTTGAACTGCTTAGGTGTTTCTATAACAGAACTGATGGTAACCCCTAGTATTGCCCACACTGAGAGCGATATGTAGCAAACGACAAAGAATATGCCACAGAATAAAAGTAATACCTCTAGTCCTACGTTTTGCCCTGTATAAAAAACTGAAATACCAGCAAGCGAAACGATCCATGCTTTAGGATTCAGCCACTGACACATCATACCCTGCAAGAGCGATGGCGCTGATTTGCTTTCTTCTGAATCTTTACTTTTAGTGGTAGGTTCTTGGGTAGTCACTTTATAAGCGAGATATAATAGAAAACTTCCTCCTACATATGTCATGCCCTTTGCTAAATAAGGAATTTCGGCAATGAATTGCGATAATCCAAAGCCCAACAAAAACAAAATGGATACAAACCCGAAAGTTGCGCCAGTGATATGAGGTATAGTACGGGTATATCCGTAATTCGCTCCAGTAACAGTGGCTAAAATGTTTACTGGGCCTGGTGAGATCGAAGTCACTAAGGCAAAAGCTGCCATCGCTATTAGTTGTGAAATCATTATTGTTCCTTAAAAATCCGTAACTTCGCCAGTGCCATTAATAAAGCGATGTTCTTGTAAATCAACGATTCGATATCTTTTGGGTTTGATCTTGCCAGTCTTGCAATCGCCCGCTTGCCTCTCCCAATATCCCTGCTCAAATTCATCGGTTAAATGTAACTCTGATAGACACTTGACTCCCTTATAGCGATATAATGAGAAATCAACCAACCTAATTGGGTAGCCTTCTTCCAACGACAAAGCCGCACCATCGATAGCCCAAATGATCATGGCTCTGTTTCCAAAAGCATTGTCAAGTCAACCGCTGTTTGTTGAGCACCACCACTGGTAGAATCAGTGAGCTGTACTTCAATTTGAGCTTTTCGTATATCAGGAACATTTTCTTCGGACGATCGTATAAGGCCGTCTAATCGAGACAGTGGAGCATGATGAGACGCTATAGATATTGTATTTTTACTCAATATTTTGAATGTCAGATTAGATATATCTTTACATGCCAAGTAATAGGCGGGGGGGCAAAAAAAAACGAACCCAAAAGGAGCGTTCGCTCGTTCATGTAAAAGTTATCAACCTTCTGGTATGCATTAGCAACAAGAAGTAAACATGACTCATTGGATTCAACATGCTCAGAGGCTTGTTCAAAGGTGCTGAATAATAGTACTTCTAATGGGGCCCCAATAAGCCTTGACAGGTACTGAGCTGCATATTGGCTGCTTGAGCCTTCAGGTCCCAGCGTAGCTACACAGGTTATTTGCGGAGTTTGCCTAAGCCAAAAAATGCCGTTGTTTGGTGTCATTGTATAGTCCTTTACGCAGCAGTAATTGAGCTACACAATAGAACTCTCCTTCACACAAGTATTGTACAAAACTGTTGTTTATTTCCCCAATTTTGAATAATAAAAAGTTAGCTATTCAGTTGACTAACAGACGCAATCCCACCTTCTGCCTTACTATTTTTTATTGAAGCACACCGAACATGAATTTTTTTCACAATGAACATTAAGTAACAACATTGTTAACTTAATCATGGGCGAGTTATAACTGAGTCATGAATTGAACGGATGATCATTTGGTTTCATCTGATTGACACGGAAGATAACGCTGATGACTCAACATTTTACTTTTACCATTAAAAAGACTCGTCTTGATGAAAATTATCATCCAGCAGACAACACTCGTATTACCACGAACTTTGCTAACTTAGCGCGTGGTGAACATCGTCAACAGAACTTGCGTAGCGTATTACGCATGATAGACCAACGTTTTAATGAGTTGGCTTGTTGGGATAACCCAACGGGTGATCGCTACTCGGTCGAGTTAGACATTATTTCAGCCAATATCAAAGTAGAAAATAGCAGCGAAACCATTCCATCGATTGAAGTGCTAAAAACCGGTATTTTGGATAGCAAAACGGGTCAACGGATTGAAGGTATTGTCGGGAATAACTTCTCTTCTTATGTTCGTGATTACGATTTTAGTGTGCGTCTACTGGATTACAATAAAGGCAAAGCGCAATTCTCTGTACCAGAAGACTTTGGTCTTTTGCATGGTAACTTATTTAAATCATTCATTAACTCAGAAGGTTACCAACAAAACTTCACCAAGCCACCGGTGATTTGTTTGAGTGTGTCAGACAGCAAAGTCTATCACCGCACTAATAACCAACACCCAATATTGGGTGTGGAATACCAGCCGACGGATTTATCGTTAACGGAACAGTATTTCCAGAAAATGGGCTTAAAAGCTCGTTACTTTATGCCGAAAAACAGTGTTGCGCCTTTTGCCTTCTACTTCTTTGGCGATCTGCTGAACGATTACACCAATTTGGAGCTGATTAGCACCATCAGCACCATGGAAACTTTTCAAAAGATTTATCGCCCTGAGATTTATTTTGCCAACCGGGTAGCTGGTGAACGTTATGAAGCGAACTTGAAAAGCGATGCCCACTCGTTAACGGATATTGTCTATGACCGCGAAGAGCGCACCCAACTGGCGATAAAACAAGGTAAGTATGCGGAAGAAGTCTTCATCAAACCTTATCAATCGGTTCTTGAACAATGGGTCGCTCAGTGCGCTTAATCGTCAACCAAACAGTAGAATAGCCAACATTATGACAAAATTACTCCCAACTTCAACGGCAGGCAGTCTGCCAAAACCGACGTGGTTAGCTCAGCCAGAAGTGCTTTGGTCACCTTGGAAATTACAGCAACAAGAGTTAATAGATGGCAAATACGATGCTCTGCGTATTGCCTTGCATGAACAAATAATCTCAGGGGTAGACATTGTCAGTGACGGCGAACAAACCCGTCAGCACTTTGTGACGACCTTTATTGAACATTTGCATGGCGTTGATTTTGAGAATCGGCAAACGGTGAAAATTCGTGACCGGTACGATGCTAGCGTGCCAAGCGTGGTTGGCCCTGTATCTCGGCAGAAATCGGTGTTCGTAGAAGATGCAAAGTTTTTACGTTCTCAAACGGATAAGCCCATCAAGTGGGCTCTGCCTGGGCCGCTGACGATGGTTGATACCCTTTACGATGGCTATTATCAATCTCGTAAAGAGCTGGCGTTTGAGTTTGCGAAAATTCTCAATGAAGAAGCTAAAGAGCTAGAAGCTGCTGGTGTCGATATCATTCAATTTGATGAGCCGGCGTTCAACGTTTTTTTTGACGAAGTCAATGATTGGGGGATTGAAGTTCTTGAGCGAGCTATCGATGGTTTAAAATGCGAAACCGCGGTACATATTTGTTACGGCTATGGAATCAAAGCCAATACGGATTGGAAAAAAACCTTAGGCAGTGAGTGGCGTCAATACGAAGAGGTGTTTCCTAAACTGCAACAATCGAATATCGATATTATTTCTTTAGAGTGCCATAACTCTCATGTGCCAATGGAGTTACTCGAACTGGTACGCGGCAAAAAAGTGATGGTCGGTGCTATCGATGTCGCAACCAACAGCATTGAAACACCAGAGGCGGTAGCGGCCACCCTGCGTAATGCTCTGAAATACGTCGATGCTGATAAGCTTTATCCATGCACAAACTGTGGCATGGCTCCGTTGTCTAGAGCGGTAGCACGAGCGAAACTCCACTCATTAAGCGCTGGTGCTGAAATTGTGAGAAATGAACTATTAGCGAAGTCGTAGTGTGTTAGCAAATAGCCACGTATTTAGCTAGACTATAAACGGTTGAGCGTTTTAAGCACACGATGCAAGGACAGCCAGTTAATGGATTTTCAGATACAATCGGGAGTGGCAACATGGTAGCGATTTACATTATTTGTGGTATTGCGATGAGCATTGGTTTATTGGCTCTCTATGCACCCGATATTGAAAAATGGTGTGATAAACAATTGGGTAACCAAGATTAGATTTGGTTATTTAATCCTTTTTCTTATCAATAAAACTTATTTTTAGTTCTTGCATCATCAGCCACTTACGGTTGCTGGTAAGCACAGGTAAATCCCCATGGGCATCAATCAATACTGCGATCAGGGCTGTTGATTGTAGCATCTAATTAACATGCCATTCGTTATTGAAAAGGCCGCTTAGCGGCCTTGATAGAGATAACTGAGGTGAGCAGCATATTTACTGACTTGATGAACTAGTACTACTGGCGGGTTCGATTTTTGCCTGATCGCGTGCTAGCTCTTCACTAAAGGTGCGCTTACGGTAAAAGAAAGTCACTACTGTGGAGTTGATAACAATAAACAGCGAATACATGACTGGAATTAACAAGATTTGTTGCTGTAATTCTCCGGCAAAACTTAAGCTAACCACCAAAGCCGCGAGAGGCCCATTTTGAATCCCCGTTTCTAATGATACTGTGCGCGCTTTTTGCGGATTAAGGCCAAGCAAGCGTGAGAAGAAATAGCCAAAATTAAAACCAATCAACCCGACCATGATAACGGCAACATAAACCGTCCAATGAGTGGTGAGCAGCAGTTGCCAGTTACGTGGTACCCAAGTGGCCAGCAAGAAAATAATCACCAATGCGCCTAACACGCCACCCGTTAATTCAACCACAGCGCCAATATTGGCATTTTTACGCCGTAACCAGATACCAATCAGAGTGGGGATAAGGAGCGCAAACAATAAGCGACCAATTTGATCGGGTGGAATACGCAGTGAGTCATCAATTCCTTGGGTATAGAATTGCATCAGCAACGGAACCATCACAAAAGCCGCTATGGTTGAGCAGATGGTCATCATAATGCTCAAACTAAGTAGACTGCGTGAAAAGTAAGCAAAGATATTCGAAGTGGTTCCACCGGGCATACAACCAATCAATACCATGCCGACCGTTTGCGCAGGGGTGAGGTTAAGTAGCCAAACCAAAGCAAAAGCAATAAAAGGCATCAGTGCGTACTGCGAGCTGAATCCGACAACGATAGCCCTAGGGTGTTTAAAGGCGATACGAAAATCACGAAAGGTTAGGCTTGCACCCATGCCAAACATTATGATGATCATCATTACCGATAATAGGGTTTCTTCAAAAGCGCTTAACATGATGGCCTCCTAATGATCAGAATGGGTCGATTGGCCAAGGGCCATGGCACGAACATCTTTGCGCAGAACCTTGCCGACGGGCGTTTTCGGTAGCTCATCAACAAAGACCACTTTTTTCGGAACCTTATAAGCGGCGAGTTCTTTTTTACAGTGTTTTTTCACGCTGGTTTCATCTAATCCTTGCTCACGCAACACCACATAAGCTTGAACTTGTTCTCCCGTGAGCGGGTCGGGAACGCCGACGACGGCTGACTCCATCACTTGCTCTAAGCCAGCGATCGCTTCTTCCACTTCGTTGGGGTAGACATTAAAACCACTGACAAGGATCAAGTCTTTTTTCCGATCGACTAAGCGTAAGCGACCATCGGGATGCATGATGGCGATATCGCCAGTGTATAACCAACCCTCGCGCAGCGCATGAGCGGTTTCTTCCGGTTGCTGCCAATAGCCCTGCATAATTTGCACGCCCTTAGCAATCAGTTCTCCCGGCTCACCAAGCGGGACGGTATGCCCGTCATCATCCACTAAGCGCAACTGAGTACCAGGCGTTGGAATGCCGATACAGTCAGGACGTGGATCGGTTAAGGGATTAAAACAGAGCACTGGCGAGCTTTCGGTTAGGCCATAACCTTCCACTAGCGGACAGCGAATGGCTTTTTGCCAGCGTTCGGCAACCGTAGCATGTAACGCGGTGCCGCCGGCTAACGCGGCTTTAAGGTGTTTAGGCGGAAAGGTCGTGAACCACTCTTCATTGAGTAGCGCGTTATACAAGGTATTCACGCCAGTCATCCAACTGATAGGGTAGTTATCAAACGCGCGCTGACAGTTTTGGATCGGCCTTGGGCTCGGCACTAGAATGTTATGCGCCCCTTGATGCCAAAACTCCAACAAGTTAACGCTGAAAGCAAAAATATGATACAGCGGTAGGGCAGTGAGTACGGTTTCTTGGCCGCTCGTGATATGCCCTTGGACCAAGCTATCCATCTGCTCTACGTTACCGAGTAAGTTACCATGACTGAGCATCGCCCCTTTCGCAACGCCCGTGGTACCGCCCGTGTATTGGAGCAGCGCGGTGTCATCGCGAGTTAAATCTTGCCAATACTCTTGCACATCCAGCTTGTCGTTTTTTTGGCGTAGACGGCCAAGGTGAATCGCTTGATCGATGGAATGATGAGTTAACTGATGTGGGGGAATCACTTTATTCCAATATTTCAAGACCAGCTTAAGAATGCCGCGTACCACCGGAGGAAACCATTGGGCTAAAGAGGTCACGATAACATGCTGGATCGGCGTCTGTTCGATGACGTCTTGCAGTTTATCGGTGAACATATCGCAAATGACAATGGCTTTTACCCCAGCGTCACTGAACTGATGTTTCATTTCACGGCGGCTATACAGCGGGTTAACGCTGGTTAAGATACAGCCAGATTTGAGCACCCCGATCACGGCAACGGGTAAGCTTAAACAGTTTGGCATTTGCACCGCAACGCGATCACCGGCTTGCAAGCCAAGCTCGCCGCGTAGGTAATGAGCAAAAGCGGTCGACATCTCATCTACTTGTCCAAAAGTAAGGCTACCGTTCATGCCATTGGGCATGCAGGTGGTAAAAGCTTTACGTTGGCTGTATTTGGCGGCCGCTTCACTGAGCATTTCAGGAATACTGCGCCAAGCATGGCTGTCTTTAGCATGGCCTTGATGCAAAGCCAGTTGCTCCGGACTGTAGAGTTTGACCCAAGGGGCTTGGTCATAAATAGCATCGTTAGACATGAAGCGCTCACTTAACAAGTTATCGTTGTTTTGATATCTGACTCATTAACGTATAGCACAAACCACAGAAGGTGCTGATTTTAGTCAGCAATTTCTGAATTTCTATATTCGTAAGTGTGATTTATCCTAACGACTTGAAGTGGTCGTGTTGGTTGAAGATGGTTAGCCATCTTTGAATTTACTATTGGATTGACAAGATTGATCGGCGTAGGCAGCTTACTCACCGATCATTCTTTGTCTTATTTATCTGCTATCTGCACACCTTCTCAATCAGTTTTGCTCTTTCGGTTTTTATTCCGCTAGCAGAATTCTTTTTAAGAGCTGCTCTAACTGTATTTGTTCTTGTTCCGTGAGCACTTCTAACATGCGATTCATATTGTCGACATGGGCATTCAAGGCTTGGTCGATCAAACTTTGTCCTTGTTCGGTCAACATCACCTTACAACTTCGTCTGTCTTGATCGCTGGCCATACGCTGCACTAAGCCGCGTTGCACCAGTTGTTCAATGCGTGTACTGATCGCACCGGAAGAGAGCATCAAGGTTTGGTACAGCTCAGTAGGCGTGATGGCGGTATTGCTACGACGGATGGTCGCCAGAATATCAAACTCAACTGAGCTTAAATCAAAGCGCTGGAAGACTTGATCTAATTGAGGTTTCCAAAGTTCATAAGTGCGGTTTAATCGGCCAACAACGCCCATCGAAGAACAATCTAGATCCGGTCTGATATTGTGCCACTGTGCAAGAATGGCATCCACTTTGTCATTTGGCATGGTGTTATCTGATGACATGATGTCTCCCTCTGAATATATCTTTTTGAAAAGATACTTGATTAAAAACCATTTCTCTATTATTTTCTAAAAAGTATCTTTTTTAAGAGATACTTTTATGGAAGTTAACGCCACTAAATAGGGTCAAAAATGAATACAACGTCAGGAATCAAGACGATGCTGCTTACTGCTATCGCACCTATCGTATGGGGCAGCACTTATATCGTAACCACCGAAGTACTACCGCCAAATGCGCCACTCATGGCTTCTTTAGTACGAGCTCTGCCTGCTGGGATATTGCTAGTACTGTTTGCTCGAACTTTACCAACTGGAAATTGGTGGTGGCGTTTACCTGTATTGGGCTTTTTTAATATTGGTTTCTTCTTTTACTGCTTATTTTTTGCAGCGACTGAATTACCAGGAGGAATGGCAGCATTGGTGATGTCATTCCAACCTATGTTGGTGATGATGATGAGTTGGATTCTTCTGAGCGCACGCATCACCCCTTTGCAGTGGGCGGCGGGGGGGGGGGGTTGGTGTTATTGGGATCGGACTATTAGTGCTTAATCAAACCGCATCTTTGAGCATACAAGGTTTATTGATCGCCTGTTTGGGAACATTCAGTATGGCCTCTGGCGTAGTACTGACCAAAAAATGGGGGCGTCCTCAAAGCATGTCCACACTTGGATTTACCGGCTGGCAATTATTGTTTGGTGGCGTGTTTTTGCTGCCTCCGACCCTATGGATTGAAGGCGTACCAGAGCAAATTACTGTGCTTAACTACCTCGGTTACGGATACCTGAGTGTGGTTGGCGCTATGCTGGCTTACTTTCTCTGGTTCCGTGGTATTGAGCAACTGCCAACGGTCACGGTGTCCTTTCTTGGTTTTTTGAGCAGTGTCTCGGCTTGCTTACTGGGTTATGTCATTCTCGATCAAGCACTCACTTGGACGCAAATTTTCGGGGCAGGGGCGATTTTTATCTCGATCGTGCTGGCTATCCCGCTTTCCACCTCAACCACTTATTCAACAACACTGGCTTGCAGTTTAAAAAGAAATTGATATGAAACTGACTCTTATTTTTGGCAGTCAAAGCGCACACTCACAAAGTTTGAATGTAGCGAACTACTTAAAAGGCCTTGCAGAACCACATTTTAATCAGATCGAAATACTGGATTTACCGTTTTAGAATGAAAGTGTCTGGCAGAATAGTGATTACTAAGTGCCTACGAGACAGCGCTTTCGTCTGTGCACCGTGACATGGTCAATTTGGGCAAAACGTTTCTATTGCGAAATATTGCTGAACTGATACCGTCAGTGCCATTCGATACATGATAGTTCAAGGCAACGAAATGGAATATTTAGACGTGAGTGTGTGGATGGCCATAATGTTGGTTTTCATAGGCTCCTTTGTACAGACCGCGATCGGCTTTGGGCTAGCTGTGGTTGCATCGCCGTTGTTGTTCCTGATTTCTCCAGATTATGTGCCAGCGCCGATCTGTTTGGTCGCGCTATTTATTTCGGTGCTTAATGCGATGAAATATCGCGAGAGCATTTCGATTGGTGGGTTAAAAATGGCCTTAATTTGGCGTATACCGGGTTCGATTGTCGGTGGTTTACTGTTGATGTGGATTTCTACTCAGGCCTTGGCTCTGTGGCTGGGTTTGCTAGTGCTGTTTGCGGTAGCAGTGAGTTTGCTGCCGCTGCGTATTGAACCAAATCCAACTCGGATGGGCATCGCGGGATTTTTCTCTGGCGTATTTGGAACCAGTAGTGGCATCGGTGGCCCTCCGATGGCGCTGTTGCTTCAGCATCAAGAAGCTAATCAACTGCGCGGTAATTTATCGGCTTTCTTTGTATTTAGTTCGATCATCTCGTTAATGGTGCAGTGGCCGACGGGTTTTTTAACGTGGCACCATGTACTGCTGACTTTACCGTTGATCCCCGCTGCTTGGTTAGGCTATGTGTTAGCCCGTAAAACCACGTATTCATTGCCGAAAGAAAAAATCCGCGTTGCAGCGCTGGTACTTTGTTTAGTCAGCGGCGCAACCGCAGTATGGCATGGATTATTCTAATTACTTATCTGCTCTTCTGATCGCCGATTTCACTATCAGCGTGACGAAATGGCGACAATCTGTGCGACGTTCTTACGTTCACATCAATGACAAAATCAGGAGGAGTAACTCTGATTTTCTCCTCTTGACTTCTCTAGCTGAAATCCCCTAATCCGATTGCCTCATTTCTTTAGGAGAGTACGCCCACATGAATAACTGAGCCTGTTATCCATTTTTTCATTTACTTTTGGATCGACAGGGTTAGTCGGCGTAGCCACAGTTGGATGTTGGATGCGATCCTTATCGGCGACGATTTTACAGCAACTGCTGCGTCAAAATATGGGCTTTGAAGGCGTTATTATTTCAGACAGCACGAACATGGGGGAATACATACTGAATGTGGTCTAGCATGGTGAGTAACGGACATTTTCCAATCATCCCTTTACCAAGTCACGAATAAACAAAAGCCCGATGTTGAACATCGGGCTTTGTCGTTTTCGGAATCGACTGTCATCGGAAGGAGTTACCTCGGTTTAATCTCCGAGAGGCTGCCTTTCTAAACCGCCACGATAAGAGTCGAGAGCAACCTTGAGTCGGCGCAGTTTATCGCGAGAGCGTCGCTTATGATTAACGGCTAATGACATTGAAAGCACATCAACCAAAGCCAACATCGCGTAACGACAAGCGGATGGCTTGTAGATGAAATCTGTCTCTTGGTGCTCGATAGGCAGAACCAAATCGGCTTGCTCGGTCAAAGGCGTGTTTTTCGGAGTAATCACAATGACTTTTACGCCGTACTGCTTTGCTAATTGCGCGGTTTCAATGATCGCAGGGGTATAGCCTGTGGCTGAGATCATCACTAACACATCGTTTGTGTCTGCAGTCGCCGCAATCATGCGCGATAACAAACCATCATTATAGGCCACAACAGGATAGCCCAGACGGAACAAACGATGCTGCATCTCCTGTGCTGCAATGGTTGAACCGCCACCCATACCAATACAAATCACTTGTCTTGCGTTGTGTAGCCAGTTCACGGCAGTGTCGATATCTTCTTCAACAATCAAACGGTGGTTTACGTCAAGGGATTGCTTGATCGACTCATAAATACCTTGGTAGCCACTTTGATCGGGAGGCTCAAGGATGAATCGTTGTCCAACCGTTAAAGTTTGTGCCAATTTGATCTTCATATCTCGCACGTTTTTACAGCCAACAGCTTTGGCAAAACGGGTGATGGTGGCTTCACTCACTTCTGCGCTTTCTGCCAGTTCAGTAATGCTGGCATTGGCGGCAGTTTGAATGTCGTCTAGGATCAACTTAGCGACCTTCTTTTCGGCATCGCGCAGCGCACTGAAACGCTCAGTGATTTGCGAAATAATATCGATTTCTAAACTCAAGCTGTGTTCCTATCTTTTACATGGAGGCGATTGTTCCGCCTCTACAGGTTTGGCATGAAGTATAGCGAAAAGCTTCACTAAGCTCATCATCAGAAACATGTTTTCACCCAATGAGTGACTTGATACTCATCATCACAAACTGCCACGGCACGCCACTTATCAAATGTTAAACATGGATGAGAGGTTGAGAAGGCAATTATATCACCCACTTGAAGGTCGCTATTTGCGTCTACTTCGATGAAGGCGTGCTGATCCATCACTGCGGTAGTTAGCGCACTTTCAATCGAGATTGGCTCACCATCGCGGTATGCGCGTTCAGGGGTTGGTAATCCGGCATCAAATGCAACATCACGTTTACCGAAGCCAGCAACTAGCTTAGTTGGCTCAGGGCGAGAAATGACATAAGCCCAAAGCTCTAGAGCCGATTCCAAATCACCGCCTAAATCACACGCAGCCCCTTGGTTGTTTTCAGCTCGCTGCATGACTTTATTTTGTGCGTCTAGGTAAATGCCTGTGTCATGAATTGCGTAGCAACCTGGGCGAATGATGGCGTCAAAATCTTCTAGGTTGGCGAAGCATTCGGAAACCACGTCATACCAAGCGGAGCCTGCACCAGTAACCAGAGGTTTGGACTCAATCAACTTTTTGCTTTGTAGCTGAGCTGCGATTTCTAATGTGGTGTTGAGGAAGTCACGAATGTCCTGTTCAGCATTGTCACCATGAATGACGCCTTCGTAGACCTCGATACCTTTAAGCGTAAGGTGAGGTTGCTGGTGGATGAGAGTAGCGAGCTCAACCACATCTTGCTGGTGTCGGCATCCACAGCGACCGCCTTCGATACCAAACTCAATCAGTACATTAAGCGGCAATTGATGTTCAGAGAACGCACGTTCTAGCGCTTTGATGTTTCGGCTTGAATCCACACAGCAATAGAAGTTGATCCCATGGGATTTAATCAAGTTGGCGATGATGGTCATATTCGCGCGCCCCACTAGTTGGTTCGCCATGATGATATTTTTCGCTCCGCCGAGAGCCGCAATCTCTGCCTGAGCCGGCGTTGCTACGGTAATGCCCCAAGCGCCATTTTCTAATTGCTGCTGAAAGAAAGCAGGCGTCATGGTGGTCTTACCGTGCGGTGACAGCTTCACTTTGTGTTGATTGGCGAAACGCTGCATCCAATCGAGGTTGTTCTTTAATGAAGAAGATTTGATCACCGCAGCGGGCAGAGTGATCTCTTCATGGATCAAACTGTGTAATCCTGCCGAATTGCCCGCAACAGGTTGAGCCTTTTCTCCGTAACCTGGCGTGGTAACAAACTCATTATGATAGTTTTTATCACACTTTTGGCGATTGTCTTTCATAGCGCACCTACTTCTAACATGGTTTAACTGATTGATATTAAGTGTTTGTTGCTAACCACCATAAACAATATGTTAAAAAGTATCAAACAAATCTGAGTTTTGTGTGTGTTTCTTCACTGTTTAAATTTCAAGAATTATTAAGATGGAATCATGTTAACTACGGACGAAGAGAGTGAAGTATGCTGTTCGACACCATTATCAAAAGCGTAGAGGTATTTGACGGTACAGGTGCAGCACCATTCATTGCTGATGTTGCAATTCGTCAAGATCGTATTGAGCAAGTAGGTCAGCTAGACGAGCTTTCTGCAAAGAAGGTGATCAACGGTCAAGGTCTTGCGTTGGCTCCGGGATTTATTGATGTGCACACGCACGATGACATCAATGTGATTCGTTCCCCTGATTGCTTAGCAAAGATTAGCCAAGGCGTGACGACGGTAATCGTAGGCAATTGCGGAATTAGCGCAAGCCCTGCGGTACTCAGTGGTACTCCGCCAGACCCAATGAATCTATTGGGCAAACAGGAAGATTTCAAATACCCAACTTTTGCGGAGTATGCGAAGGCGGTACAAGCGGCTAGCCCTGCGGTTAACGTCGCGGCGTTAGTCGGTCACACGACATTACGTAACAATGTGATGGACGATTTACTGCGCACGGCAACCGATGAAGAAATCGACCAAATGCGCCAAACATTGACGCAAGCGATGGAAGAAGGGGCATTGGGTTTAAGCTCGGGTCTTGCTTATGCGAGTGCCAAGCAAGCGAACGCGGACGAAGTCATGCGCCTAGCGGAAATTCTCGGTCATCACGGTGGTATCTACACCACACACATGCGCACCGAGTTTGAAGAAATCATCAGCGCAATGGAAGAAGCCTTTGAAACTGGGCAGTACGCCAAAGTGCCAGTGGTGATTTCTCATCTTAAATGTGCAGGTGCAGGCAACTGGGGACGCACGGTAGAAGTGCTGGATTTGATGGACAAGGTTTCTGAGCATCAAGACGTGTCTTGCGATTGCTACCCATATTCCGCTAGCTCTTCGACACTGGATTTAAAACAGGTTACGGATGAAATTGATATCTTCATTACCTGGTCTGAAAGCAAACCAGAGCACGCTGGCAAGATGCTGAAAGACATTGCTGACGAGATGCGCCTGCCTCTTATGGAAGCGGCAAAAGCGTTGCAACCTGCGGGCGCGGTTTATCACTGCATGGTTGAAAGCGACGTTAAACGTGTACTTAAGTATAAGTTGACCATGGTGGGCTCAGATGGATTACCAAACGACCCGCATCCACATCCACGTTTGTGGGGCACATTCCCGAAAGTCTTGGGGCATTACTGTCGTGAAGAGCAGCTTTTCCCATTGGCAGAAGCTATTCACAAGATGACGGGTATGTCTGCCACGCGTTACCAATTAAAAGATCGTGGAGAAATAAGAGCAGGCGCTTACGCAGATTTGGTTTTATTTAACCCAAATACAATTAAAGATACTGCAACGTACGAAAATCCAATTTCTGTCGCGCAAGGTATTGAATCTGTATTTGTAAATGGTGAGCTATCTTATTTAAAAGATAAAGTCACCGACAATAGAAATGGTGTATTTATTTATAGAAATAACACCCATCAATAATCTATAAAACTAATTAATTTTATAGATTAAGTATTATCACTGGAGAATATTATGTCAATTAAACGTTATGGTGTAGAAGGTGGCATAGGTACTGGCGGTCAACATTTACCATTTGCACGTGCAACAGAAGCGGGTGGCTTCTTATATGTATCAGGTCAAACACCAATGACTAACGGCGAAGTGGTAGAAGGCGGTATCGTTGACCAGTCTCGCTTAGCGATTCAAAACTGTGTCGATATTATGGAAGAAGCAGGCTACAAGCTAGCTGACGTAGTACACGTAAAAGTGGTACTAACAGATTCTCGTTACTTCCAATCGTTTAACAAAGTATTCAGAGAGTTCTTCGGTGATCACCCACCTGCACGTATTTGCATGGTGTGTGATCTCGTGGTGGACGTGAAAGTCGAGGTCGATGTGACTTGCTATCGCGAAGATCGCCGATAGAAATCACACTTTACCTAATTAAATTAAATAGAGTGCCGGAAATAATTACTTTCTTGTTATTACCCTTTCGGCACTCTCACTCCCTACATAAATATAATTTCATAAAGCAGTAGTGCGTAATATATTTAGCGAAAGCTATAAAAATAAAATTAGATAATATATGGAATAAAATCTAATACTTGCTGCTGGAATTATATCAATCTGAAAGATGGATTTTATATAAGAGGTGTTCAATGAACAGTACACTATTTCTTACCGGCTTCGGTGCGTATGTCTTATTTTTAATTTGGTTGGGGTGGTTTGTTTCTCGTAACCAAAAATCAGGTGAAGACTTTCTACTCGGTGGTCGAAGCTTACCTCTGTTTCTCGTATTAGGTACCACGATAGCAACCATGGTTGGCACGGGCTCAAGTATGGGCGCGGTCGGCTTTGGTTACTCAAATGGTTGGGCTGGTGCGCTTTACGGCATTGGCGGCGCAATTGGTATTTTACTATTGGCGCTGTGGTTTGCACCAGTTCGTAAACTTAACTTCATGACGATGAGTGAAGAACTTGCCTACTACGTGGGTGCAAACCGCATCGTGAAGAACGTGGTTGGTCTGCTTATCTTTATCGCTTGTATTGGCTGGCTGGGCGCACACATCCTTGGAGGTGGTATGTACTTAGCGTGGATTGCCGATATTGAGCTCAGCACTGCGAAGATGATTATCGCAGCAGCGTTTACCATTTATGTTGTAATTGGCGGTTACACTGCCGTAGTTTGGACGGATACCATTCAAGCCATCATCTTGTTTGTCGGCTTCATTCTAATGGCGGTACTGTCTGTGCAGCACATAGGTGGTTTAGACAACCTTTATTCTGCTATGGATCCAGAAGCAGTTAGCTTCCTTGCTATTGATAAGCTTGGTTTAATTCCTGCGGTTTCTCTTGCTGTCGTGATTGGTGTGGGTGTACTTGCAACGCCTTCATTCCGCCAACGTATTTACTCAGGTAAAAATGTATCAACCATCCGTCGTTCATTCGTGGCGTCTGGTGTGCTGTACTTGTTCTTCTCAATCATCCCAGCAGTTATTGGTATGGCGGCGCATGCGATGAACCCTGAACTGAACAACGCTAACTTTGCTTTTCCGTATATCGCAGCAACGATATTGCCAGCAGGCGTCGGTCTTATTGTTCTGATTGCGGGCTTATCGGCAACCATGTCGAGTGCAAGTTCAGATGCGATTGCGGGCGTGTCTATCTTACTGCGTGATGTTTACGTCATGTTCACAGGTCGCGTGCCAAACAAAGAATCCATGTTGAATTACTCTCGCTTGGCTTTGATTGTAGTGATCGGTTGTGCATTGCTGTTCGCACTAACCTCGAACGACATCATCAGCTACATCACTAAGATGATCTCGACAGTCATGTCTGGTATGTTTGTCTGCGGTATGTTGGGTCGCTTCTGGAAGCGTTACAACTGGCAAGGTGCATTGGCAACATTGGCAGGCGCATCGATCGCTTCATTTGCAGTAATGATGAGCCCAGACCTGACCACTTTTTGGGGCAACCCAGTGATTCCATCTTGCTTATTTGCCCTAACCGCAGGTGTGGTAGTAAGCCTAGTGACTCCAGCTAACCAAGTTTCACCAGAAATAGCGAAAGCAATCCTTGATGATGAGCGTGCTCTGATGGAAATGGAATTGTCTGATAAAGGTCTTCTGGAACAAGATGCTTCTCTACAAAACCGCACAACTGCGGCAAATCAAAATGCTTAACAGAAGAGAGTTTCCGGCTCGATCGGAAACTCGTTCATAAGCGCCTAACAAACGGGTGGCTCCCCTCGAGCCACCATTCTAAATCTATCCAAATTAGGTGAACGATGACGGATTCATCCCATATTAAAATTGCTTTCTTTGGCGAATGCATGATTGAACTGAGTGGCGACCCAATTCGCAAAGGCTTTGGGGGCGACACGCTCAATACTGCGCTTTACCTCTCTCGCCTGACTAGTCAGCAACCAGTCCGAGTGTCTTACGCGACCGGTCTTGGGGAAGACGTACTTTCTCAAGAACTTCTGGAAAACTGGCAACAAGAAGGCATTGCAACTGATCTTGTCGAGATCTTCCCAGCTCAATTGCCGGGATTGTATATGGTGCAGACAGATCAAGAAGGCGAGCGCAGCTTTCTTTATTGGCGTGACAGCGCAGCTGTTAAAAGCTACTTCTCTACCTCCTTGCTCAATAAATTAGAGTCTGCGATTACGAACCAAGAACTGGATTACCTCTACCTAAGTGGCATCAGCATTGCGATTTTAAATGACGATAGCAAGGTAAGACTTAAAAAGGCGTTAAGTCTGTTCTCACAAGGTGGAGGCAAAATTATCTTTGATAATAACTTCCGTCCTCAACTTTGGTCTGCAGAAGAGGCGAAACATTGGTACAGCCAAATTCTGCCTTTAGTCGACATTGCACTTATCACAGAAGACGATGATGTCTTAGTGTGGGGGGAAGAAGAAAGTGCCGAGCAGCGCTGCCTTCGCTTTGGCTGCCCAGAAATCGTGATCAAACGTGGTTGCGAACCATGCAAACTGGTTTGGCCGCAAGGTGATGACAAACAAAACCTCAGGCATCAAAACGTAGAAAAGCAAAGCGCTTACGTAGCTGCCGAGAAGGTTGAGAAAGTGATCGACACCTGTGCTGCTGGCGATTCCTTTGCCGCTGGTTATCTGGCTGGGCGATTAACCGGACAAAGCTGTGAGCAGTCTGCTCAACTCGGTCACGCACTAGCCGCAACCGTTATTCAATATCCTGGCGCGATCATTCCAAACGACGCCATGACTCATCTCATTCGATAACTTCCGAGAACGTATTATGTCCCAAGCAATGATTAAACGACTTCAGCAATTCAAAGTTATTCCAGTTATTCAAATCAACAAGGTTGAGCACGCGATCCCATTGGCGAAAGTACTAGTAGAAAACGGTCTGCCAGTCGCAGAAGTGACGTTTCGAACAGAAGCGGCAGCCGATGCGATTAAAGCCATGCGTGACGCTTATCCGCAAATGTGCATCGGTGCTGGTACGGTACTGACGCCAGAGCAAATTACCCAAGCGAAAGACGCGGGTGCAGAGTTTATTGTCGCGCCGGGGTTGAATCCAAATACGGTACGTCGCTGCCAAGAAATCAACATGCCAATCATACCGGGCGTGAACAGTCCAAGTCAGGTTGAACAAGCACTTGAGCTGGGTTTGACCTTCCTCAAATTCTTTCCTGCGGAAGCGAGCGGCGGTATTGCGATGGTGAAATCGCTACTGGCACCTTATGTCGATGTGAGTTTGATGCCGACGGGCGGTATTGGCAAAAATAATGTCAATGATTACTTAGCCATCGACCGTGTGGTTTGTTGTGGTGGTACTTGGATGGTGGCAGCGAGCTTAATTGAAAACGAACAGTGGGACGAGGTTGGCAAGCTGGTTCGTGAAGTGGTGGAGTTGGTCGCATAACTCAAACAAAGTGTTTTGGCCGAGTCACACGCTTCTTTGAAACAGAGTGACTCGGGTTGAATAACAACGATAGGATGGCGCGGATGAACAAAGGAACATTAGTACTACTCATTTCAGGCTTAATCACAATTCCAACGGCAGCGATGGCGATGACTCCCAACACCGATCTTAACCTAATGCCTTACCCACAAAATGTAGAGCTGGGGCAGGGGAAAATCTCACTGGATAAATCCTTCAGCATTTACATCAAAGGCTACGATTCACCGCGGGTGCAGTTCAACATAAAGCGCACTATGGAGCGTTTATATCGCCAAACTGGCTTACCAATGTTGAACTGGTATGCCGAGTCGGAAAAAGACGCGACCTTGGTGATTGATATTCGCAATGCGCCGAAGTCAGAGGTGCAAGACATTAATAGTGATGAGTCTTATCAACTGGAATCGCGCAATGGTCAGATCATCATTCGCTCCGAACGCCCTTACGGTGCTTTCCATGGTTTAGAAACCTTTTTGCAGTTAGTGACTACGGATGCGACAGGGTACTTTGTTCCTGCAGTGTCGATTCAAGATGAGCCGCGTTTTCCTTGGCGTGGTGTTTCTTACGACACTTCCCGTCACTTTATTGAACTCGATGTGATCCTTCGCCAACTCGATGCGATGGCATCAGCAAAAATGAATGTCTTCCATTGGCATATGTGGGATGACCAAGCGATCCGTATCCAACTCGATAATTACCAAAAACTGTGGCAAGACACCGCAGATGGTGATTACTACACCAAAGATGAAATCCGCTATGTGGTGAATTATGCGCGTAACCTTGGTATTCGAGTTATCCCTGAAATCTCTTTGCCGGGACATGCTTCGGCAGTAGCGCACGCATACCCTGAACTGATGTCTGGTATGGGCGAGCAATCTTATCCGCACCAACGTGGCTGGGGTGTGTTTGAACCGTTAATGGACCCTACCAATCCCGAACTTTACAAGATGCTGGCGAGCGTGTTTGACGAAGTGGTCGAGCTTTTTCCAGATGAGTATTTCCATATCGGTGGTGATGAGCCTAATTACCAACAGTGGAAAGACAACCCTAAGATTCAGCAATTTATCAAAGACAATAACTTAGATGGTGAGCGTGGTCTGCAATCGTATTTGAACACTAAGGTTGAACAAATGCTGGAAGCACGTGGCAAGAAGATGACAGGTTGGGATGAAATCTGGCACAAAGATCTTCCCACTTCGATTGTGATTCAAAGCTGGCAAGGGCACGACAGTATTGGTCGAGCAGCAAAAGAGGGCTACCAAGGTATTCTCTCAACCGGTTATTACCTAGACCAGCCGCAACCAACCAGCTATCACTACCGCAATGACCCAATACCGAAAGGAATTACGGTAGATGACCAACTATATCAAGATGAGAAATTCGCGACTTATAATTGGGTGAAACCGCGCAACAAAGGTGGTCCGCGTACAGGTAATCTAACCATTATTAAAGCGACAGACGGCAGCTACCGTGCGTTTACCGATTACAACGGTAAGTCTCGCGAAGAGGTGTTCATCATTGAGTACGTACCGGGTGTGAAATTTAGAGGCCACTTCGATAACTTTATGTCTTATACCGAGTTCAATTATGACTTTGCGGATGGCAAGTTGAAAGATAGTAGTTACCAGTTGATTGGCAATGTTCGTTGGCCTACGACTGGAGAATTAGTGGCGAGCAGTGACATGGAAGGTAGTATAATTCCCGAGCCTAATGGCGGTTATCCGGCAGAACTGACCGAGAAAGAACAGCAGCTAATCTTGGGTGGAGAAATCACCATTTGGGGAGAGAACCTCGATTCAATGACCATCGAGCAACGTTTATGGCCGAGAAGCTACGCAATTGCTGAGCGTCTATGGTCGAGTCAAGACCTGACTGATGAACGCAGCATGTACAGGCGCATGAAGGTAATAGATACATGGTCTGAAATTTCGCTTGGCTTGCGTCATCATGCCGATGCCAATATGATGTTGAAACGTCTTGCCAATGGTGCGGACGAAACACCGCTACAAACGTTAGCGAAGTACATTGAGCCTGCTCAATACTACGCTCGTCACTGGGAGAAGTGGATCTCTACACCAAACGAAGGCGATTTATACAACCAGTACGAACGATTAAACCGCTTTGCGGACGCATTACCAGTAGAAAGCCTAGCAGTGTACGAGATGCAAGATTTGGTCGTGGCTTATGCTCAAGGTGATATAACTGCGTTGGATGCGTTAGCGATGCATTATCAAAATATTAAATTAGCGGCGCAGCAAGCCAAACCTATTTTCGCGGCAAATGTGGCGTCGGTAGAAACAGTGCCAGTTGCAGAAGCTGCCATCAAAGTTGCCGATTTAGGTTTAACCTTGATTGAACTTGCTAAGCAGGGCAGTGGTATGGGCCAATCTGATGTTGAAGCGTATCAACGTATCACCAATGAAAATGCGATTATTTTTGATGAAACTATTGTCGCTATTGTCGTACCAACTGAGCAGTTGCTTCACACTTTAACCGATTGATAACTAAAAGAGATTGCCGTCTGGTATCACAGGCGGAATCTTAACGGTTAAGCATTATTATATCTCCGAAAGGTTTTCTCATGACATTAAATGGTCACTTACATTTTTATGTGGGCACCTATACCGATTCACCAAGTCAAAGTCATGGTATCGCGTGTGTCTCTCTCGATTCGACTACTGGTTTACTGACAATCAATCACGACCTCGTGCCAGACGCGATGAGAACGACACGCAATCCGTCTTATCTTACGGTTACCGAACATGGCTTATACACCTTTAATGAAGTAGAACGCTTGGAAGGTGCAGAGCTGATTTTTGCTGAAAATACAGACAGCTATGCATTGCCAATTGAAGGCGACTATCCTTGCTATGTCGACATCAAAGCCCCGCTACTTGCTGTGGCCAACTACGGTTCCGGAAATGTAAGTGTTTATCACATTGATGAGTATGGTAAGCCGTTGAAATCTATTGCAGAATTATATGTGGAAGGCAGTGGTCCCAATATTGCTCGTCAAGCCTCGTCTCATGCGCATCAAGCAAAGTTTCTTAATCACACCAAGCAACTTGCTGTGGTCGATTTAGGCACAGATAGTGTCCATTTTTATGACTTTGAAAATGATGGTGAGGCATGCAACTTTTCACTCACACAAAGCGTCGCTATGCCTGCTGGGTCAGGTCCTCGTCATTTGGTTTTCAACCGTGAAGAGTCTATTGCGTACGTGGTGTGTGAATTGTCCGAAACGCTGGTGGTACTTTGCAAGCACGACGAGCAATGGAATCTGACTCAGCAAGTTAAGCTGCTAGCCGATGAAGAAAACAAAGAAGCGGCGTCTGCGATTCGTCTCTCTGCGGATGAGCGTTTTGTCTATGTCTCATGCCGTGCACAAAACGTGATCAGTACATTTGATGTCACGAGTAATATCCCGGTTCAAATTGCGACGTCCGATTGTGGCGGTAAGTTTCCAAGAGATTTTGTTCTATCCCGTGACGGGCAGTGGATGCTCGTTGCCAATCAACATTCGAATAATGTCGCTAGCTTTCATAGGAATCCGGAAACTGGCGCTATCACTCCAACCGGATACTCGTGTGATGTTGGTGCACCTGTGTGTTTGGTTGAGAAACAATAATTAAGAGAAATAACATGACAATTCATCGTATTAATCCATGCAAACGTTGGTCTGATGTTACGGTATTCAACGGCATTGCCAACTTTGTTGAGGTGGCAGAAGCAGATACCACTGCGGATATGAAAGGGCAAGTACAACAGATTTTCGACCAAACTGAGCAAATGTTAGCCAATGTTGATAGCGATAAGTCACGCATTCTATCTGTGACGATTTACGTGACGGATTTTGCTAACTTTGATGCGCTAAACGAAGTATGGGATACATGGTTCCCTGAAGGGTGCGCACCAAGTCGTGCTTGCGTCAAAGTTGAATTGGCGAATCCTGAACTCTTAGTAGAAATGGCGTTCGTCGCTGCAGCAGGTGAGAAGTACCAATAACCACTCATCGTTAGCTCTTGTCGGGATAATAAAATGCCACTTGTATTGAACAGAGTGGCATTTTTGTTGATGTCTCTTTGGGCTTTTAGCTAGTTAGTGCGATCTAGTCTAATCGAGCGATTTCTTAGAGCACAAAGAGGCGACGACTAAGCTCACCACGGTGAAAACAAGCACAAGATTGATGATAGATTTGCTAAGCTAACCCCTTTTTTATCCTCTTGACTTCTCTAGCTGAAATCTCCTAATCTGGTTGCCTCATTTCTTTAGGAGAGTACGCCCACATGAATAACTGAGCCTGTTATCCATTTTTTTCATTTACTTTTGGATCGACAGGGTTAGTCGGCGTAGCTCACTTTCCGATCATTCTTTGCCTCATTACCCGCATAGCTCTTCAATCAGGGTGTGTGTAGGCTTTGAATCTTATTTTCGTTACAGCTTAGCGGCGGCGATTGTCCCTGACTTACAGGAGGCAAATCATGCCAGTTTTACAGGCTGATAATATCAGCTATCAATTTGCCAATGGCGATAGGTTGTTTGCGTCATTGTCGTTTACCATCAAAAGTCAGCGTATCGGTTTAGTTGGCCGTAATGGGGTAGGCAAATCGATATTAGCGGCGATATTAAGCGGTGATCTACCACCATCGAGTGGTACGATAACTCGAACAAAGTCGATGGCCATTTATCGTCAGCAAGCTTCGCACTTATTAGCTAGCGACCTGTCTATTGCTCAGTTTTTAGGTAAAGCCGATGTACTTGAAGCGCTAAAACACGTTGAGTCCGGTGATTGCTCAGCGCATTGGTTCGATGTGATTGGCGAGCAGTGGGATTTGCCGCAGCAACTGACAAAGCAACTAAACGCCATCGGGTTACCGGCTGATCCTCACTTTGCTTGCGCACAGCTGAGCGGTGGACAGTTGGCGCGATTGCAGCTTTGGCAACTGTTGAGTAGTCCGTTTGAATTATTGATCCTTGATGAGCCTTCTAACCATCTTGATGGGGCGGCCAAGCAGTGGTTGCTTGAGGCGATGCGGGCTTTCAAGGGAGCGATTTTGCTGATTAGCCATGACCGTTTATTCTTGCGAGAGATGGAGGAGATTTGGCAGTTATCTAGCCTTGGTCTGCAAATCTTTGGCGGAAATTATGATGTGTACGCCGAGCAAAAGCGTCACGAGTCGCAGGCGTTAGAGCGCCAGCTTTCCAATCTTGACAAGCAGCAACGGCAATTAATGATACAAGCGCAGCGAAATCGTGAAAAAGCACAGCAAAGAGCAGCGCAAGGGAACAAATTACGTAAATCGGGTAGTCAGGCGACAAGCTTATTGGATTTTCAGCAAGATAGAGCCACCGCGCATAGCGCCAATCGCACTAAAAATCAGCAGCGGCGTCAAGTTCATTTAGAGACTAAACAACAAGCATTAAAGGCGAGGAAAGAGTCGATAAGTCAGCAAAAACTCTATTTGGCGGATACCGTTAATCGACCGCGTCATGCTGTTGCCTTGTTCGATGCAGTATTGGCTTTCGGGCGCAATCAACCCATCAACTGGCAAGTGAAAGCGGATGAAAAAATTCACCTTATTGGCGCTAATGGCAGTGGTAAATCAACCTTGTTGAAAACCTTACTCGGCAAGCTTTCACTTAAGCAAGGCTCGCTGCAACGGAGCGCGCCAATCTATTATCTTGATCAACATTTCGCGGTGATTGTGCCGCAATTGTCAATGCTCGATAACCTGCTAGAGCAATGTGATGGTATGCAAGCGGGAGAAGCTAGAACATTGCTCGCGGGTATTGGCTTTCGTCGTGAGTGTGTCTTTCGTCTTGGCGGGACTTTAAGCGGCGGTGAGAAGATGAAATTAGCCATGTTGATTGCCAGTCATCAACCGCAGCAGCCATTACTGCTACTTGATGAACCGGATAATCATCTTGATTTGGATTCTAAAATCATCCTAGCTCAAGCTTTATATGATTATCGTGGCGGATTTATTCTCGTCAGTCATGATGATGATTTTGCCACAGATTCGGGCGTGAAGAGGCAAATTGAGCTGTGATGAGGGAATGTTGATTTTTATAACAGTGCGTGACTAAGAAAGACAAGGAGTGACTTTAAATCACGCCTTGTCTTTATATAAGGATTTTTTACAAAAATCTTTAGTTTTCCTTAGCGTTCATCAATATTTCATTGCGACCGGTTTTATAATATTTTGGCTATTATCTATTATCTCTAACCAAGCTTACTGTAAATTAAGTGATGTGAGGTATATAACTGTTAGTTTTTTGGTTATATAAAAATAACTTTTATGGCTAATGAGATTAAAATTAATCCTGTTATTTTATCGATAATGGCAGCTTTAGAACGTATTCTTTCTACAACAGAATGACTTGAAAATATAGCCGCAATTATAGTATACCAAAGACCATCGATGATAGCTGGCATGAAAGCTATTATCGTTTTATCGGTACCAGCTTGACCTTCTGTAATAAATTGGCTAAAGAGTGCGATAAAAAATAGCGCAATTTTAGGGCTTAATATAGATATTGCAAAGCCATCTCGCATTGCTTCTATAACGCTACCTGGCTCGCCTGATTGAAGTTTGTCACGAATTCCCCCTTTTGACAGTAAAGAACGAATCCCAAGATAAGCTAAATACGCAGCACCTAGATACGAGATTGTGGTGAATAAAACAGGATAATGCTGAAATACAATGGATAATCCACTGATCGTTAAGAGTGCATAAATAAATATGCCACAGGCATGTGACCAAGCACAGAGCATCCCGTATAAGCGCCCGCCAGCTAGTGAGTGTTTGACTACGATAGCCAGACTAGGTCCAGGGGACATTGCTCCCAATAAACATATGGTTAATAAGGTAACGATAAATGTGAATGTCATGTACTTCTCCTAGGTATCCTGCCTTATTAAAAGCAGTTTCTGAACCATACAAGAAGATTGCCATGATTTGAAATCATGATAAATCATACTAGGGATGATTTGGGGGAATGATGGTGAGTTGTTAATCAACTAATGTGAATAGAATATTCATTCTCTTGCATTATCAACATGATTTGTTCTCTTATCCATTTGTGGCTTGGGGCATTATCAAATTTAGGGTGCCAAATTAACCAATACTTATTAATACCAATGTCAAATGGTAGTTGCTTATAAGTAATGAATGATAGTTTTTCGAGCGTTTTGGCAATATGTAGAGGAATGACCATGAGTGAGTCTGTTTGAGTTAATTGTGTCGTTGCACCTGAAAAAAATGGGACTTTTAGTTTTATATTTCTGGTAAGTTTTAGAGCATCTATGTATTGATCAAATAAATAATCTTTATCTGCTCCTCCAGTTATCTTTATATATGGATAGCTGATTAAATCATTGATGCTGATTTTATTTTCATTCGATAAAGGATGCCCTGCACGCATTGCAAGTACGGAATAATCACTGCCTATGAATTGACTGGAAATACCTTCAGGTTTTTCGCTCTGCATGGTTGAGGCTATATCTATTCCCAATTCATGTAATTTACCTATGTGAATTGGGTTCCATAGCTGATAAGAAATGTCTAACTTTGGAGCGAGTTGTCCAAGTGTAGAGCATATATGAGGTAATATATATTGAGCTACGTAGTCACTGGAAGAAATAACAAATTCACCCTGCCAATTTTTAGGTTCAAATTTAACATCATTTAATAAGTGTTCGAAGTCTGAGAAAAAAAGATCAAGTTTCTTTTTTAGTAGCTCAGCTTTAGGTGTTAGAACATAAAAATTAGAATTACGGACGAGTAGTTCATCTTGGCATATTTCTCGTAGCTGAGCTAATTGTCTACTCATAGCGGATTGTGTAATGTAAAGGCGTTTGGCTGCGTTACTTACATGAGTTTCATGCAAAATAATATGTAATGACTTCAATAAGTTTAAATTGATATTTTGAAACATCGCTTCTGGACTCGTGTTGCTTCAAATGCTGACCCATGCATATGAGCATCATAGCAATAAAAAAGACATATATAAATTTTTTACGCTTTTTTTACGCGAAGCCTTTTTCGGCATCTGATAGAGTGAGCGATATGTTTTGTATCGTATTGCACTTTTTATGGCTATCCGTTGGTTTAACAATCGCTACTTACTCTCTACGTTGGTTTTTTTCAGTGCGCTATTCGTTTCTTTAGTGCTTGATCATTGGTTAGGTTCAACTATCGCAGTATTACTGATATTGCAGTTGTCGATCGTGGTGATTGCCCTGCAATGTCACTCTCAGATAGCCTATGCGGCTGCGATTATCGAGGCATTGAGTTTTAATTTTTTCTTTACCACACCTCGTTATTCGCTACAGATGTTTCATTGGGATGACATCATTAACCTGCTGGTTTTTGTGGTGGTGGCGTTTACAACCAGTCAGCTTGCTGCGCGTTATCGTCGTTCGCAAAGTGCACTCGAACAAGTTCAATTACGTCACCAAATTTTGCTCTCTGTTTCTCATGATCTAAGAACACCATTGGCAGGCGTGATTGGCAATTTGACTACGTTTCAAGAATACCAACAGCAACTTAAAGAAGCGGAAAAGAATGAGCTGTTGGATAGTGCGATAAAAGAAAGCCATCGTTTGCACCAGTATATCGAGAATCTTTTGCAAGCAACGAAGTTGCAACATGGCGTGGTTCGTATCCAGAAACAACCAGAATCGGTTGTGCATATTCTGAAAACGGTGGTTGAGCGTCTATCTTGCTCGGCGGAGCAAGTCGATATTCAGGTCAATGGGGTTATACGGCCTATCTCTGTTAGTCGAACTTTGATTGAACAAGCCTTGTTGAACGTATTGGATAATGCGCTGCGTTATTCACCTCATCATACAGCGGTGATAGTGACTGTGTATCAAGCTAAGCAAAATGTCGTCGTTGACATCTATAACCAAGGTCAAAAACTTACCTCGGATGAGGCGGTAAAGGTATTTGAGCTTTTTTATTCAGGCTCAACCAATAACAACGCTGACTCGGGCTCTGGGCTAGGCTTGAGTGTTGCTAAAGGTCTGATCTGCGCCCACCAGGGGAGTATTGAATCTGTCGATGTTGAGCAGGGATGTTTGATACGTATTTCGCTACCATTTGGCGAGCAAGGAGAGGATCGTGAATTATAAAATACTGGTGGTCGATGACGAGCCGCAAATTCAAACCTTTATGCGTATTTCGTTAGCGGCAGAAGGATTTGATTACATGGGGGCAGACTCTATCGCAATGGCAAGAGAAACCTTTGTTCGTTTTCAGCCTCATGTCGTAGTGCTTGATTTGGGATTGCCTGATGGCGATGGTATTGGCTTTCTGACTCATATTCGTACCATGAGTAAAACACCAGTCCTGATATTAACCGCACGAGATCAAGAAGAAGAGAAAATCCGTTTACTTGAAGCTGGTGCTAATGATTATCTGAGTAAGCCTTTTGGTGTTCGTGAGCTCATTGTCCGAGTTAAGGTGCTGGTAAGAGATTTAGTTTCAAACGACGAATGCCCAAATACCCTTCTTTTTGGAGCGCTGAAATTACAAAAGGACACTCATCAGTGTTGGTTATCAAGCACAGAAATTGAGCTGACTAAAAAGGAATTTGCTTTTATTGAAATGTTGATGAGCACTCCCGGTCAATTGGTGAAACAGACCGATTTACTGCGCGAGATTTGGGGAGTAAGCCATACAGAAGATACGCACTACCTGCGAGTGTTAGTCAGTCAGTTACGTAAAAAATTCAATGATAGTGCCGATGAGCAGCAGGTAATAAAAACAGAGTCTGGAATCGGCTATCGTTTGGTCTGTGCAGAGTGATCTCATCACTAATCTCTTATCCATATTATTAGAGAAAAAGTTAATCAGTAAACCTGATAATTACAGGATTAACCATTAAGTGGTGTTTACGCCACAGCGACGTAATTATCGATATTTCAACACATAATAAAGGAACCATCATGGCTCATTTTACCGTTATTGGACTCGGGCGCTTTGGCATTGCTGCTAGTCTAGAACTCGTTCATCTTGGGCACACTGTCACTGGGATTGATCGCGACCCCAAACTGGTCGAAAAATACGTAGAAGATCTTACTCAAGCGATTATTTGTGATTCCACCGATGAAAATGCGTTACGTGAGTTGGACTTGGGTAATAGTGAAGCGGTCTTAGTGGCGATTGGTGAAGATATGCAGTCGAGCTTACTGTGCACTTTAGCGTTGAAAAATCTGGGGGTGAAAGAGATTTGGGTCAAAGCCAGCACTAAAGCTCATCATACCATTGTCTCTAAACTGGGGGTGCAGCGTATTATCCATCCTGAAGAGGAAATGGGAGTGCGTGTTGCACAGGCTTTGAACTATCCCATGGTGAATGATTACCTTTCATTAGGCCATGGTTTGTACGTCGTGGAAGTGAATATTCGAGCATCATTACATGACTCATCGATTGGTCAAGTACTGGGTGATGCTAAAGGCAGCGTACAAACGGTATTGATTAAACGGGGCCAAGAAATCATCAACTCGCTCGAACACGATTTTGTATTGCAAGAGAAGGACATCATTTTGCTCTGTGGTACCCGTGCTGAGCTAAAATATCTTGCTCCAAGGTTGGTGTGACATGGTTTTATGGCATCCATCCATCACGCCGATTGAGCGTAAACCTAAAGCGGGTAAAAAGTTAGTGGGCGCGCCGCCGCTGATTTTAAGTGGTAGCTTTTTGTTGTTAATTCTCGTCGGGGCGATGTTATTGAAATTGCCAATAGCAACACACGACCCCATCTCTTGGATTGAAAGCTTATTTACCGCCACATCAGCCATCACGGTGACTGGATTAGTGGTGGTAGATACGGGGACTCAGTTCACAAAGTTTGGGCAAGTGGTGATAGCATTATTGATCCAATGTGGCGGATTAGGACTAATGACATTCGCCATTGTTACCTTAATCGCTTTAGGTGGGAAAATCGGCTTTTTAGAGCGTACTGTGGCTCGTGAGGCATTTAATCAAACCGATTCTTCAACCTTGGTTGCAACCGCGAAATCCGTTTTTATGTTTGCACTGGCTGTAGAGTTGGTAGGCATGCTGATCTTAACGTTACGGTGGAGCGGCGAACTGGGATGGCAAACCAGCTTGTTTCATGGTTTCTTTTATACCATTAGTGCCTTTAACAATGCTGGATTTGCGCTTAGTGCTGATAGTTTGATGCCTTATGTTGCCGATCCTATCGTTAACTTCACCATTACGGGTCTTTTTATTGTTGGTGGTTTAGGTTTTTCTGTATGGATGGATTTAAAGCGTCATCGTCGTTGGTCAAAATTAACCGTATATAGCCGGATGATGATCATCGGAACGGTTTTGATTAATGCTGTTGCGGTGATTGCGATTTATTTGATTGAACGCGATAACCCTAATACCTTAGCGCCGCTCGATGAACTAGGAAAATGGTTAGCATCATGGTTCCAAGCGGTCACACCAAGAACGGCGGGCTTTAATACCCTGGCGATTGATCAACTGGAAGATGCCACAACAGCCATTATCTTGATGCTGATGTTTATTGGCGGTGGTTCGTTGAGTACTGCGAGTGGTATTAAGGTCGTGACCTTTATGGTGCTCATTTTATCGACTTATGCTTATTTACGACGCGATGAACAAGTCTCAGTTTTTAATCGTGAAATTGCTAAAGACACCATCAGTAAGGCGCTGGCGTTGACCTTGATTTCAGCCATTATGACTTGGTTAGCGATCTTTGCTTTGCTACTGAGTGAAAATGCTCCGATGCTCGATATTATTTTTGAGGCGGTGTCTGCGTTAGGTACAGTCGGTTTATCTCGTGGGTTAACGGGAGAGCTTTCACTATCGGGGGAAATTATCATTATTTTTATGATGTATATGGGACGACTTGGCCCATTAACATTGGCTTATTTTTTAGCAAGTCCACGCAAAAGAAAGCTCCGTTATGCGCAAACCAAACTAGCCATTGGTTAATAAGATGAATTGAAATAGATAATGGGGAAACACCCTAGACCCTAGAAGAGAGGAGTGATTTCAAATCACTCCTTTTGTATGTAGAGCATGATAATCAGGTAATTACTGCATCCACATCCGAGCGGAACGTGCCGGGATTGATAACATGTGGTAACGGTTATTCACGATAAACTCGTCATCGCTTAAAACGTCTTGATAAGGGCGATACCAATTGAACTCATGCTGATAGGTATCGATAGTGATGGGCTTTGCTTCACCACACTTATTAATGCCGACCACCCCTTGTTTGCCACGCTTGAACACCAGCAAGCATTGGTCGCTATGTATCATGGTCATCGATTGACCTTGCATTGCGTTATGAAAACGTAACATTTGCAGCATAGTCGGTTGATTCCAAACGTTCGCCCAGCGACCATTATCTCTATCTTCGTTCGCCGCGAGGGCATCGCTGTAAATCAGCGGCGTGCCGCCGTCTTTGCCTAGGATATAGGCATAAGCGAGCTGTTCATCTTGCGGATCGAGGATCTGATAACGAAAGCCATCGTTAGTCGGAATGTCATGGGTAATGGTAAAGGTAATCGCCCGTGCATGATCCAATGCTTGTCCATAAGCGTGTGGATCATGCAATAAGGTCATGGAACCCTGATAGGAAAATGCGGCTCGAATGGAGGCAAACAGCGGGAAGTCATAAGCGGCATGATTAGTGTTATTTAAATAAGGGGCTAGAAACGCATCATAAGTCGCATCGCCTAGGCCACCACTGGTGATCACTTCGCCGAAAACATGCATATCGGCAATAATATCAGGGGTAAACACTTGATCGATATGGTATTGACTCATGTGTTTCACAGCATCAATGCGAAATCCGCTGATACCAATTTGCTTTAGTGCGCGTAAGTAGGCTTTTTGCTGTTCAAGCACCCAATGGTTGGCTGCTAAATCAGGTAAGCCGCGATCTCCCGGGCCACCGCATAAACGCCAATATTGCACATGGCCGGGGTTGCTCCAATCGGTAATACAACCTTCTGGATGAAAATCATGGGCTGAGAACAGGTTTTGAGTTAAATCACCAAACAGGGTCTGCTGTTGATAGTAGCTCGCTTGATTCGCGTAGTTGGTTAATATTTCACTGCCGGGATAGTTGAGATCGCTGCGCTTCCAAGTTTCGTTCGCCATATGATTGAGCACTACATCGGCATAAACACCAACACCATAACTGCGTAGGGTATTCACCATGGTTTTGAAATCGGTTTTGTTACCAATCGGCGAGTCAATCACTCGAAGATCTTGAGGTTGATAGCGAGCCCACCATTCGTTGCCACTGGATTTCATCGCTGGTGAAACCAGCACGTTTTTATAACCCGCTGCGGCAATGTGTTCTGCGTTGGCTGTTACATCGCTATATTTCCAGTTAAAAGCATGCAAGATAGCGTCAGCTTGCACGCTGGTAGTAAAACCGGCGCTGATCAGCGCAGCGTAAGCAATAAGGTACGATGGTTTCATTAGATGCTTCTCTTATTGTTATTGAATTGAGTCGCATCATATAAATGATATTGTCATTGTGAATGCTTTGATTGTTAATCATTGATCAAATTCAAACAGTGTAGGGCGGTAAATGGCAAAATTGTGGCACAGCTGAAAATTTGTACGGTAACTGTTTTGATTTTGATATGGTTACAAAGAGTGATTTTTATCACTCTTTGTATGATGGAGTATGGCTAGGCATGCGGGCGATGATCATGCCGGGCGTTAAGATTGGTGAAGGTGCCATTGTGGCGGCTAATAGCGTTGTGACCAAAGATGTTGCCCCTTACAGTATCGTCGTTGGCTCTCCTGCTCAGTTGGTCAAATATCGTTTTCAAGCGAACGTGATTGACGAGCTGCTGGCGTTGAAAGTGTACGATTGGCCAGAAGAGAAATTCGCGGCGCTCAAACCTTACCTGTGCGCATCGGATATGGCAAAACTTAAGCAAGCCATCATCTGTTATGAATCAGGGCAATGTAGCTAGTTATGTCTACTTGAATATCATCCCGAAATTACGTTCAAACAATACAAGATACAATGGTATTTTTTACGTAGTTATTATTAACGTGGGACTACAAACCTCACTATACCCTTCCGACTTGAAGCTGCAGGGGTGTTGGCTACGTTCGTTCGCCCCAATCACATAGTCTATCTATGCTCATGGGGACTCACTCACTTGCCGCCTACCTGCAACTCCAAGTTGTTTGGGTATAAGTCTTCTCTAGTGAGGTTTGTATCACTTCCAGAGTACCCTTAAAACACGGTTTACTCGTTATGTCTTCAGCCCCAATATGGTTCCAAATAGCACTAACCCTATCCCACAGGCTTGATTCAATCTATGCTTTACACCCAGCAGTAAAGCTTGCAGTTTCGGTGAGGTAAATAAGACCGCGACAATTGAAAACCAAATACCATGTAGCACAATCATGTATCCCCCATACATTAAGGCTAGATGTTGTGTTGCTGAGTCTGGGTCGATGACTTGGCTGAAAATGCTTAGGAAAAACAACATAGTTTTTGGATTGAGTACATTGCACAGAAACCCTTGTAAGAAAAATGGCCAAACTTGTTGAGTAGCTGTGTATTGGGGTGCATTGTTTTCTGGTTGGTGGGAAGAACTGAAAATTCCTTTTAAACCAAGATACACTAAGTACGCCGCTCCCAAGTAACGGATCAAACTAAATAACCATTCATTCTGTGAAATTAAATAACTGATCCCAAGCATGGAGTAGGCGATGTGTATTGAAATGGCTAGACTGATCCCGATGGCGCTATAAATCCCTGCTTGTCTACCTTGATTGAGACTATTTTTGAGCACTAGGACAAAATCTGCACCTGGACTCACAACAATAAGAACGCCTAATAAGGCAAGACTAAAAATCTCCATAGTTGTTCCTGTTTTGATGGTTTTTGATGATGCAATTGTAGGAAAACTAATGACAGACTATAATCGAAACAAATTCTTGTAACTGTGAGAAAATTTCACACATGAGGCATCTTAAAGCTTTTCATGTTTTCCATGTGGCTGCATTTTCGACGAGTTTTACTGAAACGGCAGATAAACTCAATATTACCCATGGTGCTGTCAGTAAGCAGATCAAAGTGTTGGAAAATTACCTCTCTTTACCTTTGTTTTATAAGCAAGGGCGGAACTTACTTCTTACTAAAGAAGGAAAGATACTCAAAGATCATACTCAGCAAGCCTTTGCCATACTAGAAAGTGGCGTAACTAAGCTTGTCCAAGAGAAAAATCGATGCTTAGAAGTGTCGTGCGAACCGACTTTAACCATGCGTTGGCTAATGCCTAGATTATCTACTTTCAATGACGAGAGTGATGCTGATGTGCGACTTTCGACCGCGGGAGGTCCTGTGACACTCGGTTCAACAGGACTTTCAATGGCAATTCGGCGGGATGATTTTGAGCCTTTGTATTTATATCCAAAAACTACATTGGTAGAGGAGTGGGTCGGTCCGGTGTTCTCCCCCGATTATTGGCAGCAAGTACAGGATGATTTGAGCACAGTGAAATTGCTACATAGTCATACTAGGCCTAATGCTTGGCGAGAGTGGATGATGAGTGTTGGACACTATGACATGAGAGATAATGCTGTACAATCTTTCGCTCATTTCTATTTCTGTATCCAAGCCGCCATCGATGGGTTAGGTGCAGTGATGGGCTCCTATCCTTTAGTCGTGGATGAGATTGAGCGTGGTAATCTTATTGCGCCCTTTGGATTTGTTAAGTCTGGATATAACTATATTCTACTGAGTCAAGAGAAAATGCTGTCAGAGCTTGAACTTAAGTTTCAGCATTGGCTACAGAAAGAGATGGGAGAGTGTGTGCCCACCCCATAAAAATAAAATCAAAATGTTTTAAAGAACACACTTTATAAAAGGAACATGGGCAACGGTAATCGTCAAAGGGTGTTATAAGTTTATGTGCGCTTTGGATTATGGTTAAACTTAAGCCAGCTGTCACTCGTGATCAAGCAGGAGCGCTTAGTTAGCTTTTATCTTTTTACAAGCGGTTCAAAATATTCACACATCGGATGGTAAGCAATCAATCTAAAAGAGAGAGCCACGTTGCTCTCTCTTTTAGATCCGGAAAAACAGGAAAGGGAGTTAATATTGATAACTAAGGTGTAGTTTAATTTCTCGCCCAAGTGCGGGTACACCATTCATCAAATAAGGCTCGTAGTAGCGGTCAGTCAAGTTTTTTATCACTAGACCTGTGCGTAGCCCTGCGACTGGTTTGACATCCCAGTGAAGGTAGATATCTTGCAATGTGTATTGACTGCTGGGCAGGTTAGATAACATGCTGTCCTTTTCGGTTTTGTTTTGAGCATCGTACCAGCGCACCTTCCATCCAGTGCGTAAACCGTCTATCCACTCATAACCTATGCCTAGGTTGATATTAAGAGGTGGTACATTGGGGCGGTTCTCATCGGCTCCCGTCGAATCTTTTAAACTGCCTTTATTTTTACCGCGAGCATAACTGGCTGAAAAGTCAGAATAGAAATTGCGCCAACGATATTGAGAAATCCAATCGAAACCATAAATTGTGTAGCCATCGAGATTAGTATTCCAGCTTTGTAACTTATCGCTTTCTTTGTCTAAGTTTACCCCTTGTCGATTGCTAACGTTATTATTGATATCGTTGAAAAATACCGTCAACTCTGTGGCGAGGGTACTATTATCACCAATGAGATCCTTGGTATTGTGAATGACACTTGCTTGATAAGCATGAATACGTGATACCTTTAAATCACGTGCTGTGGCGGGGGCGCTGGCCAGAGCAAACTGCACCGAATAGAGGTCATCAATGGTTGGTGCTTTGAGCGCATAGGCATAAGAGAAATTAAGCAGCGTATTTGGCGTTGATTGATAGTGCACTTCTAAACGAGGACTTAAACCTTGATGTGTAGTTTTGCTGTAATCATGTCCGGCATTCGGATCATTGTAATCGGGTGCCGAGTTACCTTCACCCTGACTTTCTATGTACTCATAGCGCAATGAGGGAATAATGCGCAGTGCATCGCTTAGGCGATAGTGATCGGCAACATACACGGCATAAGTGGATTGTTCACCTGATGGTTCAAAGTAGGGCGTATACCAACCATAGTTTTTCTCTGCTTTCGTTTTATAAGATGCATTATAAACGAGTGACTGACGAGCCGTTTTTTCATATTGTAGCCCTACCACCAGCTCATGATCGATAAAGCTCGATCGGTTGGAAATATCTAAGTAGTCGCGTTGATAACTGAGCCAAGATTCGTGCCCATAATTGCCAACGGAAACAAACATTTTTTCAAAGGCAATATCTGGCCGCACCCAATGACGTTCGTTTTTGGAACGCGCTGCGGTTAGTGTGAAGTCGATATAAGGATTAGAAGGAATAAAGCGGTATGACAAGGTGGTAGTATTGTCTTGGTAAGTATTATACGCCGTATTTGCGTACTGTGCCGCTTCAAGTGAACCATATTTTTTGATGTTGAAGTCAGAGATTTCTGGCATTTTTCCACGCCGGTTAGCCCAAGGTTTACGTCCCTCATCGCGGTAGCGTGTACTAATAATATTCAATTGATGATGATAGCTTTGATAACCCGTTTTCAATAGTAGATTGTTTTGTTCAAACGCTGAATAATCAACCGTTTCACCACCACCCACTTGTGTATCTTTAGAATCTTTGATTGAACCATTCGCTAAGAAATAAAAACCGGTATCAGTGCGTCCGTAGACACTTAAGGTTTGGCTATTTTCATTACCGTTGGTATTGTAACCGGTAGAAACACGAGTACCGAAGTTCTGTCCGTGGCCTAGGAGGTCATCAACCGTTTTCGTTTTAACGCGAATGGTCCCACCAAACTTACCATTGATTGCTCGGTAATCGTGAGTGCCTTTAATAATTTCTGTTTCGCCAATTAAGAATGGATCAAAAAAGAAGGTTCCATAGCGATACTGTTGAAAGCCGATCGGGGCACCGTCAACGTACACTGCAAGGTCGCTAGGGTCGCTGAAGCCATGAATATTAATCCGTTCACCTCCGGAGCGTGCCCCACCATCCAGTGTCGCGCCAGGCACTGATCCAACCAATTCTGCGAAGTTGGCGTATTGCTGTTCTTCAATCTGATCAAAATCAATAGTGGTTTGTGCGGGCTTAGCGATGGTGATCGGTTTGGCGTAACGTACACCAAGCACCTCAATGGATTCATCGGCTTTTTCAGTCGCGTGAAGAGGAATGCTGTGGAATACAACCAACGAGATTAAGCTTATTTTACAAGAAATAGGAAAATCAGTGAGCATGGTAACTATTTACTTTTGTCGTTATTATTAAAGCGACTGATTATAGGAACCTTTCCCCTTTCTGTAAATGCAATTGATATTTATTATCATTAATTTCTGGAGACTATTATACCGTTCTCCTAAAGGGTAAGCCGCGTTCAATAATTAAGATAAGCACTATAGCTCTCTTACACGTCATAGAGATACCACAATATCAAGTTTTAAACACAGCAAAACTACGTGCTAGTTGCTGACCGTTTTCCATCAACTGTTCACTTGCGGTAGCGACTTGATTGGCTTGTGCGGTAGCTTGGGTGCTATGCTCAGCAATCTGAGTTAAATTACGAGTAATTTCATTGGTGGCCTCAGATTGCTGGCTACTTGCACTAGCGATATGCTGGTTGAAAGCCAAGATCGTTTTAATCTGCGTTTCAATCTCATTGAGCATTTGCTGCGCCTGTTCTGCTTGTTGCTGAGTGACGTGTGATTGCTGTTGCGTTTGTGTCATCGATTGACAGACGTTTTGAGCTTTCTTTTGTAGGCCAGAAATGATTTGCTCAATTTCATTGGTACTGGCTTGGGTGCGAGTTGCTAAAGTCCGTACCTCATCAGCAACCACCGCAAAACCACGCCCTTGTTCACCGGCACGTGCTGCTTCAATGGCAGCGTTCAGTGCCAGTAAATTGGTTTGTTCAGCTACGCCGCGTATAACTTCCAATACTGCGCTGACTGATTGAGTCTCGCTGGCTAGCGCTTGTGTTTCTTGTTCGGTACGCGTCAACTGGTCGCGCAAATATTGCATTTCGGTTGAAGCTTGAGTGATCACTCGTTGCCCTTGATTCGCAGCTTGATTTGCATTGTGCGCCGATTGTTCTGCTTGATAAGCCGATTGAGCAACTTCTTGATTTGACACATGTAGTTGATTCATGGCGGAAGCAACGGTGTCGACAGCTTGGTGTTGCTCATAAGCTTTGCTTGAAGCGTTTTGCGCTACTTGGGTTAATTCCTTCGCTGAGCCAGTAACACTCTCGGTGATCGGGGTAATGTTTTGGATGATATGGCGAATTTTATTAGTGAAGAGATTGAACGCCTCACCAATTTGAGCCAGTTCATCTTTACCAGTGACTGTTAACTGGCGAGTAAGATCGCCTTCGCCTTGAGCAATGTCTTTGAGCCGAGCTAGTGTTTCCTCACAAGGTTGAGTAATGCTGCGCCCAATTAGACTGGCAAAGGCAAGTAAAAGAACTAGCGTTCCAATGATCCAAACAACAATCGAACTTAGTCGAGCCATTATTAGCGCATTTACATCATCGACATAGATGCCTGTGCCGATTACCCAGCCCCAAGGTTTAAATTGTTTAACATAGGAAATTTTATCTACTGGATAACTCGACCCTGGTTTTGGCCACTGATATTCGACGACTCCTTGTTGATTTTGCTGGGTTATATTAGCCATTTCTACAAAAAGGGCTTTTCCGTTAGGGTCTTTAAAATTGCGTAAACTCTGACCATTCATCTGGGGTTGCATTGGGTGCATGACCATAGTGGGATGCGTATCATTAATCCAGAAATAATCATTGGTTCCATAACGTAATTGAGCTATTGCTTTTTTTGCTGCATGTTGTGCCTGCTCAGTGCTAAGTGTGCCTTGATCTGCTTGCTGAGCATAATATTCCATTAAAGTATAAGCGCTCTCGACTAAGTACTGTGTTTGGGTTTGTTTTTCTCGCATCAGATCGGCTCGGTAGTCTTTGACCGTAATTGCAAAAGGTACGGCAAGCATGACCAGAATGATGGCAGTAAGTAAAAATAGACGATTACGGATAGAAAGTCGGCGCAGACTAACATAAGTCATAAACATCACTCCTTGATATATGACCAAATAATAATATGATTAAGATTTCATATTTATCTACAGTAACAAATGATACTGAGTTCTGTAAATTAGACCAAAGAAGTAAGTTTGTTAAGTTGTGTACAGTGTCTAGCTTTTATGCCAATCATGCATGAATACGTTGTTGTTAAAGAGGTTAATTTCAGCACTATAGATAAGGCAAGGGCGGTGAGACGTCACTGAAACGCAAGCCTTTAGTCATTTTAACTGTCTGTTATCCATTCAGCTTAAAGCTGTAGCCAAAGTTGTTTGGGTATATAGAGATGGTATTTTTTATCAAAACGCGGATAATCTTGCTAGATAACAAACAAAGAAGAAATAACCCATGACTAATTTTCAATATTACTTTCATCCACTCCCTTGTTTTAACTGTAAAAAAACCACAGTGAGTACTGATTTGGGTTGGTTAACGGCAACGATGAAAGAGGACGTATTAGCACAAGTGGCGACAATCACGGCGCAAGACAGCATCGAACCGGATCTTTCGGTTAAGGTGACGTGCACGAAAGACGAAGCGCGTGATTATTTGTTGCTTAACTTCTTTGGTTACTCTGAAGAAGAGCTTGCTGATCAAGTTGAAGCCGAAGATGAGCAAGAAGTGGCGGATGAGATCGCAGAGCTATTGGTCGAGGGTAGCGAGTCGATTGACTTTGAACACGAAATCGCCCTACAAAGTTGTACTAATTGTGATATTGATGACGAGTAAAATTCAGCACTAATTGACGTATCATCCATCATCTTATCTTGACTTAAGGCGTTAGCAGCACAATGCGTTGCGAACGCTTTTTTCTTCTTAAACGATTTGTATTTTTAGAAACCGTTAGCGTCATTAAACGTTATGTTATATCAATGATCTAAGGTAATAGATCCTACGTAGAACTTGATAGTGAACAATTACCAAATCAAGGAATGGCTTAATGTTTTCAATATTTAAATCTGACCCAACCAAAAAGCTCAGAAAGCAACATGCTCTGAAGCTCGAAAATGCGATGCTGGCGCAGAGAAAAGGGGATATTCGTACTTACTCGCAGCTCACCTTTGAAGCGGATGAGATGTACAAGCAGATTGAGCGTCTAGAAGCTGAACAAAAGTAATACTGAGAGCGCTTTAGTACCCAGTACTTAATCGCCTCTTTCTAATGCTAATAAGCCTGCTTTGCGCTCTATACCTCCCGCATAGCCCGTTAGTTTGCCATTTTTTCCAATCACTCTATGGCAGGGAACGATAATGGAAAGTGGATTTTTTCCGTTGGCTAATCCTACCGCTCTGACGGCTTTCGGGTTACCGATTGCTTCAGCCAACTGTTGATAGCTCCATGTCTCGCCATAAGGAATTTTGCCCAATGCTTGCCAAACCGATCGCTGGAATGGTGTTCCTGTGGCGGCTAAAGGCAAACAAAATTGGGTGCGCTGGCCAGCAAAATATTCCTCTAGCTGTTGTATGGTATCGATAAGTAGCGGGCAGTGTGCGGACTCGATACCTAAGTCTGTTGGCATGGTGGTTTCGGTAGCAAACCAAGCGCCCAATAATCCTTGTCGACAAGCCTGTAGCGTCATGACTCCAAAAGGGCTTTGGTAATAGGTAAAAGTATTCATGGTAGTGACAGCCTCGATGTGGTGTTCAGTCTTAGGTTGATGATTTTTCTTTGTTTAGTTTATCCATTACCCACAAACATACGAGTTATTTTTATTCCTTAATGCCTTCCTGTCGCTACCTATGGTAAAGAAAGTGTGTTCCAAAAGCGTTCAGTCTTTTTCTCACAAGTCACAAAAAAAAACCATTCATAAGTTATCCCCCTGTTCTATGCTGATAGTAATAATAAAAACAATACGGCTTAATTTATTTTCGTTGATAAAGACAAAGAGGCAGTGTTATGACTATCAACAATACTATGAAGCTCGTATTTGCTGTGATTGGTGCGGGTATTATTATCAGTGTATTGACCGTACTACAGCTTAATGGATTAATGCACCAAGTCGAACATATGGCGCAAGTTCGTTACCAATCCTATCAAGCGGCAGATGAACTTCGTCAAAGCTCTGATGATTTAACCCGTTTAGGACGTACTTATGTCGTCACCGGTGATGAAAAGTACGAAAAAATGTATATGGATATTTTAGATATTCGTAACGGGAACAAACCCCGCCCAGAAAATTACCACACCATTTATTGGGATCTTGTTTTACAACATGGTCAAAAACCTAAACGAGATGGTAAGGCTATTTCGCTTAATCAAATGATGAGTGATTTAGGCTTTACTGAACAAGAGTTTCGCTTACTGAGAGAAGCTCAAGCTAACTCCGATGCCTTAGTCAATATGGAAGTCAAAGCCATGAATGCGGTTAAAGGACTGTTTGCTGATGCGAGTGGGAATTATACCGTCAGAAGAGCGCCGGATCGTAATATGGCCATCGAGTTATTACACAGTAATCAATACCATCAAGAAAAAGCCAAAATCATGGCTCCAATTGATAAGTTTTTTACTGAACTGGAGAATCGTACCAGTCAACAGATGGATGAGGCCGCACAGAAAGTAAAAAATACGGTGTTGATCGGTAATATCTCATTAGTGATTGTCTTTGTGATTGCCATTCTTGGCTACTTCATTGTCAATCGTAAGGTCGTGAAACCGATAGACAGCATGGCAACCTTGCTCCAAAAAGTCGATAAGGATTCAGATTTAACCCTACGAGTGGATGATAAGAGTAATAATGAACTCGGGATCATTGGTTCGACTATCAACAAAGTCTTGGTTAGTTATTCTTCGACCATTACCAAAATTAACCAAGTTAACCATACTATCTCTGCTATCTCAGACACGATTCGTGATGTGACTGAGCAAAATGCAAAAGTGGCGAATCAGCAGAGCCAAGAGCTAGAAATGGCGGCTACCGCTATGGAAGAGATGACCTCGGCACTGTCTACCGTTGCTGAAAGTACTACGATGGCTGAGCAGTACGCCGGTAGTGCAGAAAAAGAAGCCAGTACCAGTAAGCAGGTATTTGATAAAACGACTCATGAGTTTGGTGAGCTGGAAAGCGAATTTACCAAAACGTCTGAGGTGATTCAGCAATTGGCTAATGAATCGAATAATGTTGGTAATGTGCTTGACGTCATTAAGGCTATTGCCGAACAAACCAACTTACTAGCATTGAATGCGGCGATTGAGGCGGCTCGTGCCGGTGAGCAAGGGCGTGGGTTTGCGGTGGTCGCTGATGAAGTTCGCTCTCTTGCCCAGCGAACTCAACAGTCAACGGGTGAAATTGAAACCATGATTTCTGCGCTGCAAGAAAAAGCAGAGCAGTCTACCAAAACCATTCGTTCCAGTGCCGATAAAATGCAATCGACACGCACGAATATGTTGAAGCATTGGGTACCATACAAAACTCGGCCATTGAAATCCATAAGCTTAATACCTCTATTGCCTCGGCAACGGAAGAGCAGTTAACAGTGAGTGATGAGATATCGAGTAATCTCAGTAATATTAAATCACTATCTTCTGATATGAATATTGCCATCAATCAACTTGGTCCAGTGGTTAGGGATTTGCAGCACAATGTTGATGATTTAAATGCTGCGATTAAACATATTCGAACTTAATAAGTTGATGCATAAGCCTATTAATCATATTGACCCTCATAAGAGGGTCGATTTATAAACAGATAGAGAGTGTTTCATTTGATTTTTAATCATTGGTGAGCTTTATTAAGCTCGATGATATTAAAGAGTGCTGTATTTATTTTTCCGGTTTCTTCACCGTTGAATAACAAAAAATAGATAAAGGAATTAGCCATGTCACAACAACAAAAATTCCGTTTAGTCACGAGAAGTGACTTTGATGGTTTGGTGTGCGCTGTATTGCTCAAACAGCTTGAGTTGATTGATGAGATTAAGTTTGTACACCCGAAAGATATGCAAGATGGACTGATAGAGATTACCGAACACGATATTGTTACCAATTTACCTTATGTTAAAGAAGCGCATATGGTGTTTGACCATCATTTATCAGAAACCATTCGTAATCAAGGCGCTCGACCTAATCATGTTATTGACCCGAATGCACCTTCTGCCGCGCGTGTAGTATGGGATCATTATGGGGGGAAGTCCGTATTTCCAGAACGATGGATAGAGATGATGGCGGCGGTTGATAAAGGCGATTCGGCTCAATTTACTCGCGATGAAGTGCTCGATTCTCAAAGTTGGAACTTATTAAATTTCTTGATGGATGCTCGCACTGGGCTCGGCCGATTCAAAGAGTTTCGAGTATCCAACTATAACTTAATGATGAATTTGATTGAGAATTGTCGTACCCAAAGTATTGAGCAAATTTTGGCTCTGCCTGATGTTCAGGAGCGGGTAGAGCTTTATCGCGAGCATGAAGTCAAATTTAAAGAACAGATTCAACGTTGTGGAAAAGTCTATCGCAATCTTGTTTTATTGGATTTAACCAATGAAGAGGTGATTTACGCTGGTAATCGGTTCATTATTTATGCGCTCTTTCCTCACTGTAATATTTCGATTCACAAAATGTGGGGTTTTCAACAGCAGAATATTGTTTTTGCTACTGGTAAATCGATTTTTGATCGTAGTTCCAAAACCAATGTTGGTGCGTTAATGCTCAAATACGGTGGCGGCGGTCATCATGCTGCTGGAACGTGTCAAATTCCCTTATCTGAAGCAGACCGTGTACAAGAAGAATTGATCAAACAAATTAATTTAGACGGTTAGATTTGTCTCTGGAAAATAACAAACAGGGTACTCAGTACCCTGTTTGTTTTATTAATATTAGAGATTAACAGCCATTACGAGACAGCCAGTTATAGGCGGCTCTCGCTTGAACAATCCCCCAACCGTAGAGATTATCTCTACCCGCAGCCCCTCGATCTAAAGCAGTCTGATTCAAGGATTGACGGATTCGCTCTGGTCGACATTGTGGGAAGTGGCTCCAAACCAGCGCTGCGACACCCGCAACGTGAGGTGATGCCATAGAAGTACCACTATAACTTAAATAGCCGCCATTATTACCAGTTGATAGTACCCCAACTCCTGGTGCCGAGAGTTCAACTTGTGAATTGGCCTGTGAAAAGTTAGCTCGATTGCCATTTGAGTTAACCGCTGCTACTGAGATTACCGCGTCATAGGAAGCTGGGTAGGAAAAACGGCCACTTCCATCATTACCTGCTGCAGCAACTAAGAGCATCCCTTGTTGGTAAAAGTTACGCATTGCGTTTTGTTCGGTTACGCTGCCTTGGCTACCACCCAAACTCATATTCACCACATGACTGCCTGCGCTTTGACAAGATTGGATAGCTTGAATCAAGTCCGAAGCACGAGTCCAGACACCGGAATCGTTAAAAATTTTTACGTTGTGTAGGCCGACTAAGCCAGACGGTAAGACCCCGACGACCCCCACATTATTATCCAGAGCGACAATCGTTCCCGCGACATGAGTTCCATGACCATTACCATCAGTGAACCATGAGCCATGGCCAGAGAAAGTGCTGCCTGTGACTCCAGCGCTCGGTAGATCAATATGGTTGCGAAGATACCCCGAGTCGATGACGCAAACTTTACGATTAGCTGCATAGACGTCAGAGAGTTGATCGGCTTGTACCATACGGATTCCGTATGGCGTTTGCTGTGCGTAAGGTTCAATCTCTGCATCGAATAAGTAACGTATTGGATCAACTTCGATCATCGCCACATCAGGATTATCGAGCAATTGCTTAGCTTGACTTGGCGTCATTTCAACCACAGAAGTATGTAATGACTCGAGGTGATTGATTACGGTTACTTGCTCTGTGCTTAATATATCAGCGGCTTTTTGCAGTGAGAAGTCAGTTTCCGTTAAGCCGTTTTGACTCATCCGCATAGGCCCGCTGGTTGCCCCAGGCACGTAGGTAACAAAATAGCGTTGTTCTGTTTGATGATTTTCAACAGCAACAGAGGGGGTAAAACTCGGTACTTCTTGATCCTTGAGCTGAGATGCAACTGCCAGTGAGATTGATGTTGGCAATAATAATCCAGCCAGTACTGTACGTTTGACATTTTTCTTAAACATTTTTTTATCCTTGTAAAATGTTAGTGGCGAATACCACCCATCAAGGATCATAACAATGGCAGTCATTCGCCAGTTTTACCGTTTATTAATAAAGCTATTATTAGGCAGGTAAATGTGTTTGTTTTTATTTACCATATTGTTAATGGTTGGTTAATTTTATGATATTGATAGATTATTAAGTAAATAAAACTGTACGTTTTTTGGTCTTATTGATTTACGGCATGGCGATTTGTAATGATTATTTATCCATTATAAATCGCATAAATATCTATGAAATGGCAGCAAAAAACCGAAAGCAAAGCTTTCGGTTTTAGGGAAACGAAATACTGAGATTAACGAGTGGGGTAAATGGTTAAAGGCTCTAACGTGACCAGTGCGTTATTGGTTGTTCCTGGATGGTCGATGTAAGGCTTGTCTTGTTGAATGGTATAGAAAACATCAACAAAGTCATCATCGTTAGTCAGCAGGCCGCTCGGGATAGCATCGATAATTTTACCAGTGATATTAGCAATCACTGAATATCCTTGAGCTTCTAGATCAGGAATTGACTGTAGGACTTTTTCTGCCGCTTCAACTAACAGTTTGGCTAGCTCTTTGTAGTCGGTACCACTGTCTTGCTCCATTAATACAATATCAACCGCTCCCCAACGATAGCGCGACCAATGGATCATCACTTGGTTAGGATAGTAATCGATCTTGTCATAATCTAAATAAGGCATATCAACCACATCAATCGTCGGTTTATCACGACTAGGATCAACGCCTGTAACGAGAGCATAAATCTCAGCTTTACCTAAAATCCAAGGCTCTTTGTCATCTTCAAGACGAATTTTCTTCAATACCGTGGTTGAAAGTGGTTGGCTTTCGGATTTATTCGACACATTGAGGTTACGTGCTTGAGATGTAGACAGGAGATCGTCAGATTGATTGATAGGCTGTTGCCCCAATTTTTGCAATTCCTGACGCATAGCTTGTAAGCCTGCCTGTAGCGATTTTGCGCTGTTATTGTCTACAACAAATACAGGAAAACTTGGTAACTGATAGACATCCAGTTGGTGGGTATTACCATAGATATCAAATGCTTCAATAAACTGCCATGTTTGCTCATTACCTTTGGGTTCAAAGGCGAATAATGGCAGTTGCCCTTGTTGTAGATCTTTGAGCATAGTACCGTCAGCTAAACGAAGCTCTAATAACTCATCGGTGAATGCCTCTATACCTTGTAACGTACGAATCGTTTCATCCGCTTGTTTAACACGAGATCTTAATGTTGGGTTTTGGCCGTCACTCACTAAATCGGCAATTGAAACACTTAAATAGTCATTATTCAGTGTGCTTTGTAGTGAGTTTGAATATAAATTATAATGTTGACTTAAATAGTAGGCGATATCGCGTTTTTCATTACTGATAGCATCAGCGCGCTGTTGAGCGCGTAAAGCACTATCATCTTCGGATTTACAACCCAGTAGGGCAAGGGCTAGTCCGGCAATTAGGATTATTTTTTTTATCATAAGAAGCTCTTTATCGCAGCAAATAAAACGGGGGTTTCGCGGTGAATTTAACATAATGATTGACTCCGTCAATCATATTGGCCAAGCAAATATTGAACGAAGATCAAGCATTAGACTTTTAGCTCTAAAATGTCCATTTAAATCAAATCTCTAACCTGAAAATTTTTCATGTTGTATTTGAAGCTTATTCACTATGATCTTGCTCACAGTATGCTTCAATGCTTGAACCAATAAAGCAGTATGGATACAAGATCATGAGCACATTTACCCTTCTTGATGGCGGCATGGGCCGCGAATTAAAACGCATTGGCGCGCCGTTTTCCCAGCCGCTATGGAGTGCCCAAGCGCTGATTGAATCCCCAGAGTATGTTCGTATAGCCCACCAGAGTTTTATTGATAGTGGTGCCGATATTATTACCGTCAATAGTTATGCTTGCGTGCCCTTTCATTTAGGCGAAGCACTGTATCGCAGCGATGGTGCAAGATTAGCCCGTTTAGCGGCGCACATTGCCGCTGAGGTTGCACAGCAAGCGCCACATGCCGTGCAAGTGGCAGGCTCAATTCCGCCAGCAATGGGTAGCTATCGCCCCGATCTGTTTCAAGTGCAGCCAGCACAAGCGATCACCCAAACCCTGTATGCGGCTCAAGAGCCTTATGTTGATATTTGGATTGCCGAGACCATTGCTAGCTTAGAAGAGTTGAGCATGATTCAACAGGTCTTAGGGCAATCAAGTAAGCCTTGTTATTACTCGTTTACTTTGCAAGATGATGGCGATGTGGCGCTGCTGCGTTCTGGAGAGTCGGTATCGGATGCGGCTCAGCAAGTTGCTGCGGCAGGAGGGGCAGGGATGTTATTCAACTGTTCAGTACCTGAAGTGATGGCGGATGCTATTTCGCAAGCGAAAAATGTGTTGAATGGAGATCAAACCGGTATCGAGATCGGGGTGTATGCCAATAGCTTTGCGCCGATTAAAGCGCAACATGCGGCTAATCAAACCGTTCAGGCGATGCGTGAGTTCAGCGCGCAAGATTATGTTGAGTTTGCCAAGCAGTGGTATGAACTAGGCGCAACCGTGATTGGTGGCTGCTGCGGTATTACCCCAACCCATATTCGTGCTTTACAGGATTGGAGGCAGGCGCTTGAAAAATCTTAACTATGGCTTGGCTTTCCCGGCGATTATTTTGGTCTTGGTATTACTGACCGTTTCAGCCCTTTATCCTGCCAACTCACAAGCCATGGCCGGACAAGCGATGGCGTGGGTCAGTCATTGGTTTGGCTGGTTGGTGCAACTAGCCAGTTTGGCGTTAGTCGGCTTTTTACTCTGGCTCGCCTTTTCCAAACATGGCCAAATCCGTCTGGGTGATGAAAAAACCGAATACAGCAATTTTTCTTATGGTGGGATGATATTCACCGCTGGTGTTGGTGCATCCTTGATTTACTGGGCGATTGGTGAGCCGATGTATTACCTACAATCGCCGCCGTTATTTGCCGAGGCGAATAGTTACCCAGCCGCGGCTTGGGCTGTGACCTATTCTATTTTCCATTGGGGGATCACTGGCTGGGCAATTTACTGTTTCCCCGCGATTCCTTTTGCCTATGCTTTTTATGTGCAGAAAAGGCGCACTTTAAAAGTGTCGAGTTTATGTTCATCCGTGGTCGGCAATCATCCGCTGGTCAGCAAAAGTATTGATCTGTTGTCGATTTTTGGCACGCTGGCTGCTTTTGCTAGCTCATTGGCGTTAACCGTGACGCTGGTGAGTACTGGGGTTGCCGATTTATTGGCGATCAATAACAGCCTTGGTCTTCAAGGGATTATTATTGCGTTGTTTGTTAGCTCATTAGTCGCGGTGATGTTAGTGGGCTTTAATCAAGGCATTAATCAAATTTCAAACTGGACAGTGACCTTGGCGATTGTGTTTGCGCTGTTTGTTCTGCTGGTCACTCAGCCTGCTTTCATCGTTAATAATTTTACTGATTCATTAGGGGTGATGCTAGATAGCTTTTTTAGAATGTCTTTGTGGACCGATCCGGTTCAGCAAAGTGGCTTTGCTGAAGGTTGGACGCAATACTATTGGTTTTGGTATTACGCTTATTTGATCATGATGGGGCTCTTTATCACCCGTATTTCACGCGGTCGTACTATTCAAGAGGTGATCCTTTATACCCTTTCGATGGGCGCTTTAGGCTGCGCATTTTTCATCTCTATTTTCGGTGGTTATGCAGTATGGGCGCAAATGCTAGGTGGCTTACCCGTTCAAGCGTGGATGGTGGAAGGGGGATTAACCTACGCTGTGGTCGCTTTGATCAAAACTTTACCCGGCGGTGGCTGGATCCTCGCTTTGTTTTTAATCATCCAATTTTTCTTAATGTTGACCACCATGTCGAGCGCCAGTGTCGCTACGGCGATGTTAACCACCAATCAACTTGAACTGAATGGAGATCCGGATAATCGAGTGAAGCTACTTTGGGCGGCGGCCATTGGTTTGATCAGTCTCAGTGTATTTTTAGCAGGCGGCGGCATAGAGACCATTAAATCACTGTGTGTGGTTGCCGGTCTGCCGATGATGTTTATCTATGCCATTATGTTAAAAGGCTTTTTACATACGTTAGGCATTTTACCCAGCCACAGTGAAGCAGAAACGGTAACCGAGCGCCAGATTGTGCTTAGTAAAGCGGAGTAATCGCCGTAAGAATACCAGCCAGAGTAGGAGTTATACTGGCTGGTATCGTTTCTACTTGATTGCTAATATACCCTTCCTACTTGAAGCTGCAAGGGGGCTATGTTCGTTCACCCCAATCATAGAACCTGTCTATGCTCATGGGGATGAACTCACTTGCCGCCTATCTGCAACTCAAAGTGGTTTGGGTATAGTATTGTTGATTATTGAGTTTGCAAACTCATACTTTTCAATTCAATAAAATGCGTGGAAAGCGGCTTGAAATTTATCTCGACATAACTACGCTGCTCCGTTACCACCAGTGTGAGCGGTTGTTGGTTGAGATGATCGATTAAGGCATATTCTCCCTCGCTCAATTGCCAATGTTTAATCAGCTCTTGGGGTAAATGCAGTGGTACGGTTTTACTTTCCGTGGCGCTAAAGTTAGCCGCTATAATTAATTTTTGCTCAGGACAAGAGCGAGCAAAGGCAAACAGCGTATCTTGTTGCTCTGCAAAATGTGGCCAATTCTCGGCGTATAAATCGTGATAATCGCCCATCAGCGCTGGACTGTTTTTAGCTAAGTTGAGTAGCTGGCAGTAAAATTGACGTATCTGACGCTGCTTATCACTTAACTGCCCACCATCAAATCGACCATGATTAAGCCATTTTTGATGCTCAGGTACGCCAATATAGTCAAAAATAGAGGTGCGTGACGGCTGACCAAATCCAGCCTGTTCCGCTCCTGGCTCTCCCACCTCTTGACCAAAATAAATTAGGGTCGGCGCACTGGATAAACAGGTAGAGATCAGCATCGCTGGTCGCCCTTGTTGAGCATCACCGGCAAACTCAGCCGAGGCAATGCGTTGTTCATCGTGATTTTCTAAAAAATGCAACATATGATGTTCAATATCACGCATTTGATGCTCAATGCTGCCAATGATCGCGGTTGATGCTTTGCCCTGCATGATGGCTTTTAACCCATCGTATAAATCGACTTTATCGTACAAATAATCCATTTTGCCTAACTGAATATAATCACGGTAAAGCTCAGGTTGATAGACTTCGGCCATTAAAAATGCATTAGGGTTAACGTGCTTGATCGCTGAGTTCATAAAACTCCAAAACTCAATCGGTACCATCTCCGCCATGTCATAACGAAACCCATCCACGCCTTGCTCTAGCCAGTAGAGGGCAATATCACGAAACTTAAGCCACGAGTTTGGCACCGACTGCTGCTGCCAAAAAGTAAAATGCGCTTGATGAGAAAGCCAGCGATAGGATTCGGGGAGTTCGGCGAAGTCTTTCTCTCCACTAGGGGTAACGCCGTAATTAATCTTTACCGTTTCATACCAATCGTCTACATTCGGTTTGGCCTGCCGCGAGCCATTGCCGGTCCATTTGGCTGGAAATTCTTGATAAGGCTCTGCTAGGAGTGGATGATTTTCACCCCCTAATGGCACTAAGTGGTCGGGCAGATCGGGCATTTGAAACGCCTGATTGGGTAGGTAATAAAAATTATTGTCTCTTGCATACTCAAGTTGAGTATTATCACTTTGTCCGAAGTCTTCGACGCCGGGGGGATTGTTTAATCCTTGATAGTGTCGCGCCACATGGTTCGGGACAATATCAATAATAACTTTTAAGCCAGCCTGATGTGAGCGTTGAATTAAGGCCAAAAACTCTTGGTTACGTTGCGCGGGGTTATCGGCCAAATCGGGATTGACTGAGTAATAATCTTTCACCGCGTAAGGCGAACCTGCGCGTCCTTTGACTACGCTTGGGTGATCATCACTGATGCCAAACCGGCGATAGTCGGCCACTAGAGCATGATGATGAACACCGGTATACCAAATATGCGTTGCCCCCAATTGAGCAATTTCTTGCAAGGCTTTCATCGTAAAATCATTAAATTTACCCACTCCGTTTTGCGCTTTTGTGCCCCAAGGGATATTGGCGGTTTGCGTATTACCAAATAGACGAGTAAATACTTGATAAACGCTAATTTTTGAAGAGGAATATTCTGGATGCATCGTCTAAAACCTAACTGATATCAATAAGAAATCGCTTAAGGGTAGACAATGGTTTGATAATGCAACTCATCCCTTACTCAGCAATTTAGGGCGTAGATCGAAGGGAGAGTGAAAAAGTGTGAACGAAGTTAAGCTATACGAATGAACTGAATGGTTGTTGCTATGGCCTGCTGGTGATTATAGCAAGCCACAGAAATCGAGAATTAAACCCCAGCGCGTTTCAGTAGTCCGGCCATCAGTGGCGAGCTGGATTTCACTTGTTTAGATTTATTTTGTAGGCTTTTCACTAGCTGCGGCTGATTAATGCTTTTGGCAATATAAGCCATGGCCTGATAAAAACCGGCAGCAGAGTTGATTTTGGCTTTATCATTGAGGGGTGCCAGCAGCTGAACCATCGCCGTACCACTCATGCCATTATCGATAGCGTGTTGCTGAACGGCATCCAACAAATGATCCAAATCGGCTAACGCTTCGGTGCTTTCTATCCCTTGTTTTTGCATTTCTTTGCGGTTGCGCTTGCGAATTTGTTTGATCACAAAGGCAGGTTGGTTAATCTTTTTAAAACCAAAATAACCAGCGGCCACGACAAGAACTAGCCCACCGACCACATAACCCCAGATAGAGCCAGAAGAAGATTCAACCATAGGTTGAATGGCATCAATACTGGTTGCGATATCAGACATACATATTCCTTACTTTAGAGAAAACTTAACTATTAGGAGGGTAGTTAAGTGTGAAAAGACCATCATTGACTGACCTGCAAGGTGTTGCTTTGCGTTTTATCAACAATAGTGCAAAAGGCAGCCTTGGTTATATCATTTAATCGGCGCAATGTGATCGTTTCACGTTGAAAATTAAGCGGACAGTGACGACTCACGCACGATCAACTGGCCAAGATAGGTATGATGCAACGACGTCACTGGCTGCTTATTAGCAAGCATCACCGCGCATTGTGTCGCCGCCTGAGTTAACTCGACGATCGGCAGCGCCACGGTTGATAAACTTGGAATGGCATACGCGGCAGCGGGTTCGTTATCAATACCAATCACGGCAATATCTTGTGGTACGCGCTGGCCGTGCTCATGTAAAGCGCGAATGGCGCCAATCGCCATATCATCATTACAGGCAAAAATCGCACTAAAGTTTACGCCACGAGTGAGTAGCTGCTGGGTAGCATGGTAGCCCGAGCTAAGACTATTATCGCCAGCGACGATTAAATCAGGGTTAGGTTCAATATCAGATTGCGCGAGTTGCTGCTGATAAGCGGCTAAGCGGAGTTGCCCAGTTTCACTGTTGAGCGGTGAAGTAAGACAAGCAATCGCTCGATGGCCAAGGGTTAATAAGTGCTGCATAGCAAGGGTAGCTAATTGAGTTTGATCTAAGCCAAAGCTTGCTAATGTTGAAGTGGAAAAGCGTCGATTCAACACGACCAATGGAATGGCGTGTTCGTGTTGCCACTGGCTCAGCTCGGTTTCGCTTAAATGACGGCTATAGATCATAATTGTGTCGCAGCGTTGATTCGCCAATGTTTGCAGCGCTTCTCGCTCACCTTGGGCGCTATTTTTACCATTGACTACCAGCAATTTTTTGCCTGCTTGCTGAGCCCCTTGTTCGGCATGATGCAGAATGCTACCAAAATAGCTGCTTTGAAAATGCGGCAAACTTAAACCAATCGCATGCGAGGTATTGGTGGCCAGCGCTTGCGCTAAGGTATTGGGTTGATAACCGAGTTGTTGCATGGTAGCAAGAACCGCTTGGCGGGTAGACTCTTTAACTTGGCCATTGCCGTTCAGCACTCGTGACACCGTCGCTTTAGACACTCCGGCGGCTTTACATACATCATTAATGGTGGCCATGACGACAATTACTCCTAACTGATCCTGCCCTTTGTTACTTGAGTGTGCAAAGGGCAGGTGAGTGTAGCGTGTTATTCATCTCAGCTCTATACCCTTCCTACTTGCCGCCTAGCGGCAACTTCAAGTGGTTTGGGTATCGATGCAATTAAATAATTTGTCCGTTACTGGCAATCACTTGCTGGTACCAGTAAAAGCTTTTTTTCTTCGAGCGCGCCATGGTCCCAGTGCCATCATCGTGCTTATCGACATAGATGAAGCCATAACGTTTTTTGTATTCACCGGTGGTAAAAGACACGCAATCAATACAGCCCCAAGGGGTGTAACCCATCACCTCAACACCATCGTAGTTAATGGCGGTCGCCACCGCTTTGATGTGCTCGCTGAGATAGTTAATTCGATAATCATCATTAATTGAACCATCCGCTTGCACTTCATCAATCGCGCCAAGGCCATTTTCGACAATAAAAATTGGCTTTTGGTAACGCTCATACAGTTCAGATAAGGCAACACGTAAACCGTCGGGATCGATTTGCCAGCCCCAATCTGACGCGGGTAGATATGGATTGAGACGGCTATTTTCAAACAAGGAGGTGGTTTGTCCTTCCTCTTTCTGGGTTGAGACAATATTGGTCATGTAGTAGCTGATCGCGAGGTAATCAGCGCAGCCTTCACGTAAAATTTGCTCATCCCCAGCGGCCATTTCGATTTGGATATTTTTACGTTGCCATTCTTTAATCAAATAACTTGGGTAGTAGCCACGTACTTGAACGTCACTAAATAGATACTTTTCGCGCATCAGCTCTTGTGCGAGCAACACGTCTTCTGGACGACAAGTAGCTGGGTAGAGCGGCATGATGTGGATCATGCTACCGATTTTAAAATCAGGGTTTATCTGATGGCCTAATTTGACCACTTGCGCACTGGCAACAAATTGATGGTGCAGCACTTGGTACATCATCTGTTCAGGATTTGGGTAATCGGTGTAGATCATCCCTGAGTTACAATATCCCCAAATCGGCAGTTTCCAGTTACGCTGATTGTTAATTTCATTAAAAGTGATCCAGTATTTGACTTTGTGCTGATAGCGCTCCATCACGGTCTGGCTAAATTTCACAAAAAAGTCGATCACTTGGCGATTCGCCCAACTGCCATAGTGTTTCACTAAGTGATTCGGCATTTCGAAATGCGAAAGGGTGATGACCGGTTCAATGCCGTATTTCAATAGCTCATCAAACAGATCATCATAAAATTGCAGCCCAGCTTCGTTAGGTGTGGCTTCATCGCCGTTCGGAAAAATCCGCGTCCAAGCAATCGATGTGCGAAAGCATTTAAAGCCCATCTCAGCAAATAACGCGATATCCTCTTTATAACGTCCATAAAAATCAATCGCTTCATGGTTAGGATAAAACTGATCGGATTCTACGCTATCGGTGATTACTCGCGGTACTTCATGCGCCCCTTTAGTCAGCACATCAACCACACTCACGCCTTTACCGTCTTTGTTCCAGCCACCTTCTACTTGGTGAGCCGCCACTGCGCCGCCCCAGAGAAAATCTTTCGGAAAACTGTACTGTGTCATAGGTTACCCCTTAATCATCTTATTAGAAACATGCTTAACCTGTGGCTAGTCTAGATCGTTTTTTACTCAATTGGAACCGGTTTCTGTAACCGGTTCCAATTTTTTCTGTTCGGTGTGAACTTTGCCGTGAAGCGCATAGAAATGATGCACAGGCCCATGGCCTTTACCTACCTGTAACTGGTCAGCATGTAAGATGGCTTGCGAGATATAATGCTTTGCTCGCGTTACGGCTTGCTCAAGGCTTAAGCCTTGCGCGAGGTAAGAAGCGAGCGCTGCAGAAAGGGTACAACCTGTACCATGAGTATTGCTGGTGTGGATTCTTCGCCCTGAAAAACACCTTACCTGCGAGCCGCAGATCAGCCAATCGTGACTATTTACTGATGCAGTAAAATGGCCACCTTTAAGCAGCACCGCTTGGCTTGGCAAAGCTTGTAATGCGGTGATGATCTCATCAAGTTGCTGGTCGTGTTTTGGCATCGGACAGCCAGTTAATACCACGGCTTCGGGTAAGTTGGGGGTAATAACCGTGGCTAATGGTAATAACTGCTGTTTTAAGTTATTGACGGCTTGTTCGGCAAGTAACGCATCACCGCTGGTGGCGACCATTACCGGATCTAACACGATAATCTTTGGTTGATAGTGACGGAGTTTTTCAGCCACGATATGGATAATCTGGCTATCAGCCAGCATACCAATTTTTACCGCGGCCACGGTAAAGTCACTAAAAATCGCATCCAGTTGACTGGCAATGTGTTCAATGGCAATCGGCAAAATTGCCGTTACTCCAAGGGTATTTTGTGAGGTGATGGCGGTAATGGCGCTACAAGCATAGCTACCAGTGGCGGAAATGGCCTTGATATCGGCTTGGATCCCGGCGCCCCCGCCGCTATCTGAGCCAGCAATGGTTAATACGATTGGGATGGGTGAAATAGCAGACAAGCTGTTGGTCATGACAGGCTCCTATACATGACGTATAGGAACTGACCAATGACGACCAATATGGTCGAAGCTAAATCATCGTATACACATTGATGCTAGTGGTATGCGAAGGCTGTGTCATTGGTTGCCATAGTTCCCTACGTCAGTGCTAACTGAATCAGGTTCAACGGGTCTCGCAATGCGATCTCAGCCTTAAGGCTCCCCGACTATAGTGGTGCATATCCTGCCGACTTAACGCGACAGGGTTATTGGATAGGTCCCCTTTTAGCGACAATTTTAAGCCACTTGGATAGACTGATTGATTTTATAACAAGCATTAAGATAACAATCAATCCAATCAGTCCCTGTGGGATAAATAAAAATGCCCACTCAAGGAGTGGGCAAAGCGTAAGATTAACGGTTGATGGTTTGTCGCGTAATCGATGTTCAAAGCGACTTAATAATTTTTGCCGTTAAGGGGGATACCTTACGCGTTAGCACGAGCACCTAGTTTTGCTTTTTCACGCATACCGAGCAACAAGGTGAGGGCAAATGACGCAACAAAGGCGATGACCATGCCGACCACGTAGTAGCCAATTTTATCAGGACTGATGGAGATAATACCCGGTAAACCTGCCGCACCTAAAGCGTGTGCTTTTACGGTAAATAAAGTAATAAATGCACTGGCGATGGCTGCACCGCAAATCGCTGCGATAAACGGATAACGTAGCTTTAAGTTAACCCCGAACATCGCTGGTTCTGTAATACCTAATAACGCGGTGACGCCAGAGGGGACCGCTATCCCTTTCATTTTAGTCTCTTTGGTGGTCAATCCTACGGCTAAGGCAGCAGCACCTTGCGCCACATTGGACATGGCAGCGATAGGGAAAATAAACGTACCACCAGTGATAGCGATATCTACCAAAAGCTGAGTTTCAATCGCAATAAAGCTATGGTGCATACCTGTGATTACAAATGGAGCATAAACGAAGCCAAATAGTGCGCCGCCGATAAAGCCCGCTGATTCATACAACCAGTTTAAGCCATCGCCTAATAGGAATCCGACATCACGAGTTAAAGGACCGACGACAGTAAAGGTCAGGAAACCAGTGATAAAAATGGCCAGCATGGGCGTTAATAGGTTATCAAGCACCGAGGGGATGATTTTTCTTAACCCGTTTTCTACTTTAGCTAGAATAAAAGTCGCGACGAGTACCGGTAATACTGAGCCCTGATAGCCAACTTTCTGGATTTCTAAGCCTAAAATATTCCAAGTAGGAATATCACCAGTTAATGAAGCGCTACCAAATCCCCAGCCATTGAGAAGATCAGGGTGAACCATGAGCATACCCAAAGCTGCGCCAAGGAAAGGATTACCGCCAAATTTACGTGACGCGGAAAAAGCCAGTAAAACCGGTAAATAAACAAAAGGGGCGTTGGCGAAGGTATTGATCATACTCGCTAAATCGGCCAGACCTGGATTGGCGTCAATCAGTGATTGCCCTTCGATAAATAAACCCTGTGCCGTTAATAACCTGAACTCTGGATAAGAAACTGAGCTGGCAGAGGAACTAATTGCTCGTTCCCCGATCTGATCATTCGACCAAAAGGAACAGATACCTCCAAGGAAAGAGCATGGACAAATTAATTGAAACCTTCT